>CAMHHO010000009.1:0-49581 GCA_946184965.1 uncultured Prevotellaceae bacterium | reverse complement strand
CACCGAAGGTAAAAACCAGCAGATTTACAGTCTGCCCCATTTGGCCACTCTGGTATCCACCCAAATCAGACTTTCGCCTGTCGTCTTCCTCCCTTTCGAGCCTCTTGTCGGATTCGAACCAACGACCCCGAGATTACAAATCACGTGCTCTGGCCAACTGAGCTAAAGAGGCTTCTTAAGCAGCCGTTCTCTGTTTCAGATTTACGACCTGTCGGAAAACGGCTGCAAAGTTACTACTTATTTTTGAATTACCAAAACTTTTCCAAGTTTTTTTTAGTGATTTCTCAATTTTTCCTTGAATTTCTGAAGTTGAGCCCTCATGGAGTCGACACATAAGTCTATACTTTCCTCAAAAGTGTCACTTGTCTTCTCCACGAACAGAGTGCTTCCCGGCACGGCCACAGAAAGGCTTGCTTCCTTGTTCTGGGCGGTAGCTGGCTTCACAACTTTCAATTGCACCTCTACTTTCTGTATGTCTTCAAATGATTTTTCCAACTTGGCGACCTTCTTCTCGATGAACGCCTCTAACTTCTCGGTGGCGTCGAAGTGAATCGACTGAATTTTAATTTCCATAGTTACCTCCTATTTTTTAATAGTTTATAAATAAGGTTATGCCCTTGGGTGGGCTTCGTTGTAAACTCGCTTCAACTGCTCGAACGTGGTGTGCGTATAAATCTCTGTTGTGTTCAGGCTTTCATGCCCCAGCAGTTTCTTTACACTTTCAAGTCCGGCTCCGTTATTCAGCATGGCTGTTGCAAAGCTGTGCCTCAGCACGTGAGGCGAGCGCTTCTTCAGCGTAGTGACTTCCGAGAGATGTTTCTTGACCAGGTATTGCACCTGCTGTCTGCTCATCCTCTCACCCTTTCCGGTCAGCAACAGAGCCTTCGACTGTTTCTGCACTTCTTGATCACGACGTGCCATATAATCAGTCAATGCCCGTGCCAGTTCCTCGCCGATTGGGATGATGCGCTGCTTGTCGCGCTTTCCCGTCACCTTCAGCTGCATGGCCACGAAGTCGATGTCTTCATCGTTGAGACTGACCAGTTCCGCCAGGCGGATACCTGTCTCGTAGAATAATAATAATATGGTACGCGCACGTACATTATTATATTTATCCCCATCCAAATTCTCGTCGAAGAGCCTGTCCATCTCTGCCTCGCGCACAAACTGCGGTAGCGGTTTCGGCTTCTTAGGACCTGTAATCCCACAGGCAGGATCTTTCTCAACGAGCTGTCGTGACAAGGCATAACGATAGAACGTCCTAACAGCACTCAATCCACGGTTTACCGTAGCGGGCTTTTTACCCTCGTCCATCTGGCGCTCCATCCAGCCCCTGATCAAATCAGCATCGACCGTTAGTAACGAAAGACAATCGTCCACTTCCTGAATGTACGTCTCGAAATCACGTAGACTCTCTTCGTACCACTGCACTGTCAGCGGACTTCTGTTCCGCTCATAGCGCAGGTAATTCAGAAACTGGTCGACTATCATAAACGTTACCTTCCTATACTAGATAAATCGTTCACGTTCGGCCATTTATGAAGCACGCTTCATCACGGCTCTCACTTACTCACGATTTTCGGCAACGAATTTACGGAAAAAAATTCGAACCACCAAATTTTTTAGGATTTTTTTATTCCTCTGTGGCGCGGAGCTGCTGTACGTAAATGGCGTGCTCCATCTTCAGGCGCTTCAGAACAGACGGTTTGTCGAACTGCTGACGACGACGCAGCTCTTTCACGACACCTGTCTTTTCATACTTTCTCTTGAACTTCTTGAGGGCCTTCTCGATGTTCTCGCCTTCTTTTACTGGTACAATAATCATTTTGCTTTGCTTTAAAATTTTAATTGTTAAACTTAGTGCTTCGGACCAAGGGCCACGAAAAGCGGGTGCAAAGTTACTACTTTTTTACATAACCACCAAGTTTTTAGCTATTTTTTTATAAAATAACTACTCAGAAGGCTCTCATAGCCAAGTAACGATTGATGACATCGACCGTCAAATCCTGAGGCGAGGTCAATAACGAGAGAATGCCATACTGACGGAGGGTGGCACCTATGAGTTGTTTCTCGGCGACGAACTTCTCGGCAACCTCGTGCTGACAACGCTGTTCGTCGGTAGTAGCGGGAGAGGCAACGAACTGCTGCAGCTCCACGTCATCGAAGAAGACGACAAGCAGGCGATGGCGGCGGGCTATCTGCTGTAGGAACGCCAACTGGCGCTGCAGGGAAACGAGCCCCATGAAGTTGGTAAAGAGTATCAGCAGGGAGTGCTTGCTGATGTGCCGTCCAATACCCACCGACAGGGCAGAGAAGTCGGTCTCCTCGAAGTTGGTCTGCTCGGCGTAGAGCGTCTCCATTAGTTTGTTGATATGGCCGGGTCGTCGGTCGGCGGCCACGAAGGTTTCAAGGTTATCGTTGAAGGTGATGAGTCCGGCACGGTCCTCCTTGCGCATGGCGACATAGCTGAGTGCCAAGGAGGCGTTGATGGCATAGTCGAGGAGGGTTATGCCCTCAAACGCCTGCTGCATGACACGGCCCTTGTCGACAATGCAAAACACCTGCTGCGACCGCTCGTCCTGATAGACGTTCACCATCGGACGGCTGAGACGCGCGGTGGCCCGCCAGTTAACGGTGCGATAGTCGTCGCCGCGCAGGTAGTCGCGAATGTGTTCAAACTCTGTATTGCGGCCTATGCGGCGTATGCGCTTGATGCCTGGCTGCTGCAGGTTCTGGCTGATGGCCATCAGCTCATACTGGTGCAGTTTCTGGAATGAAGGGTAGACGCAGACGTCGCAGGGCGAGGCACAGCGGTAGCGGCGCTCGACGAGACCGAGGTGCGTAGAGGCGAAGACAAGGACGTGGCCGAAGGCGTAGACGCCGCGACGGGTGGGACGGAGAGAGTAGGTGAAGGGTGATGGGTGGTGGGTGATGGGTGATAGGTGGGAAGTGGCGTCGCGCTGCTGGAACTGGAAGGGGAGCTCATCGATTACCTCAAGGCGTACGGGGAATGGGTAGGTGCTCTCAACGCTGATGGTAACAGGATTGTCGTCGCCGTTGCTGAAGCGGGTGCTGAGTCGGCGCTCGGCGGTGATGGCACGGCGGTGCCAGAGCAGGGCGACGTCGGCGAGGGTGGCTATAAACAGCAGCAAAGTGAGCAGCCGTCCCACCGTGAACAGCGGGGCGTAAGCATAACCGAGGCCGGTGACGAGGGCGACGGCAAGTAGCAGGAGGTAGAAGCGGCGACGCAGGTACATTGGCAGTCTTTCTATGCTGCAACAGTGTTGCAGCAAAGGGAACAATTACTTGGGAACCTCCACTTTATCGAGCAGACGGAGGGCGACCTTCTGAGGCGTATAGCCCTCCATCTCGGCCTCGGCGGTGAGTACGAGGCGGTGCTGAAGCACAGCGGGCACAACCGTCTTCACATCGTCGGGCGTCAGGTAGTCACGGCCCTGAAGCAGAGCGTAGGCCTTGGCCGACTGCAGGATGGCCACCGACGCACGGGGCGAGGCACCGAGATAGACGACGCGGCTCTTACGCGTCTGCTGGACGATGTCGACCACATACTGCAGCAGCGACTGTTCGGCGTAGACCTCGCTGAGCAGGGTGCGCAACTGCAGAATCTCTTCCTTGGTGATGACGGGCTGCACGCGGCTGAGGTCGGTAAACGTGGCGTTCTCATGATGGCGCTGCAAGATGCGCAGCTCCTCCTCGGCCGACGGGTAGTCCATCGTGAGCTTCATCAGGAAGCGGTCGGTCTGCGCCTCGGGCAGCTTGTACGTACCCTCCTGCTCCACAGGGTTCTGCGTGGCCAGAATGGTGTAGAGCGGCGACATGGGGTGCGTGGTGCCGTCGATGGTGGCCTGGCGCTCCTCCATCACCTCAAAGAGGGCGGCCTGCGTCTTGGCCGGGGCACGGTTCACCTCGTCGACCAGTACGAGGTCGGCAAAGACCGGACCGGCGTGGAACTGGAACTCCTGCGTCTTCATGTTAAACACACTGGTGCCGAGCACATCGCTGGGCATCAGGTCGGGCGTGAACTGCACGCGGCTGAACTTGGCGTCGATAAGCCGGGCCACGAGCTTGGCCAACAGCGTTTTGGCCACGCCGGGCACGCCCTCTATCAGCACGTGACCGCCGGCAAGGATGGCCGTCAGCAGCAGTTCGACGTTCTGGTCCTGTCCGACAATAACTTCGCCGATGGCCTGGCGCAGCGTCTGTACCTTCTCGGCGAAGGCCGTCAGGTCTAAGCTTTTTCTTTCTTCCATATACTCTTATTATGTTTTTGTTTCATGTATTGTAGGGTGCCGATGTGGCGGATGAAGTCGAGCTGGTAGTTGTGGGGCGGCTTTTCGACGGGGATGGCACGCTGACGGCGGCGGGCACTGAAGCCCATCAGCAGCACGATGCCGAGCAGTACAAGGTAGAGCGCCCAGCGTAGGGGCGGACGCTTCAGCAGTTCTCGGAAGGGTGAACTTTCCGCCACGTCGTAGTTGGGCATATAGGCCTCGGTGCGCACTACGGGCAAATCCTTCAGGCGGTTCAGCAGACGATGAACGTAGGCGGGATTGTTAAGGATGCCGTAGTTGGTCAGCAGTAGTGGCGTGGTGACGAGGATCAACTCACCACGACCAATGGGATAACTTAGGGCTACGACGTCGGCCACCTTGGTTTTCGACGGATCAGCCTTCATATAAGGGCTGTCCTTGTCGATGTGCTCTTCCGCGAATCGTATATCTTCCCAATTGTTGATTTTGGCCAGCGGGACGGCGGGGAGCGTGTCAAGGATGCAGGCACTGAGGAACTGCGGGTGGATGTAGGTGACAGAGGGTGGATAGAGTGCCGAGTCACCAACCCAGTACAGGCTGTCGGAAGGGATTTCCCGACCAAAAGTCTTCTGGAAACCGGCAGCATTGAAATAATTCTTCGAGTTACAGTAGATGTTCAGCGTGTCGCAGAGTTCATCATCGAAATACGAGTGCGCATAAAGAATGCGGTTGCCTCGGGCAGCCAAGGCAAGGAGGGTGTCGATGTTGACCTCCTCAGGGAATGAGCCGTGAGAACGGACGATGATGATGGAACGGGGCGATGATTTCTCCAAAGCCAACTGCGACAGGGACTTACGACAGACAGCGTAGCCGTGTGGCATCGTGGTGGCAAGCACACTGTCGAAGACGTAGCAGCCAAAGGGCTGACGGTCGGCATGGGCAAAGGTCGGCTCCCATACGAAGCGGCGCGGCATCTGGTACTCCAAGACGAGCATCAGCACAGTCAGACCCAGGATAAGAAACCAGAACTTACGGTTCACGGACTACCTCCTTTCCTAATTGTTCCACCTCGTCATAGAGTGGGCGGGTGGCGGGGAAGTTGCCGTACCGCACGCGCAGGAAATGGGCGGTGAGGGTGCGGAATGCGGCGGGGGCAGCAGCGGTTGGGACAGCGGCACCGCCGCTGCACAGCGAACAGGCAGCTGAGAACTCGCGGACGTACTGCGTTGGGGTTTTGAAGGGTTGCCAGTCGATGAGGCTAGCGTCAGTGAGGGCTTTGAGGGTCTGGAGGTACCGCAGGCGGATGGCCTCGCGAAAGTTGCTGTTGGCAACAGCCTGGCTGATGGCGGTGCCGAAGTCGACGCCGTAGATGGTGTCCTCGGCATCACAATCAGTATTCTCTCCCTGTTCCTGTCGCCGGAAGATGCCGCTGTTTTGGCGCCACAGATACCACGCTATGAAGCCCAGCACACCGACGGCAAGGATGGCAAGCACCCACTGGACGACGGTGCTGTTGACAGCATCTCCGAAGATGTCATTTAGGAACTCCCTGACCTGCATCATCAGCCACTCAGTGAAAGTCATCCCACCTCCGACCAACTCGCGGTTGTAATCGAAGTCCTGCTGAGCCTGCCACTGGGCTATCTGCGCGCTGTCTATGACGAGGGTATCGGGCAAGGTAAAGGGTGATGGGTGAAGAGTGAAGGGTGGTGGGTTAGAGGGTCTCGAAGTTCTCAATATCCTGGTCAACGCCGACGCCATCGACTTTATCGCAGGCATGGCCGTACTGATAGGCGATGCCAATGCACATCAATGCCATTATGCAACTGCCGGCGAAGCTGGACACCACACCAAGCAGATACTGAATGGCCGTATAGCCGAACGACGAGACAAAGCCCGAGGTGTTGCCCTGGGTGGCAAGAAGGTTTTTCGCCATGACCATGATGTACCACGGTGTGGAAATCAAGCCCGAGATGATGGAGGAGATGATGTAGAGCACAATCATGACGCCAACGATGCCGGCCCACGTCTTCCAGCCCAAACGCACCGACTTGGCGTAAGCGCTGACGATGCCAGTATCCTCGAACAGGTAGATGGGATAGACCAATACGAAGAGTGGCAGCACCACAACGGCTATGATAATGACTGGCAAGATGAAGTAAGGACTGGCGGCTATCAGCAGTGCCATCAGCAGGACGAAGACTACAAAAATAGCAATACTCGTGACCAGCAGTACCAGCTGGCGCAAGCACTTCTGGACCACACCAGGCCGGAGTTCGTCGAAAGTGACACCCTTCAGCCGCTCCGACCGCTGCTCGTAAAGCTGCATCATCGTGTAAGAAACGGCATAGACCAAGATGATGGCTACGAACTGCACCAACATATACAGGCCCATCGACGAGAGCCACTGCAGCATATCGGCAAAGTTCCGGCCTCCGCCACTTGTAATTGCGGTGATAGACTCCATATAGCCCGTCATAAAGTTGTTCATACAGAACGTCTGCACGATTGCAACGGGCAGGACTAAGTAGGTGATGTACTTCAACAGCGTGCGAAAATTCTCGCCGACGAAGTCGAACGTGTCAGACAGCTTGTCGCCAAACGTTCTCTTGCGATAGAGTTTAATCAATGGTTTCTCTGAGCTCATGGTTTTTCTTTTTAGGTAATACAATATAATAATAGATAACAAATGCCAAAGAACAGAGGATGATGCCCAGCCGCAGCAGATCGGGCCACTCGGTGTGGCGCGTGAAGAAACCCTCGATAAAGCCCGCCACGACGAACAACGGCACCGCACCCACCACGATGCGCAGACCGCGACGCGCCCCACGCCGGAACGACACGAGCCGGGGATAGGTGCCAGGGAAGAGCCAGCCGTTGCCCATGGCTATGCCAGCAGCTCCAGCCACGATAATGGCCGAAATCTCAAGCGTGCCGTGCAGCCAGACGGCCAACGCCGACTGCCACAGCAGGCCGTGCTGGGCGAAGAACGTCTGGAACGAGCCGAGCATCACGCCATTCTGGAACAGGATGAACCCCGTGCCGATGCTGGTGAACACGCCCAGGACGAAGGTGACGAACGACACCTTGACATTGTTCAGCGTAATCATACTGAACATATCGCTCTCAGGGTCGCCGTTGTAAACGGCCATCGGCTCGCCATTGGCGATGTTCTGCAGCGTCATGTCCACATAGTTGTCACCAAGAATGATGCGGCAGAACTCCGGATCGAACAACTGCGACAGCATGCCCACCAAGGCACTGGCCAGGAATATAATGAACGAAGTCAGCAACTCGCGCCGCGCCTCCCACATCGTGCGCGGCACCTCGTCGGTCCAGAACGTCACGAGCCGCGACCAGCGGTAGCGTTGCGAGCGGTAAATCTCGTTGTGAAGGGCCGAGGCGAGGTTGTTCAAATAGCGCGTAATCTTCGACTCCGGGTAGTGCGTCTGCGCAAAGGCCAGGTCGCTGGTCACGTCGATGTAGGTGTCGGCCAGTTGGGTGGCCTCGGTCTCACCGACCGCATCCACTACCAGCTCAGCACTGCGCCACTTCTCGATGTTCTGTCTGATGAACGTGACTTCCTTCATAATTCTGTGCAAAGGTACGAAAAAATTTATAATTACAATTGATAATTGATAATAATTTCGTACCTTTGCCGACGAAATGGCAGAAAAGAGCATCGTTACCGGACAATATGTACGCCTGCGCCAGACACCGGCCAGCGTCGGCGAGCGCATGGTGGCACAGGTCATCGACTGGGTGGTGCAGATAGCCTACTTCTTTCTGTGGATGCTTTTCATCCGCCTTACCGGCATTAAGTTCGGCCCTACGGCCATCATCACCCTCGTCGTTCTGCCAATCCTGTTTTACTGTCCGCTGTGCGAGATGCTCAGTGGAGGCCAGACCATCGGCAAGAAACTTATCATGCTGCGCGTCATCATGGCCGACGGCACCCTACCCTCGCCCGCTGCCTACCTGCTGCGGTGGCTGCTGATGATTGCCGACGGCCCGCTGTTAGGCTACGTCGGCGTGCTGGTGATGATTCTGAACCGCAACAACCAGCGGCTCGGCGATATGGCGGCAGGCACGCTGGTTGTCAAGTTGCACAGCTATTCCAAGATTCAGGTCAGCCTCGACGAGTACGATTACCTGACCCGTGGCTACCATCCCTCCTACCCTCAGGCCGCTGACCTCTCGTTAGAGCAGGTCGACATCATCCGTCGCGCCATCGACAGCGAACAGCCCGAGCGCATCAGCCAGCTGTCGCAGAAGGTGCAGCAGCTGCTGGGTGTCAATCGGCGCGAGTCGGGCGATGAGTTCTTCCTGCGCCGTATCGTGCGCGACTATCAGTACTACGCCTTGGAGGAAATATAATCTTCAGATAGCTTCACAAGCCTCGCGCAACCACTTCACCTCATCACTGTCAAGATGCGGCGACAGACGGTCGTAAACCGTCTGGTGATAGTCGTTCAGCCAGTCGATTTCCTCCTGCGTCATCTGCTCACGGATGATGGGGCGCTTGTCGATGGGACAGAGCGTCAGCGGCTCAAACTGCAGGAAACGTCCGAACTCCGTCTCCTTGTAGGCCGTGATGAGCAGCGTGTTCTCCGTGCGGGCACCGCAGCGGCCGGCGAGATAGACGCCCGGCTCGTCGGTGATGGTCATGCCCTCAACGAGCGGGGCGGGCTTCCACTCCATGCGGAACTGGTGAGGCCCTTCGTGGACGTTCAGGTAAGTACCCACGCCATGACCCGTTCCGTGCAGGTAGTTCAGTCCCTCGCGCCACATCGCTGCCCGTGCCAGGATGTCAATCTGCGTACCGCTGGCCCCACTGGGGAATTTGCACAACTCTATCTGGATGTGCCCTTTCAGCACCAGCGTATAGATCAGCTTTTCCTCGTCGGTCAGCGGTCCGAGGGCAATGGTGCGAGTGATGTCGGTCGTGCCGTCCAAGTACTGCGCACCGCTGTCGAGCAGAAGCAGTCCGTGAGGCTCCAGGGGGATGTCGGTCTCGGGCGTCGCCTCGTAATGGACAATGGCAGCATGTGCGCCGTAGCCCGCAATCGTGTCGAACGAGATGTCGCGGTAGAGTGGCTGCTCGGAGCGCAGTGCCGTCAACTTCCGGTCGACGGAAATCTCCGTTTCCTGATGCCCATTCTGCCCACAGGCCTCATCCAGCCACTTCAGAAACTTAACCATGGCGATGCCGTCTTTCAGCATCGCCGACTTAAAACCCGCTATCTCGGTGGCGTTCTTGACGGTCTTCATCCGCTTGACGGGCGATTCTTCCTCCACCTTCTCGCGGGTAACAGCTTGATAGAGTGCATAGTTCACTTCGTCAGGGTCGAGCAGGATGTTGTACTCGAAATAGTCCTTCAGACCCTTCACGACGTTCTCGTAACTATCGACCTTGATGCCTTCCTGCTGCAGATAGGCCGACACCTCGGGCGTCAGCTTCACCTTATTTATATATAGGGTGACATCCTTCGACGAGATGAGCAGATAAGAGACGAATACCGGATTACAGTGGACATCAGTGCCGCGCAGGTTCAGCGTCCAGGCTATGTCGTCGAGGGCCGACATCAGCATACCGTCGGCGTGTTTCTCGCGCAGGGCCTTGCGGATGCGGGCTATCTTGCTGGCCGTCGTTTCGCCGGCATATTCTATCGGGTATATTTCCACCGGGTTCTCGGGTATAGCCGGACGGTTGCGCCAGATCAGCTTCAGCGGGTCCAGATTGGTGCGCAGCGTCATGCCGCCCTCCTTCCTGAGGTCGGCTATCAGCTCCTTCACGCTGTTGGCCGACGAGCACCAGCCATCGATGCCGACCTCGGTGCTAGCGGTAGAACCGCCAGCCACAATCTGACTGTTGAGCCACTGGGCGATGGTCGGCGTGCCCTCAACCTTCAGTTTCATCAGCTGGAACTCCGTGCCCTTCAGTTGCTCCTCGGCAGCGAGAAAGTAGCGCGAGTCAGTCCAGAGGGCGGCACTGTCCATCGTGACGACGGCGGTGCCAGCGGAGCCATTGAAACCTGATATAAACTCACGGCCCTTCCAGTGGTCAGGCACGTATTCGCCTTGATGCGGGTCGGTACTTGGAAATATGAACGCGGCCAGATGTTCGCGCCGCATCACCTCGCGGAGGTCTTGTAATCGTTGGTTTACCATGTTGTCCATAATGCTTTCCTTATTTCTTGATTTTCTGTAATGCTTTGTCACCAGGCTTGAAGATCAGGCCGGTACACTGTTGTGCTGCCGCCTTGTAGGTCTTCAGCTCCACCTTGTCCCACTGTATCTGGTCAGTGCGCTGAGCCAGCGGAGCGTGGGGAATGATGCTGCCGTCGCGGACGAGGATGATGGCGGGAATACGGCCTGCCGTCAGCGTCTGGTAGCCGCCGTCGTAGACCTTGCCGCTCTGGTAGTCAATCCATTTAGAGCCTACCCCCGACCCAAAGGAGGGGAGGTAGACCGTCCGGCTGTCACCGCTCTCCAGCAGCGGAGCCACCAATATCTGCGAGCCAAACATATACTCGTCCTCCACGAGCCAGGCGCCAGGGTCTTCGGGAAACTCCACCAGCAGTGCACGCACCATCGGCAGACCGCGTTCAGTGCAGTCCTTGGCCTGAGCATAGACGTATGGCATGAGCCGGTATTTCATCTCGGCACACTCGCGGAAAGCCTTGGTGAACGACTCCGAGATGAGCCACGGTTCGGTGGGAGGCGCTCCGTGGGCACGGGTATGACTCGACAGGAAGCCGAAGGGCAGCCAACGGCGGTAGATGTCCTCGGGCGAAGCCGTCACAAAGCCGCCCATATCGTGGCTCCAGAATGAGAAGCCGCTGAGTCCGAACGAGAGACCGCCGCGCAGGTCGCCCAGCATTCCGATATTGTTGGTAGCCGCATCGCCGCCCCAATGCAGGGCATAGCGCTGTGAGCCGGCCCAGGCCGAGCGTGCCCAGATGATGCCCTCGCCGGGATACTGACCCTCAACGGCTTCCCAGAGTGCCTTGTTATAGCGCAGGGGATAGAGGTTGTGCTCGTAGAGTCCGCCGAGGCCGCTGTGGTAGAAGCCGTTGTAGGGGGCCGCCTCGCCGAAGTCGCACTTGATGGTCGAGACGCCCTGCTTCAGCAGGTTCGTAATCTTCTGCTGGTACCAGCTGACCGTCCCGGGATTGGAGAAGTCGAGAATGGCATCCTCGACGGGCATACCGCCCGCTGCGTTCCTGATGTGGAGATTGTTCTGGACAATCTCATTGAAGAAACGGTTCTTGGGCGTAAAATACGGCAACTGCCACAGACAGGTATGGAAGCCGTCCTTGGCCAGTTGCTTCAGCATCCCTACGGGGTCCTCGAAACGATCCTTGGCAAACTCATAGTCGCACTGCCAGTCAGTGCCGAACCAACCGGTGTCGAAGTGGATGACGTCGGCAGGTATCTTGTGCTGGCGCAGCTTCTTGGCAATGTCGAGGCCCTCGTCCTGCGAGAAGTAGGTGATTCGGCTCATCCACGTACCGAAGCTCCATAGCGGCGGCATGGGCGACTTACCGGTGACGTTGGTGTACTCGTCAAGTATTTCTTTGGGGGAGCCGAAGAACACGAAGAGGTCTATCTGCTCGTCGGCCATGAAGAGTCGCTGAGCGCCGATGTAAGAGGCACCGAAATCGGCGGTGACGGGAGCCGACGTGTGCATGAAGATGCCGTAGCCACGGTTGGAGAAGTAGAAGGGCACAGGCTTGTACATGCCGTCGGTCTCAGGTCCCTGGGGGTCGGTGACGCTGAGGTGAACCTTCTGGCCTACCTTATTCAATGAGGTGAACGACTCGCCGCAGCCGTAGATACGCTCGCCGGGCGAGAGCAGGAAGACAGGATTCACCGAGCGTGAGTTGTCTGAACCGCGCTTAAGGAACGAGAAGGGCAGCAACTTCACCTGTGTGGAGTCGTTGTCGATGATATGGCGCGTCTGGGTGAGTATCTTGCCTTTCGCATCCTTCAGCACCAAGCGGAAGGGGAAACGCTGAATCTCGATGCTTCCGTAGTCGGTGCCGTAGCTGATGGTCTGGGCGTTTTCTCCTTTCCTCCATGAGGGTTTGCTGGAGCGCTGCTTGAAGCCGTCACAGAACATCGGGTCGTCGGCATCGGTATTCTTCGGCACGATGGGCGTGGTGAGCAAACGGATGCGGGCTGCCTTGGGCGAGATGAACTCAATGGAAATCCTTAGGTTAGGGTCGTTGTCGTAGGCCGCATCGGGGAAGTCGAGCATCTGCATACGGACGGGCCAGTAGCCATTGAGGTTGAACGCCTGACGGGGCGACAGCCGGTAGCGTTTCCAGTTGACAAGTCCTTCGCCTTTCGCCGCATCGAATGATGCCAGCGAGTCGGCCAGGAAATAGGTGTTCGACAGGTCGTAGAAGTCGGTCGAGACGTCCTTCTGCATACACTGCAGGTACTGGATACCGGCGTTGGTCTGAAGCTGGGCATGAGTTGTCAGGAAGCCGCAGCAGACGAGCGCAATTAAAAAAGTTTTTCTATTCATAGTCTTGGTTTTTAATTTACAATTGTTATTATCCGCCAATGACCACCTGCAGTCCGTGAGCCTCCAACAGCTGACAACAGCGGCGTAGCGTTTCATCCGAGGGGACGGCCATCGGGAAGCCCTCTGGATTATAGGGTGTCGGGGGCATCATACGGCGATGCTTGTCCTTGCCTACGTCGTGGTAGGGCAGCAGGTGGACGGACCCAACCCCGGCCCCTCCCTGTGAGGGAGGGGAGTAAAGTGACTGGAGGAATTGGGCGGTTGCCTCCATATTTTCATCGTCGGCATTGATGCCTTCGATGAGGGGGATTCGGATGCGGAAGTCCTTTCCTGCCATAGCCACGCGGCGTATGTTTTCAAGGATTAACTCATTGCCGACACCCGTGTAGCGCCGGTGCTTCTCCGAGTCCATCAGCTTCAGGTCGACCAGCAGCAGCTCACATTCGGCTGCCACGGCATCGACCACCTCCGGCCGGGCGTAGAGTGTCGTATCGACGGTGCGGTGGAAGCCGCGTCGCTTCAATTCACGTAGGATTGCCAGTGCATCGTCGGGGTGCATCAGCGGTTCGCCACCACAGAGGGTCACGCCTCCGCCGCTGTCCTCCATGATGTCGCGCTCCTTCTCAATCTCGGCCATCAGCTCGTCCATCGTGTACTCACGGCCGCATAATTCGCGGGCGGTGGTGGGGCAGTCGTCCACGGTGAAGCCCGGTTCGTTGCACGTACCACAGCGGATGCACTTCGACTGTTTGAAGAGCACCTGCGGCTCTGCTGACCAGCTTTCCGGGTTATGACACCAGACGCAACGGAGCGGGCACCCCTTCATGAAGAGTGTCGTGCGGATGCCCGGTCCGTCGTTGATGGCATAGCGCTTGATGTCGAAGATGAGCATTTCTTTCCTGTTTTTGTTGCAAAGGTAGTTTTTTTCTTGGACATTCCAAAAGAAAATGCTAATTTTGCGTAGCATTTCGCAAACTTTGGTGTATATAGTAGCAGATGGACAGAGAGACGTACATATCCTGGGCGGCAGAACTGCGGCGGCGAGCCGTGGAGGCTGCGACGACGGTGGTCGCCAGCGAGGAGGCCGAAGACGTGGCGCAGGAGACGATGCTCAGGATGTGGGAACGGCTGGACCAGTTGGATGGCGGCAGGGAGCGGCTATTGGCTTACGCGGCAACCACGGCCCGCAACCTGGCACAGAACCGGCGGCGACAGAAGCGACGGCACCCCCTGCTGCAACTGTTGGGGTGGAAGGGCGACCACACGGACGACACGCCGCAACGACGACTGGAAACGACCGAGACCGACAGCCTGTTTGCCCAGGCGATGGCGCAACTGCCCTACAACTGGCGCACGGTGCTGCAGATGCGCAACGTCGAGGATATGAGCTTCGCCGAGATAGCGGCCATCACGGGAATGACGGAGTCGTCGGTGCGGGGCACGCTCTCGAAAGCCAGAAAACGGATGATAGAACTAATCAATAAACAGCGATGATGACAGACAAACAGATAAACGACCTGCTCGACCGGTTCATGGCGGGCGAAACCAGCGAACAGGAGGAGCGGCTGTTGACCGACTACTTCTGCACGCGGACGGACATTCCCGAAGCGTGGGCGGCATACGCCGTGATGTTCCGGGGTTTCCGACAGCCGGCGGCGCACGAAGTACCCATCAGGCATTACCACCACCGCTGGTGGCTGTCGGCGGCAGCTGCCATATTGGTGCTGCTGGGCTTCTGGTGGTATCTGCCTGAAAGAGAAAGCCAGCCTGAGACGGTGGCAAAGAAGGAAACGCCGGCTCCGAAGCCCACGGCGCAACCGGCTGTGGAGGAAACGACGCAACAGGTGACCGTCGTCGCTGAAGTTCCCAAGCCAGCACGCAAGGTTCGTGCGGCAAAACCGCACGACGCTGTGGAAGCAGTGGAAGAAGAAGTGCCTGTCGGCGAGGGTGAAGCTGTAGCCGAAGCCGTTACCGAAATAGACGACCCGGCCACCGACCTGCTCAACATCGACATGGCCGCCGTGCAACAGCAGGGCGCAGAACTGCGCACGGCTCTGGCCATCATGAACCAAGAACTCTTTGAAACGGAATAAGCCTATGAGACGAATACCCATTTTGCTGTTAATGCTGACCGTCGGCACCGTCGGTTCGACGGCACAGGGACTGTGGATGAACCGGCTGATGGACGACTTCGCGGCCCACGGCGCCAAGGTGTCGGTGTCGCGCATCAACGACAAGTACCACCTGTCGCGGCGCTGGAACGTGGCCTTCGACCATGACCTGCCGCTGGCCAATACGGTCTGCGTCTACCTCGACAGTCTGGCCCGCCACGCCGTGGAGTCCTACCGCTACGAGTGCCACCGCAACGGCAACGACACCATCACTTACTCCATCGCCCTTCGCGGCTACGGCAACAACGACGACTACGTGCTCGACCTGACCCGCGTGGCCGATCAGTCGAGCACCTGGACCAACGACTACAACGACTTCAAGAAGACGCACGCCTATCTCTACCGCAACCCCTACATGCTGCAGGAGCGCAACTTCTACAACCTGCTGCAGGGCAACAACCGCCGCATGTATTTCGGTGCCCGCGAGGCCGTGATGTTCGACTACGTGCAGCACCACGGCAACCTCATCGCCATGGCTACCCAGCTGAACGAGGCGCAGGGCACGTACTACCACTTCGTCATCGCGCCCTTGGACAGTCTGCTTGGCACCCTCAACGCCCGGAAGACGCCCGTACACTACCGCCACGAGGCCGGTCAGCCGGTGGACAAGGCCACCACCTATTATTATACGGACTACCTGCTGCCGAAGTCGAAAGGGAAGAGCGAGTCGCGCGGCACGCTCTACGTCATTAAGGCCGACGAGGGCGCTGCTGCCCTTTACCGCACGTTGCTCGACGCCGCCAACCGCCACTTGGACGAGAACCCGACGCAATGCTGCGTGCTGGAGTACACCGACCGCCACTTCAAGCTGAGCGGCGTGAAGAACACCACCAAGCTGCTGGTCAACGAGATTGCCGAGTCGAGCTTCCTCATGGCCGACCTCGACCGCGACGGCACGCTCTACGTCCTAAGGCTCGAAGTGGACGGCGAATACTGGATACCGAAGAACTGGAAGCAGTGACTCCTTTTTAAGACTACGAATTATACGAATGAAGCGAATTGCTTGATGATGATTTTTTATAAGACTACGAATTAGACGAATTAGACGAATTGCTTGATGATAATGAACAGAACAGGAAAATGGCTGATAGCCACGGCGATGATGCTACTGCCGATGGCAGGGCTTGCGCAGGGCAAACTCATCTGGGTACACAACGCAGACAGGTCGTGGCGGAAAGAGAATCCGCAGACAGTGCTTTACGACCAGGAGAAGACACGGCTGCTGATGCCGCAGGGAGCAGCCTTCGGCGTGGAGTGCATACCTTCGTTTTCAACCGAATGGACGCTGACCTACGACTCCGTGGCCCACACCCTCGTCTACCGCGAAGTCGAGAAAAGCCTCTGGCACGCCACGTACAGGGCTTGGCATAAGCTGAAGAAATATAAGAACCACTCGAAGTGGGAAATGCGGAAGCGGCCAAAGGACTATGTGGCACCTGGCGTGAAAACCGCCTCGCTCCCCGTCAGCAACGATCAGGCGTGGATGCTGCGGGCCGTCTGGACATCGGCCTTCCACGATGCCGAGGACCGCGAGGTGTTAATCCTGGACGGAACGAAGTGGGAGTTCTTCATCGACGGACGGCGGGCCAAGTCGCACCGCGAGGAAAATGCACTCGTCAGCTTTGTCAACGACCTGAAGGGAGCCGTCGCCACAGGCAATGTGAGCCGCAAGGACTCACTCATCGGCAACGCGTTCCAGCAGGTGGTGGCCAGTCTGATAGCCGTCGACAAGCCGCCCCGCAAGAACAACGACTCCATCGTCGTCATCACCAACGGACAGCAGCTGCCCGACTCCCTGTGCCGGTTGATCAACCACAGACCCAAGCAGTTCTACTACCAGCGGGGCGAACTGGTCACCCATGAAAGCACATGGAGCATTTATGGAGCGAAACAGACCTTTGACATCGACTGCCCAGTGCTGGAGCTGAAGACTAAGCCCGACACGCTCAGCGATGCCTACGTCAGCCAGCATCCGGCACTACAGCAAACGCTCAATCATTATACAGGCACCGTCGTTGACCAGGATGACAAACCGATAGCCGACGCCTGGGTGGGCATCTATGGTGCAGGGGCGGGCGCACCGACCGACTCCGCCGGCCGCTTCTCCTTCTGGGTGCCGCGCAAGGCCACACGCTTCTACGCCGAATGTCCAGGCTATGAGAGGCTGCGCAACATCGACGACATTGACTTTCCGTCCGTCATACGACTGAAAAAGACTAAGAAGTAACAAACCATAAAAAAAACAAGAAAATGAAAAGACTCACAACACTCCTGGCCGTCATGCTGATGGCCGCCACAGGCCTGACGGCCCAGAACGTGGCCCCTCGCGGGCTCTTCAAGTTGCAACGCTTAGGCTACGAAAACGGACGCCCTGACCACGTGCCCGAGATGGTGCAGTACAAACTCAGCACCGACTACGTCCCCATGACGCTGATGGTGCATAAGAACACGCCGCAGGACTACGTCTACTCCATGCGGATGGACGAGCCACACCCTTACAATTGTACCGGTGACGTGCCGGTGGGCGAGAACGGACGGGGCACCCGCATCTACGACGGCTACGACGACCGCTTCACGCTGAAGTGGTACAACAACCTGCGACCTTACGAGGGTGCCGTCTTCCCGATGAACGAGTTCATCACCGAGTATTACGACCGCAAGAACATGGAGCCACAGATGGTGCGAAGCATCGAGATGCTGCAGATGAAGCACAAAAAAGCCACGCACCGCTTTGCCGGCAGCTGGCGCATGGTGGGCAACTACGGTTTGGTGGACGGCGAGCGCACCCTGAAAGCCCCGACAACTCATCTCTTCAAGGTCTACGGCGAGAAGGACGTCACCTTCCTCTTCTGCTCGCCTCAGCAGCTGACGGGCGGCACCGTCTTCTACAAACCGCTGGTGGTCAAGTCGGACAACTGCATCAAGGAGGGCGACAACAACGAGTGTACCATCACCTGGAAGAATGACGACACCTTCATCCTGAAGTTCGACCGCGGCGACGGCACCTTCGTCGAGGAACTGTGGAAGCGCTCGGGCCTGCCCAAGCCGTTCCAGCAGCTCTTCGGCACCGATGTCCCCGTCTACGATGTCCAGATTCCAAGTGGGTTCTGATAAACCATCAACAGTGCAAGCAATGGAAGAAATCAAAGTCTACCATTCCGTCTGGAAGAGGCTGCCCGTCATCCTCGGAAAAGCACTGATCAACACGGTTTTCTCATAGAATCCGTCAATCCGTCACCTTCGCCCTATACGCCTCATTCTTAGCGTGTTACGTAGTGACGGATAACGGTGACGGGTGACGGATGGCTACATGCTCCGACGGTTGTAATGATTCACGGGCGGTGAACGATGATTCACCGCCCGTGAACATTTTGCACTGAGGTTAGGGGCACGGGAATGCGCCGTGCATCCGTCATCCGTCACCGCCATCCGTCACCACATATCCACCTGATTATCTGATATTTGCGTAGCTGTGACGGATATGACGGATTTAAAATTAGATGTTGTTCCTGCAATCAGTACTCGTCGTTCTCCGTGCGGGCGATGATTTCGTTCTGCAACTGCTCGGTCATGTCGTTGAAGTAGTCGCTGTAGCCGGCGACGCGCACCAGCAGGTCGCGGTACTCATCAGGGTGCTGCTGGGCATCGTGCAGGGTGGCCGTGTCGACGATGTTGAACTGGATATGGTGACCGCCGAACTTGAAGTAAGTGCGGATGAGCGAGGCGAGCTTCCGCTGGTCTTCGTCACGCTTCAGCAGTTGGGGAACGAAGCGGACGTTGAGCAGCGTGCCGCCCGACTTCGTCTGGTCGAGCTTGCCGAGCGACTTGATGACGGCCGTGGGGCCGTGGGTGTCGCTGCCGTGGGCAGGCGATGTACCGTCAGAGATGGCGAAATGGGCATAGCGGCCGTTGGGCGTGGCTCCGCACACACTGCCGAAGTAGTTGTGGCAGGTCGTCGAGAGCATGTTCAGGTGGGTCTGGCCGCCGCGGGTGTTGGGCCGTCCCTCGATGGCGCGCACCAGGTCGTCGTAGACGCGCACGGCAATGTCGTCGGCATAGGGGTCGTCGTTGCCGAAGAAGGGCGTGTGGTTGCGGATGTAGGCACGCATAGCCCCCCCTACGGCCCCCGAGGGGGCTTCATTTGTGTCCCCTTCGGGGGACGAAAGGGGGGTGGGTCGCCAGTTATTCCTGCATGCCTCCAGCATCTCGTCCATCGTGTAGCGTTTGTCCTCGAAGACGTGCTTCTTCAGGGCGGTGAAGCAGTCGGTGATGGTGCCGAGACCGGTACACTGGATGTAGGTGGTGTTATAGCGGGCACCGCCGCTGTAGTAATCTTTTCCTTTCTCGATGCAGTCGTCGATGTAGAGACTGAGGAAGGTGGCTGGGGCATAGAGCGAGAACATCCGCTCGATGTAGTTATTTGCCGAGAGTTTCAGGTTGACGAAGTACACCATCTGGCGGTGCCAGGCGTCGTACAGCTCGTCGAAAGACTGGAATGTACGCGGGTCGCCGGTTTCCAAGCCGAGTTTCTTGCCCGTCTCGGGGTCGATGCCGTTGTTGAGCGTTATCTCTAAGATCTTCGGCGTGTTCAGGTAGCCCGTCAGCAGGTAGGCCTCCTTGCCGAAGGCTCCCACCTCGATACAGCCGGAGCAGCCGCCTTCGCGGGCATCCTCTATGGTTTTGCCCTCGCGCACGAGTTCCTTTATATAAGTGTCGGGGTTGAAGATGCTGGGGTAGCCGTGGCCCTGGCGGATGACCTTGATGCCCTCCAACAGGAAGTCGTCGGGCGTGTTCTGGGCGATGTGGATGGAGAGGCCGGGCTGTAGCTGGTGCAGTTCCTCTTGTATCTCCAGGATGATGAACGACAGCTCGTTGGTGGCACTACGTCCGTTGCGGTCCACGCCGCCGATGTTGATGTTGGTGAAGTCGTTGTAGGTGCCTGACTCCAAGGCGGTGACGCCCACCTTCGGCGGAGCGGGCTGGTTGTTGAACTTGATCCAGAGACAGCTCAGAAGCTCCTTCGCCTCGTCGCGGGTCAGCGTGCCGTCCTTCAGGCCCTGCTCATAGAACGGCCACAGATGCTGGTCAATATGACCGGGGTTCATCGAGTCCCAGCCGTTCAGCTCGGTGACGGTGCCGAGGTGAACGAACCAGTACATCTGGATGGCCTCCCACAGGTCGCGGGGAGCATGGGCGGGCACCCAGCGACAGACCGAGGCAATCTTCTGCAATTCCTTCTTCCGTTGGTTGTTGGTTTCGGCAGAGGCCATCTGCTCAGCCAGTTCGGCGTGCCGCTCAGCAAAGAGGATGGCGGTGTCGCACGAAATGGACATCGCCTCCAGCTCCTGCTGCTTGTCAGTGGCCTCGGGGTCGTTGATGTAGTCGAGACTCTTAATCTTCGCCTCGATGCGGGCCTTCACGTCCAAGAGTCCTTCGTGGTACATCTTGCCGTCCATGGCCGTGTGGCCGGCGGCGCGCTGTTCCATGAACTCGGTGAACACACCGGCGTGGTAGGCCTCCTCCCATTCCTTCGAGACATGGTTGAAGATGCGCTCGCGCTGTGTCTTGCCCTTCCAATAGGGGATGACCTCGCGCTCGTAGGTGTCGATGTCCTGCTGCGAGATGGTATAGCGCTGCAGTTCCCGCTCGTTCAGAGTATGCAGGTCCTCCACCGAGTGGCACGTCAGTTCGGGGAACGTCGGTACGGCCTTCGGCTTCGGTCCGCGCTCGCCGACAATCAGCTCGTCCTCGCCGATATAGATGGTTTTCTTCTTGCAGATTTCGTAGAAGTTACGGGCACGCAGCACGGGTGTCGGCATTGTGCCGTAGTTCTCCTTATAGAACGCCGTCTCAATCAGCGCCCGCTCTATCGAGAGCGTCGTCGGCGTATCAAAGTTCTGCTGGCGCAGGCGGCGTATGCGGTCGTTCATGCCGCCCAGGTTTTCGGGATGTTTGATGGTGTAGTTCATTTATTGCATTTTTGCTTTATAGACTTCCTCGATGGTCATCGGCTTCTTAATGGTGCCGAGAAGGCGGGCGCCTTGCTCGGTCATCACGTAGTTCAGTTCGTTGCGCAGACCGGTGAAGTCGCGCCACGGACCGAGGCGGTCGTAGCAGATGAAGTCGCGGAACTGGCCCTCGGCCTCCCACTTGTCCATCAGTTCGGGGATGAAATAGATGCCCGGCTCAACGGTGAAGACGAAGCCCGGTTCAAGGGGACGGGCGAGGCGCAGCGACTTGAAACCGAACTGCGTAGACTTCACGGTGCCCTCGGCATAGCCCACGTACTGCTCGCCAAGGTTCTCCATGTCGTGGACGTCGAGGCCTACCATGTGGCCCAGACCGCAGGGGAAGAACAGGGCGTAGGCACCGGCTTCGGCGGCCTCGGCGGGGTCGCCCTTCATCAGGCCCAGTTCCTTCATGCCACGGGCAATCTCGGTGGCGGCGGCGATATGGGCATCGCGGAAGGGGCGTCCCAACTGCAGCTTGTCGACCGCGGCCCAGAAACTGCGCAGGTGAATCTCGTAGACCTCGGCCTGGCGCTGGGTAAAGCGCTCGCCCACGGGCATCGACGACGACAGGTCGCCGGCATAGTGCGAGCGGGTCTCTGCTCCAGCATCGAGTAGGAAGATGTCGCCCTCCTTCAGGTCATGAATAAAACCGTGGTTGTGGAGCACCTGCCCCTGTACGGTGGCGATGGTCGGGAATGCTAATGCTCCACCGGGACGGCAGGCCACCTCTTCGACGACGGCGGCCACCTCGCTCTCATGGATGCCGGGGCGGACGGTGCGGTAGGCGGCCAAGTGCATCTGCGTACTCAGATCCACCGACTCCTCAATGAGCCGCAGTTCCTCCTCGTCCTTATGGTTGCGCTGGCTGACGATGGCCTTGATGAAAGGCACGCTGGCCTTCGCGGGCTGTGCGGCAGGCTCCACGCCTAAGAGTTCCCACAGCCATACGCGGTGGTCGCCACGGTAGGGCGGCAGGAAATGGACGGACTTCCCCTTAACGATTGTGGCCAGCTCGCTCATAGGCCGGACATTGGTGATACCCACGGTGGCGGCCAGTTCGCGGAGCGACGGCATCGTGCCTGTCCAGACGATGTCGTCGATGGTCAGCTCGTTGCCGAAGATGATTTCCCGGTCGTTGTCGACGTCGATGACGGCGGCCAGTCCGGCGTAGTCCAATCCGAAGAAATAGAGGAACGTCGAGTCCTGACGGAACCGGTAGGTATTGTCGGCGTAGTTCATTGCCGCCTCGCCGTTGCCGAGGAAGAGCAGCAGTCCGCTGCCCATGTCGCGCTTCAACTGGGCACGGCGGCGGATATAGGTTTCCTTACTTATTTGCATATTGGTGGTGTTATGATGTTTTCTAAGCTTTGTCGGGCCATGCTCTCGGCCAAGGAATTGAGCGCGGAGCATTCGTCGCGGGAGATGCGGTGGGCGTGAGGGGGACCGCTGGAAAGGGTGAGCAACAGCAGGTGGCCATCGGAGCAATGGTCAACCAGTTCGCCGGCAGGCTTATGGTAGTCAGTGAAAGGTTCTACGCAAAGCTGGATACAGAAGAGTCCCTCGCGGAAAGCCTCATCGCGCACCCGCTTTTCGTATTCGCTGATGAAAGGACTGATGAGGACGGCCCCGCGGCGGGCAGCAAGGATGCAGCCGTTCATATAGTCGCGGCGCTGCTGGTCGGTGAAATAGCGGCGCACATGAACCGCCACAAGAGGCGCATCCAACAGCCGCACCTGACCGATGGCAGAGAAGCTCCAGTAGGCGAAGCGCACGTTCCGCTGGACGACGAATAGCTCGGGATGCTGGCGGCGAAGCATGAGACGACGCGGGTTGTCGCGGACGTAGTCGATCATGTTCTGCAGCTGGCCCTCGTGCAGCAGCAGGCGGTCGTGGTATCCCTTTTCCCAGAGGGGGCGCAGAGGGGCGCTCCGGCCGCTTTCTGCGCGCGAATCCGCGCTACACGGAACCGCCGCCCCCTGGTCCAGTGCCCCGCATACTTGCGGGGAAACGCCGTTAAAGGCCCTGGTACAGCCAACCATGAACCCCCTGATAACCTCGCCTAACGCAACGTCCATCTCCTTCCTGACAAAGATGATGCCATGGAAATGGTCGGGCATCAGCTGGCAGTCCAACAAGGTGATGTCACGCTCGCAGGGCTGGCCCGTCTTCGCCGCCTTCTTTTCGGCTATCTGCCGCTGTATCGTTGGTATCTGCTGCCAGCAGCACAGCACCTCGCGGCCCAAGGCCGTCGGTTCTATGGTTGCCTCGCCCGGACCGTTTCCCGTCAGACTGCCCAAGAGCGGCTGGCGCCCTTCGGTACAGAGGGTGACGAGGTAGATGCCCCGGCCGTGGTAGTCGTGGTACTGACTGCGTTTGTGCATCTGGGGCACGTCGCGGCTGTCGCGGGGTTGGGGCGCGTTCATCGCTTCTACTGAGCTTTGTTTTGCTATTTAGAGTTGACAAAGGTACAAATAACTTCACAAAAACGCTCGTCATTAACTCCTTTTAACTCCAATAACTCCTTTAACTCCCCAAAAAGCACTATCTTTGCACCACGAATCTAATTTAATTATCACTAAGAAACATGGCAACATTAACAAACGACAAGCTGGTCATCGTCGGCGCAGGCGGCATGATCGGTTCAAACATGGTTCAGAGCGTGCTGATGCTCGGCCTTACCAACAACATTTGTCTCTATGACATCTACGAACCCGGCGTTCACGGCGTTTACGACGAGATGTGTCACTGTGCCTTCCCCGGCGCAAACATCAGCTATACCGTCGATGCCGCTGAGGCTTTCACGGGTGCGAAGTACATCATCTCCAGTGGCGGCGCTCCCCGTAAGGAGGGTATGACCCGCGAAGACCTGCTCAAGGGCAACTGCCAGATTGCCGCTGAGTTTGGTGAGAACATCAAGAAGTACTGCCCCGACGTGAACCACGTCGTCGTCATCTTCAATCCCGCTGACGTGACAGCCCTCACGGCGCTCATCCACTCTGGTCTGAAGCCCAACCAGCTCACCTCGCTGGCCGCCCTCGACTCTACCCGTCTGCAGCAGCAGCTGGCACTGGAGTTCGGCGTGCGCCAGGACAAGGTGACGGGCGCCTACACCTACGGCGGTCACGGCGAGCAGATGGCCGTCTTCGCATCGAAGGCCATGATCGACGGCAAGCCTCTCTCAGAGCTACCCCTCTCCGACGAGCGCTGGGCTGAGATCAAGCACATGACTACCCAGGGCGGCAGCAACATCATCAAGCTGCGCGGACGCTCTTCGTTCCAGAGCCCTGCCTACCAGGCTGTCAAGATGATTGAGGGTGCCATGGGCGGCGAACCGTTCAAGTGGCCTGCCGGCTGCTACGTGAACAGCGAGGAGCTTGGCTTCAAGAACGTCATGATGGCTATGCCCACCGTCATCGACAAGGACGGCGTACACTTCACAGCCCCCGAAGGCACGGCTGAGGAGATGGCAGCCCTCCAGGCTTCCTACGAGCACCTGCAGAAGATGCGCGACGAGATTATCGGTCTCGACATCATTCCTGCCGTGGCTGACTGGAAGACGGAGAATCCCAACTTGTAATTTCAGACTGAAAGAATTGCAGAAGAATCCGTCGATAGGGAACGTGTCTATCGACGGATTATTCTTATATGCCTGATGATAGAAACTGGTCTGCTTTTCCGCAACTATTACCGTCCACTGTGTCTCTACGCACTCCACTATCTGCACGATACGGAGCAGGCTGAAGATGCCGTACAGGATTGTTTTGTACGCTTACTAGAGCAAACCGTGAAGCCGCAGAATGCCCGTGCCTGGCTCTATGCTGCCGTGCGCAACCGCTGCATAGACATCCTGAGGCGTAGGCATCCGACAATAGACGATACATCGACCGCCGCTTATTTGGATGGTCTAAGCGACGAAGAGGCTCAGGAACGCTCCGTCAACGAGGCAGCCCTCTGGGATATCATTGACCAGCTACCCGCTCGCCAGCGTGAGGTGCTGCTGATGGCCAAGCGCGACGGACGAACCTACGCGGAGATAGCCAATCAGCTGGGCATCTCTGTCAAGACCGTGGAACACCTGCTAAGTCGTGCTATGAAAAAGTTGCGCGGACGCAAAAACAGCTTTTTCCTCACTTTTTTACTATAGCCCGTGGGGGTATTCGTCGTCTTTTGCGTCTTAGCGGTATAAAGACTGAGCACGATGAATCGAATAAAGTGGATATTGTTAATTCTAAGCCTTTTGTCAGTGAGCACCGCCAGAGCACAATCGATCAAGCACAAGATGGACTCGATAGCAAAAGCCCACGACGTACACTTTGTGTACGACTCGCAGCTACCGCTCAGCTCACCAGCGCCCGCCATTGATAATGGGCTCCCTTTAGCCGAGGCATTAAAGCAGTTGTATGCGGGCGTAAATATATCTTACAAGGTAAAGGGACGGCAGGTGCTGCTCATCAGACGCAAGAACCATACGCTGAGTGGATACGTGCGCGACCCACAGGGCGAGACGCTCATCAATGCCACTGTCTATGACCTCAGTACTCGGCAGGGAACTGTGACCAACGAATATGGCTACTACTCGCTCACGCTACCTGCTGGCGAGCACCAGATGCGAATCTCCTACGTGGGCTATGAGCAGCAGTTGGTGACGGTTGACCTGCAGCGCAACCAAGTGAAAGACATCTGGTTGAGAGCAAGTCAACAATTAGTCGAAGTAGTGGTAACGGGCGACCTGAATTCCCCCGTCTATGGTACGCAGATGGGCAAGCGCTCGCTGAGTCAGGCCGACATCAAGACAGAGTTTGCCCTCCTTTCATCGCCCGACGTGGTGAAGACCCTGCAGCGCATGAGCGGCGTGCAGGAGGGCATCGAGTTGGCCAGCGGACTTTACGTACACGGCGGCAACGGCGATGAGAACCTCTTCCTGCTCGACGGCACACCCCTCTATTCGGTGAACCATTCGCTAGGTCTCTTCTCTTCTTTCAATGCCGACATGGTGAAGAACGTCGACTTCTACAAGAGCGGTTTCCCCGCCCGCTACGGCGGACGCCTGTCGAGCGTGGTCGATGTGCGCACCAGCGACGGCAACATGCAGGAGTGGCACGGCAGCTATCGCATTGGCCTGCTCGACGGTAGCATACACTGCGAAGGCCCGATACAGCGAGGCAAAACCTCGCTGAACGTGGGGCTGCGCCGTTCGTGGCTCGACCTGATAACCGAACCAGTCTTCGCTATCGTCAACCACTTCAACGACAAGAAGGAAAGCAACCTGAACTACAACTTCCATGACTTGAACCTGAAGCTGACGCACATCGTTAACGACCGCCAGCGGCTGAGCCTGAGTCTCTACAGTGGCGGCGATGCCTTGACGGTCGTCGAAGAATGGAACGACAGCAACGATGACCATACCGACCATGACAAGACCCGCAACCGGCTACGCTGGGGCAACCTGAACGCCGCCGTTGACTGGAATCTGAAGCTCAGCCCCCGCTTGATGGGCAACTTTACCGCCGTCTATACCCACAACCGCGCTAACATTAGCTACAGCGACGACTGGTGCTATGGCATCCCCGAAGAACCCAGCATCAGCCACAACGAGCGTTCCACACACTCCATCATCGATGACGCAGGCTACCGGGCACAGTTCGACTACCGCCCCTCGCCCCGCCACCACATACGCTTCGGCCACGACTACACCTACCACCAGTTCCGTCCACAGACCAAGAGCCAGTTCTTCTATTCGGACACCAATCAGGGCGACACCATCAGCAGCCGAAGCAGCAACCGTCAAACGGGCCACGAACTGACCGTCTACGCCGAGGACCAGCTGACGATGGGCGACCACTGGAGCGTGCAGGGCGGCGTCAACCTGTCGCTGTTTGCCGTCAGTGGGAAGAGCTATCTCAGTGCCGACCCGCGTGTAGCCGTGAAGTATCAGCCGAGGCCGAACCTCTCGCTGAAGGCCAGCTACACTGTAATGTCGCAGTATGTCCACAAGATCAGCAACTCCGTTCTCGACCTGCCAACCGACTACTGGGTACCCACCACGGAGCGGACCCGTCCCATGTGCTCGCACCAGATAGCAGCCGGTGTCTACATGCAGCCCGCCCGTCAGTGGACGGTCTCTATGGAAGGCTACTACAAGCAGACGCGCCATTTGCTGCAGTACTACAGTTGGATGGGACTGGAGCCGCCCGCTGCCTCGTGGGACAGCGAGGTAATGGACGGATGCGGACTCTTCTATGGTGTGGAGGCTGATGCGAGCTACAAGAACGAGCGCATACAGGTGGACGCCGCCTACACGTTGTCGTGGAACAAACGCAAGTTCGACGACTTCTACGGCCACTGGTACTACGACAAGTTTGACAACCGCCACAAGTTGAACATCTCTGCCCACCTGTACCTGTCGAAGAAGGTGGAGATGTCTGCCGCCTGGACCTGCCACACGGGCAACCGCATGACGCTGCCCACGCAGATGGTCATGCTGGCCACCATGCCTGGGCGCAACGACTACTGGCTCGACAACTCCTATTACTACGACACCAACGGACAGGACCCCAATCGCCGTGACTTCATCTACGAGCGCCCCAACAGCGTAACCATGCCGGCCTACCACCGCTTAGACCTGGGCTTCAACCTGCATCACCGCACCAAGCACGGTCGTGAGCGCATCTGGAACTGGAGCATCTACAACGCCTACTGCCACCTTAACACGCTATGGGTGCAGGCGAAGGACGACCACGACACACGGGCCATCAAGGTGAAGACCTACGGCTACATCCCCATCATTCCCTCATTCAGTTATACCATTAAGTTTTAAGTCCATGAAGAAGTTTTTCCTATGTTTTGTAGCCGCGCTATGGCTCGCAGGTTGCAAGGACACGTTCGATACTGCCGACCTGCACGAGGAGGCTAAGCTGGTGGTGAATTGCTTCCCTTCGACAGAGGACACCACCTGGATTGAAGTGACCCACAGCATCCCCATGTCTAAAGGTGCGAAGGTGAGCCAGTGGGACGACTACCTTGAGGTGGAAGATGCACATTTTATATATAAGGTAAACGGCGAACAGCGCACCGTCGATTGGAAGAATCGTATCTATGACCGCTGGCAAATGCCCCGCTCCCACGGCCGATACTACGTCATAGGAGCGCACCAGCCCGGCGACCGCGTGGAGGTGGTGGCTGCCGCGTCTGGCTATGCCAGCATCCGCGCCGAGACGGTGGTGGTCGAGACGGTTCCCGTCAGTCTGCAGAGCATCGTAAAGACCAAGGTGTACGATGGCAGCTGGGGAGAAAGCCGTGAAGTGTATCAGCTTTCAGCCATCTTCACCGACCCTGCCGACACCGAGGACTACTATGCCGTGCGTGTGCGCTGCAAGCACTATGGCGGCGATACGGCCATCGGCAATCAATGGCCCGACTCTCTATACAGCCACCCGAAGATACTCACCACGAGCGAGCCGCTGCTGCGTCCCTTGAGTGATTTGGACGATGTCTTCGGCTTCGCCAGCGGTTACTATCAGAACTTCTGCATCTTCAGCGATGCCGAAATCAGCGGGCTGACCTATACCCTCCACCTGAATATCTGGCCGAATCACGTCCAGTCGCCGCTTGACACCTACACCTCGCGCCCCCTGTGCTATCAGGTGCAGCTCTACCACCTGACGCCGGAGATGTATCGCTACGTGAAGAGCATCAACGATATTGACAACAACGATCTGGCCCAATTTGGACTTACCATGCTCCAGCCCACCTACAGCAACGTGCATGGAGGCATCGGTGTAGTAGGAGCCTACAGCGTCAGCGAAAGCGGCTGGATGCAACGGAAGGAATAACACTAAATACCTGTAGAAATGATAAAGACACAGAAAGACAAAGAGCTGGACTTCGTTCTCCAGCATTATCAGAAGAACCGGTTCTCGCCCGAGGAGGCGATGAACAGAATTGATGCCGGACGTCCCGCACGACGCATCGCCCTGCGCCGCATCGTGGCTGTTGCGGCCTCGCTGCTGTGCCTGGTGGTCATGGCTGCGGTTGTGTCATGGCGACTTGGTGTCTGGGGCGGGGCGTATTCTGCCACAGGAGAGCGGCCGCCGGTGAATACTGAAGTGACAGCAACAGCATCCGCCGACGACCTGGCTGCGCCATGCTTCCATTTCGTCGACACGCCACTGCCGGACGTGCTTGCCGAGATAGGTCAGTTCTATGGCGTGGAACTGCAGGCCAGCGACACCACGCGCCATCTCACGGGCGACTTCACCGGCGAGCAACTCGACGACATAGTTGAGTCAATAGAGGAAGTTTTGGACGTAAACATTTCGCTGAACGGAAAATAAATTGTAACTTTGCACCCACTTATGGCTTTGATTAAATCTTACCGCGGCCTTAGCCCGAAGTGGGGCAAGGACTGCTATTTCAGTGAGAATGCGACAATCGTGGGCGACGTCACCATGGGCGACGAGTGCTCTGTGTGGTTCAATGCCGTCGTTCGTGGCGACGTGGCACCCATCACCATTGGCGACCGGACGAACGTCCAGGACGGCTCCTGCGTCCACGTGACCCACGACACTGGTCCCACCCACATCGGCAGCGACGTGACCATCGGCCACAACGTTACCGTCCACGCCTGCACCATCCACGACGGTGCGCTCATCGGCATGGGCTCCACCCTGCTCGACAACTGCGAGGTGGGCGAAGGCTCCATCGTGGCTGCCGGCGCCCTGGTGCTGCAAGGCACAAAAATACCGCCACGCGAAATCTGGGGCGGCGTACCTGCCAAGTACCTGAAGCCCGTCAGCCCTGGCCAGACCGACAACGCCAAGCACTACGTGGCATATTCCAAGTATTATTTAGAGGAGGAGTGAAGCGTCGCCACGACGTACTCTGACTGGGTGCCGATGCGGAACTTGCCGCCCCAGAGGCCGATACCGCTGCTGACGTAGTAGCGGGTGGCGCCGCGCTGGTACGGGCCCCACGAGCATTCGTAGACGTGGTCGGTAATCCAGGAGATGGGCCATACCTGTCCGCGGTGGGTATGGCCGCTGAGCTGGAAGTCAACACCGGCCTTCTCGGCGCGGTCGAGGTTGTAGGGTTGGTGATCGAGGACGATGGTAAAAGCCCCCCCTACGGCCCCCGAGGGGGCTTCATTAGTTTGAGCAATTGTTGTCGCTAATGGCTTACGCCGCCTGTTGGTGCGGTCGTCGCGGCCGATGACGATGATGGCGGAGTCGACGACGGCGGTGCTGTCGATGAGCAGGCGGATGCCGGCATCGCGGTAGAACTGCTGGGCCTCGGGACATCCGCTGTAGTATTCGTGGTTGCCGAGACACGCATAGACGGGAGCCTTCAGGCGGTGGAACTCCTCGGCCATATGCTCCTCCAAAAGCGGGCGCATCGAACCGTCGATGATGTCGCCGGCAATGAGGATGAAGTCAGGCTGCTCGGCGTTGACGAGGTCAACCCAGCGTGCCAGCTCCTTGCGGGGATTGTGGTAGCCTATGTGCAGGTCGCTCATCATCACAACCCTGTAGTCGCGAGGCAGCGGTTTGTCGGTCTGCAGGTCCAGTTCTACGCGTACCTTATTTTTATAGTGCAGGTTGCCATAGAGGAAGATGCCGAAGATAAGCACTACGATGGCAGCCGCCGACCATCCGTTCTGACAGAGCCACGAGCGGGGCACCAAGTGGACGAGCCGCCCCAGGTCGAGCACGAGGAACACGATGACGAGATACATCAGGATGAAGATGCTCGACGTGCTGATTTCATAGCACGCCTGAGCCACCGGGAGCGGCAGGCTGTCGAAACGACGGCCGAAATTGAGGAACATCAGCAGAAACGAGCCAACGCCGAGGACGATGACCAGCAGTCGCCACACTTTTGCCACGGGCAACAATACCCAGATGTGCCACGACAAGTAGACGAGAGCCAGCAGTGGCAGCACCATGAACAGCATCATCCACATAGTTTTCATGTTATAATTGGGCAGCCGCAAGAATCTTGGTGGTCGCACCAGCCTTGCCCATCACGTAGTCGCCGGCAGCCTTGCCGGCCTGCTGAAGGGCTGTCGCATCAGCAGCAAAACGGTCCATGATGCGTGCGAAGTCGTCGTAGCCGCTGATTTCCAGTCCACCGCCGCACTGTTTCAGCTCCTGTGCCTCCTGGAACTTCTCGTTCTCGGGGCCGAAGATGACGGGGCGCCCCCACACGGCGGCCTCCACCGTGTTGTGAATGCTCACGCCGAAGCCGCCGCCGACGTAGCAGACGGTGGCATAGCGGTAGATGCTCGAAAGCAGGCCGAAGCAGTCGATGATGAGAGACCCCCCTACGGCCCCCGAGGGGGCTTCGTTACCTTGCTGCAACACATTTGTAGTCCCCTCGGGGGCGGAGAGGGGGGCATTTTTCGTATAGCGCTGCACGTTCCAGCCTTCCAGTTTCCGTTCTATCTGCTGAAGGTGGTCTTCGCCGATGACGTGGGGCGCAATGATGAGCTTCCACTCAGGATGCTCGCAGAAATACTTGATAAAGATGTCCTCGTCGGGCGGCCACGACGAACCGGCGACGAACACCTTCGGGGAATCGCCCACGAACTGCTCAACCACGGGCAGCTGCTTAGCCTGCTCCTTAATCTGGAGCACGCGGTCGAAGCGGGTATCGCCGGTGATGGTGACGCAGGTAATGCCAATCTTCGCCAACAGCTCGCGACTCACCTCGTTCTGCACAAAGAAATGGGTGAAGCAGTTCAGCACGCGCCCGTACTGCCGACCGTACCACTTGAAGAATATCTGGTCGGGACGGAAGATGCTCGAAACGCTGTAGACGGGCACATTACGGTGCTTCAGGATATGCAGGTAGTTGTACCAGAACTCATACTTGATGAAGAACGCCACCTCGGGACGTATCAGCCGCAGGAAGCGGCGGGCATTGGTAATGGTGTCGAGCGGCAGGTAGCAGACGATGTCGGCTCCCTCGTAGTCCTTGCGCACCTCGTAGCCCGAGGGCGAGAAGAACGTCAGCAGAATCTTATACTCCGGGTGGTCGCGGCGCAGCTGTTCCATCAGTGGGCGCCCCTGCTCGAACTCGCCGAGCGAGGCGGCATGGAACCAGGCGTAGCGGGCCGTAGGGTCAACCTTCTCCCTCAGTACGCCGAAGGCAGCACGTTCGCCGCGCCACATCTTGCGCACTTTCTCGTTGAACAGGCTATAGACCGCCACGCCCAAGAGGTAGAGGTATATGATCAGGTTATAGAGCATCAGCCAAGCACTTCAATGGCACGTTTCATTCTACGGATGGTCTCCTCCTTGCCGAGGAAGGCCGATATGTCGAACATGCCCGGACCCTTGCCCTCGCCGACCAGCGTCAGTCGCCAGGCGTTCATGATATTGCCGAGCTTATACTCCTTCTCTTCAATCCACTGGTGGACTATCTGTTCCTGATTCTCAAGCGAGAAGTCATCGATGCCTTCGAGCACGCCTATCAACTCGGTAAGCTGAGCTGCCGAGTCTTCCTTCCAGCGCTTCTTCGCCGTCTTCTCATCGTATTCCGTGGGAGCCACGAAGAAGAACGAGCACAGGGGCCACAGCTCCTTGACGAACGAGACGCGGTCCTTCATCATCTCGCAGACCTTCGTCACGCGCTCCAAGGTCTCCTGCGGGCAGTGCTGCTGCACCTCTGGCAGCCACAGACGGGCAATCTCCTCGGGCGACTTCTTCAGGATATACTCATGGTTGAACCAGATGCCCTTGTCGTAGGCGAACTTCGCACCGGCCTTCGAGCACTTCGTGATGTCGAATAGCGGCACCAGTTCGTCAAGCGTGAAGAGCTCCTGCTCAGTGCCGGGGTTCCAGCCCAGCAGGGCGAGGAAGTTGATGACGGCTTCGGGGAAGTAGCCGTCCTCGCGGTAGCCGCGGCTCACGTCGCCCGTCTTCGGGTCATGCCACTCCAGCGGGAACACGGGGAAGCCCAGCCGGTCGCCGTCGCGCTTCGACAGCTTGCCCTTGCCGTCAGGCTTCAGCAGCAGCGGCAGATGGGCAAACTGCGGCATGGTGTCGGCCCAACCGAAGGCCTCGTAAAGCAGCACGTGGAGCGGTGCCGACGGCAGCCACTCCTCACCACGGATGACATGAGTAATCTCCATCAAGTGGTCGTCGACGATATTGGCCAGGTGGTAGGTGGGCAGCTGGTCGGCACTCTTGAAGAGCACCTTGTCGTCGATGATGTCGGTCTTCACGCGCACTTCGCCGCGAATCAGGTCGTTGACCAGCACCTCGCGGCCCGGCTCAATCTTGAAGCGGACGACATACTGCTTGCCGTCGGCAATCAACTGGCCGACCTCTTCCTTCGGCAGCGTCAGCGAGTTGCGCATCTGGCCGCGGGTGTGGCTGTCGTACTGGAAATTCTGTATTTCGGCGCGCTTCGCCTCCAGCTCCTCAGGGGTGTCGAAGGCAATGTAGGCCTTGCCGTCGTCGAGCAGCTGCTGCACATATTTCTTATAGATGTCGCGGCGCTCGCTCTGGCGGTACGGACCTTTGTCGCCGCCGAAGCTGACACCCTCGTCGAACTTGATGCCGAGCCACTTGAACGACTCGATGATATACTCCTCGGCGCCGGGCACAAAGCGGTTCGAGTCGGTGTCCTCGATGCGGAACACCAAGTCGCCGCCATGCTGCTTGGCAAACAGGTAATTATACAATGCGGTGCGCACACCACCAATATGTAAGGCACCCGTAGGACTCGGGGCGAAACGTACTCTGACTCTTCTTTCTGACATAGTTTTCTCGTAATTTGCGTGCAAAGATACGAAATTATTATCAATTATCGGTTGTCTATTATGAATTATTTTGTAACTTTGCAGCGTAAACCCAAGAAAAGTATGAAAAATAAGCAAATAATAGAGAGCACATACTGGCGCAACCTGCTCATAAGGGCTTTAATGGTGGTCGGCACCATTGCTCTGATTGTGTGGGCCATGCCGCGCGATAAAGAAGCCAACTTCAAGATAGAGCAGGGCAAGCCCTGGCGCTACGCCGACTTCACCGCCCCCTTCGACTTCCCCATCTACAAGAGCGGAGAACTGGTGAAACACGAGCGCGACAGTCTGCTGAAGGAGTTCGAACCTTATTATAACTGCAACCGTGAGATTGAGATGCGGCAGATAGGGCAGTTCCGCAAGGACTACGCCGACGGCATACCTGGGCTTCCCAGGGAATACACCGAACTGATTGTCAACCAGTTGCACGAGTTCTACTCACAGGGCATCATGGACATCTCCGACTACAACAGTCTGAGGACCGACACCTCAAAAACCATCCGCATCGTCTACGGCAAGAGTGCAACGAGCCGGCAGGTCAGCCGCCTCTACTCCACCGTCGGAGCCTACGAGCAGATATTCCTCAACCCGAAGCTCTCCACATACAAGGAACTGCTTACCAAGTGCAGCCTGAACGACTACATCATGCCCAACCTGACCTACGACAAGGAGCGGACGGAGACCAGCCGCGAAGACCTGCTCACAGGCATTCCGCTGGCCAGCGGTGTGGCACAGCGCGGACAAAAGATTATTGACCGTGGTCAGATTGTCGACGAATACACCTACAACGTGCTCGAGTCATACTTCCGCGAGAGCGAGAGGCGCCAGAGCGACGACACCAAGTTCAGTTTTGTCGTCTTGGGCGAGATTCTCTACGTCTCGCTGCTCATCATCTGCTTCACCATTTACCTGTGGCTCTTCCGCCGCGACTACTACGAGCAGCCCCGCTCGCTGGCTATGCTCTATGCACTCATCCTGCTGTTCTCAGTCACCGCCTCGCTGATGATCAGCCACAACGTGCTCCACATCTACATCCTGCCCTTCGCCATGGTGCCCATCTTCGTCCGCGTGTTCATGGACTCGCGAACGGCCTTCATGGCCCACACCGTCATGGTGCTCATCTGTGCAGCCATGCTGCAGCATCCGCTGGAGTTCATCGCCGTTGAGGAGATAGCCGGAATGGTGGCCATCTTCTCGCTGCGCGAGCTGTCGAGCCGCTCGCAGCTGTTCTGGACGGCCGCCCTCATCGCCGGTGCCACCATGCTCATCAACCTGGCACTTTTCTGGATACGCGACGACGACATCACGACCATCGACTACAGCGAGTTCAACTACCTGCTGCTCAACGGCTTGCTGCTGTTCTGCTCCTACCCCCTGCTCTATATCATGGAGAAGGCCTTCAACTTCACGTCGAACATCACGCTCATCGAACTCTCCGACATGAACAAGGAACTGCTGCGCCGCATGAGCGAGGTGGCACCGGGCACCTTCCAGCACTCCATTCAGGTGGGCAACCTGGCCGCCGAGATAGCCAACAAGATCGACGCCAAGAGCCAGCTGGTACGCACGGGCGCACTCTACCACGACATCGGCAAGACCGAGAACCCCATCTACTTCACCGAGAACCAGTCGGGCATGAATCCCCACGAGGGCAAGACCTACGTCGAGAGTGCCCAGATGCTCATCAGCCACGTCACCGAGGGTCTGAAGCTGGCCGACAAGTATAACCTGCCGCAGGTCATCCGCGACTTCATCGCCACCCACCACGGTCTGGGCAAGACGAAGTTTTTCTATATCAAACAGAAAAATGAGCACCCCGACGAGCCTGTCGACGATTTGCTGTTCACCTACCCGGGTCCCAACCCCTCCACTAAGGAGCAGGCCATCCTCATGATGGCCGATGCCGTCGAGGCCGCCTCCCGTTCGCTGAAGGAATACACCGAGCAGAACATCCGCGACCTCGTCGACCGCATCATCGACGGTCAGGTCGAAGAGGGCTACTTCCGCGACTGCCCCATCACCTACCGCGACATCCAGTACGCCAAGACCGTCCTCATCGAGAAACTCAAGACCATCTACCACACCCGCATCAGCTATCCGGAGCTGAAGAAGTGACGGTGGGGGCAGTAACATCAAACAATAAAAAGAAATTTTAAAAACTGCCTACACTGCTTACACTTAAAGCCAACACGCTGATTATCAGTGCAAAATCAAGTGTAGGCAAATTGGTTTAGTGTAGGCAAAGCCGCAGAATCAGTAAGCGTATCCGCTTTAGCATCTAACCTTGGCCATAGGTAGCCTTCCATCTGTCAGGCAGCAGTTCCCTGTACCTTGCTATAGGAGTGTTGGGCGGCAGTGCCGCAGCCTTGTTGATAACATCTGATATGTACTCGAAGAAGCTGATGTCCTGCAGGCGGCACGAGCAGGCAAGTGAATAGAACATGGCTCCACGCTCGGCTCCCTTGTGCGATCCGAAGAAGAGCGAGTTGCGTCTGGAGAGGGATATGTACCTGTTGAGGCGTTCGACGAGGTTGTTGTCAAGGTGATAGTCGCCCCTGGTGAAGATGTTCTCTATTGCCTCCCATTCGTTGAGCATATAGTGTACGGCAGTATACTTCTCCGACTTGGGAAGCATCTTCTCGGGCGGATATGCCGCCATCTTGTCGAGTTTCTTGCGTATAATCCTGAGTATGGGCGGTGCATACTCCTGCCTCCAGCGGGTGTTGTCCTCCACTGTCCATTCGTCGATGCCGATTTTGTGCTTGTGGTCCTTGTGGTACAGGTAGTTGATGAGCCTGACGATGACCTTTGCGTCGAAGTCGTCCCCGCAGTCGAGGAATTTCCTCTTCACGTGCTGCAGGCATGCCAGGCGGGTGAGCTTTCTCGCCAGCTTCCTGTATGGCGAGAAGGCATCGGACTGGAAGGCATCGCTGTACCCGTCTATGTAATCGAAGATGACATCCTCGCTTCTGGAGCCGTTGTGATAGAAGTAGTAAACAAGACCCAGATGGACGGCGGTGACACTCCATACGTATCCTTTCCTGATGCCCTTGCCGTCCTTGTCCTTCTCTGCGACAAGTACTTTGTGGTAGGTTTCGTCACCAGCCACGTAATCGTCCTCCTTGACGGCCAGCCCCATGGCCTTGTACAGGTTCTCGAAAAGCTTCTCGGTCTTGCGCAGCAGGCCGTGGGCGGTTCCCTTCTGCAGGTCGAAGCCGTTCTCCGTGAAGTAGCTGACGATGCGCTCCACGGGCATGGAGTAGAGGTAGCGCAGCTGGGCGATGCCGGCAATGAACGAGCCGTCGTAGTTGGAGCCGAGAAACGGGGCGTCGGGAGCCTTGCCCTCCATGACGGTGCCGTCCTGCACGTACTTGTTCACATGGTAGATGCGCTTGATGAAGCGCATGGGGATGAGGATGTAGCGGGCGGATTCGCGCTCGCTTATCCACCTTGCCCTTTCCTTGTCAAACCTGGGGTCGTCGGGCTCTACGGGCACATGCTCCACCTCGGTGACATAGTGGTCCATCCGCCTGGCACCGTAGTTCGTCCTCTCGCGGGGCTTCGCCTCAGGAGCCTCCTGCGTGCAGCTGTCGTCTGAAACGGACTCCGGCTTTGCCGGTGTCTGCTTCTCAGACTTGTTCTGCATAATCTTCGACAGCCCCTTTACGATGTTACGCTGCTTCTGCTCTTCCTCTGCCTTTCGGACAAGCAGCTCCTTCAGCTCTGCCACCTCCGACAGCAGCGCATCCACCTTGCGGTTGGCATCTTCGAGCTGCTGCTGGAGGCTGGCAACCAATTGCTGGAGCATCAGGATAATCTCGTCCTTATTCATACTGCAAAGGTATGAAAAAAGGACGAGACCACCAAGAAAAAAATCAACTATTTTTGATTTGTTTTATTGATTACCAGACGGTTGTAATGTTTCTGGTTTTCCAATTCTTAGCCTGCTGCGATATCTCACGCTCTTCAGACTCACGCCCCGCATGATGGCTGAAAGCGTCCTGTAGGGCATCTCTGCGGCCTTCTGGCCCGCCTTGAACATGGGGAGCTCGAAGGTGCCTTTCTCCAGACGCTTCTGATAGAGAAGGAAACCGTCGCCGTCCCAGCATAGAAGCTTCACCATCTGGCGGCTCTTGCCGAAAAAGATGAAAACATCACCGCCAAGCAGCGGCTGACTCATTTCATTACACACGATCTTGGACAGCTCGTTGATGCCCATGTTCATCCTCACGTAACGCTGGCACACGTAGTACCTGCGACTGTCCTCTAATCCGAACATGGCTGGCCTTCCCCAGAATAAAGCTTGAGAAACGAGACAACGGCTTCGGCACTGCCGCGACGGATTGAAACAGTCGTACCGTCAGGAAGCGTCAGGCTGATGCCTGTCAGCAGATCGGGCTGAGGACTTGCCGCATCCTCACGCACATCAACGGGAAGGAAACCGGAAGGAGCATCTGATGACGATGAAGACTCCGCATCCATGCGGAGCTGAAGGACGCGTCCCTTTGCATCACCGACGCTATGACCATGAGAACACATCCATTTCTCAAAACCGCGCTGGTAGACATGTTGAGAACGAAGAAAAGGGGCAAGACGTAGACGAGGCTGCCTCTCTAACGCTGAAAGAAATTGATGCCAGGCTTTTTCATAGCGGGCATCAGCTGTCATTAATTCCATATTTGCACAATACTTTAAAGTGAATGTGCAAAGGTAGTCAAACTTGATATTGTGTGCAAGATGTAAAAGCGGATACGCTTACCAGAATCAGCACTAATTTCAGAAAGAGATTGCCATGATTCTCGCAATTCATGCTTCAAAGAGCATGATCAGATTTATGTAAATTACGGAAATTTCTTTCCGGAACAAGGCAAAAAAGCGTTCCCACGGGCTGGGACGTTTGTTCCACGGCCTGGAACAAATGTTCCAAGCCGTGGAACAAATCTGGAACAATGCTCTTGATAGCGATGAAGCCCGGCTTTCTTGATGCCATCGCTAGGCCGTTGCCTACACTAAACAAAATTGCCTACACTGCACAAGCGGCTGTTGGACAGTCCGTTAAGCCTCAGTGTAGGCAGTGTAGGCAAATTTTCAAAATGTTTTCCTGCGCCTGCACGCATGCGCGCGTACCTTATTATATGGCTATAGGCTAACTTCGACACCGAGACCGAGCACGCGGTTGGTGCGGGTGAAGGAGTCGCTGACCAGCGGCTGCTTCGAGGTCACGCGGTCGTAGGTGTCGTACATGGTCTGGAAGTAGGCGGCCTTGAGCGTCACCTTGTCCGTAGCCTTGTAGTTGAAGCCGAAGCCGAGGCTGTAGCTGTTGACGACGAACGACATGTCGTTCATATACTCGTCGGTCAGTCCGTAGCGGGTGAGCTGTCCGCCGGCCGAGATGGTCAGGCGGTCGGCGACGTCCCACTCAGCACCGGCCAGCAGCTCGTTGGAGTTGTGGCTCAGCTCGTCCTGGGCGTTGCCATACCAGTCGGCCTCCTTATCGAAGAAGTGGTGCCAGCCAGCGCTGATGCGCACGTCGCTGATAGGACTCCACTGCGCGCCGATGGCCAGCAGGGCGGGGGCATCCTCGTTGACCGACTCGCCGTCGCGGTACTTGTTGACAGCCTCAATCTCGCTGGCCTCGAAGACCGTCGACTCGTTCTTCATGCGCATCTGCGTCTTGAACTCATACTTGGCGGCGAAATTGAACTGGTCGTTCAGGCGGTAGTCGACGCCGATGACGGGAGCTACGCCGACACCCGACTGGTTGCAGAGCAGGTTGACGCCCTGCGAGTACTTCTGTAGCGAGCTGAAGCTCTTCTTGGCTCCCTCGAGCCGAGCCTTCGTGGCTACCAGCTCAGCATACTGAGGCACGGCGGTGGCTCCGGCGGCCTCATACTGCGCCATGCCAGCATTGACCAAGTCGATGTTGTTGTCGACGGTGGTGGCTGCCGTCTGCAGGAAGCTGCCGAAGTTCATGTAGCGGTCCTCGCCCACGTTAACCATGATATTGCTGATCTTGGCCTTGTAGGTGGCAGTGCCGTAGAGCACGCGCAGACCGCCGTAGACTGACAGATGGTCGTTGACCTTGTAGGCCGTTCCGGCCTGAATGCCGAAGTAGTACTGACGGCCCTCCATATAGCCGTCCATATCGTAGCCCTGGGCACCGAACGGTGTGAGCTGCGTGGCGATGTTGCCGACGACACTCTCGAAAGAGCCCAGACCGTCGGCAAACTCACAGCTGCCGCCGCCGCCAGGCACCGAGAGGTTCAGCTGCCACGACCAGTCGCCCGTGTTGTAGGCAGCCTGCAGCGAAGGAATGAAAGGGGCGTCGGCCGTGCCCTCGAAGGACTTAGTGGCCTGGCCGTTGTTCTTGCGGCCATACTTGAAGAAGTCGTTGGTCGACGTGATGGTGCGCGTCTGGCGGGCATACTGCCAGTTGAAGCCAATGTGCAGGCCCTCGGGCATGAAGGCCACACCGGCGGGGTTGGAGTAGACGCCGTCGAGCGCGATGGAGGCATCGCGTGCGGGGTTCCTTAAAAAGTCGATACTCTGGTTTGTGTTGGTCAGAATGCCACCGGCCTGAGCGGTGGTTGCTGCGGCCAGCATCATCGCGCCGGCGAGCGTAGCTTGAATTTTGTTCATATCCTAAAAACTTCTTAAAATTTTGGCTGCAAAGGTATAGTAATTGTTCCAAACGGGGCTGTTTTCGTACACAGTATTAGAATATGTTAACTTAAAGGAACTTAAAAACTGCACAAACCCCTACAGTTTGTGCAGTTTTTACAGCACTGATTGGAGAGATTTCTTAGGGTTACTCTTGGCCGTTCCACTTTTTTTTGCTAACTTTGCAGCGCTTACAAATATTCAATCAGCCATGACAAAGAAAATTTTTGCACTGATGGCCGCCCTCGCCTTGACGGCGACGGCTGAGGCCGGTGGTCTGATGACCAACACAAACTATCACATCGCCTTCGACCGCATGATGGCCCGGGGCGCAACAATGGACATTGACGCTGCTTACTCGAACCCCGCCGGACTGGCCTGGGGTTACGACGGTCTGCAGCTGTCGCTGAACTTCCAGAAACCCTGGCAGAACCGCGACATCGAGTGGAACGGGCATACCTACGAGGGAAAGGCCTCGGCGCCCATCGTGCCCGCCCTGTTCGCCTCGTACAAGAAAGACCGCTGGGCCGTTTCCAGCATGATCGGCATCGTGGGCAGCGGCGGCTTCGTGAAATACGATGAAGGAGTGCCCATGTTCAACGTGCTGCTGGGCAGCACGATCACCTCGCTGACACAGGGCCTCAACCAGGCCACGCAGGGCTTTGCGCCCGTCGTGACCCCCGACCAGTTCGATTCAGAAATGAAGGGCAAGCAGTATATCTACGGTGCACAGTTTAACTACACCTACAAGATACTCGACTGCTTCTCGGCAGCGGCTGGCGTGCGTGTCAACTACTACGACGGCTATTATCGCGGCCATGTCAAGGCCAACCATTCCACCATGGGTAACCTCGCCAGCCTCGCACTCGACGTAGACCAGAAGGGATGGGGATTCACGCCGATAGTCAGCGTCGACTTCCATCAGGGTCCCCTCACGCTGACGGCCCGCTATGAGTTCCGCACCAAGATCAGCACCGAGAACGAGACCAACTCGCTGTCGGCCGCGCTCAACTCTGATCAGCTGATTGCGGCTCCGCTGACAAAGCTGGTTGCAGCCGGTGCCCTGCCCGCAGAGCAGGCAGCTGCAATGGCCACACAGATTAAATCTACGGTAGAAAGCGGCCTGGCTGGTTACACCGCTCCCTATCAGGACGGTGCCAAGACGCGTTACGACATGCCGGCACTGCTCTCCGTGGCTGCCGGTTATGAGTTTACTCCCCAGCTTCGCGCCACCCTCGAGTACCATTTCTTCGACGACAAGAGCGCCAAGATGGCAGGTGACCGCCAGAAGGAGCTCACCCACGGCACTCACGAGATTCTGGCAGGTGTGGAGTATGACATCAACGACAAGCTAACCGTCAGCTGTGGTGGTCAGCGCACTGACTACGGTCTCGCCGACGGCTACCAGCAGAACACCTCCTTCGCCTGCGACAGCTACAGCATCGGGCTGGGCGGTGCCTGGAACATCAATGAGAAGGTGCGCCTGAATGCCGGCTACTTCATCAGTCTCTACAGCGACTACGACAAGCAGGCTACCTACGGCCAGGAGACCTACTCGCGTACGAACAATGTGATTGGCTTGGGTATCGACTACAAGTTCTAACCTCCACAGACTGGGGAAAACCGAAGCGGGGCCGGCAGAGATGCCGGCCCCGCTTCGGTTACTGGACGATGCACGCTACTTGAGGGGCAGGTACCAGTTCTTCTCGTCGAGCAGCGAGACGGCGGGATGCTTGTAGGCCAGCTTGGCAGCAAGCCACTCACCGCCGTAGTTGGTGCCGTAGAGGCCTGCATGGTTCTTGTGGCGGGCAATGCGGGTAAGGTCGCCGAAGCGGCTGCCCTCGAAGGCCAGCTCGAGTGCCATCTCGTCGCAGATGAGGTCCTCGACGGCATTGATGGTATCGGCCTTGGTGGTGCCTACGGGAGAGCCTTTGGCTGCAAGCTCAGCGAGCTTACGACCTACGATGGCATCGTACTGATAGGGCGAGAAGGCGCCCTGGGTGTAGTAGGTGCCGCGGCTGTGGATGCCCCAGTTGTCCTCAAACATCGTGCTATTCTCAGCCGAGAGGAACGGAACAACATTGCGCAGCATCTCGACGGTCTTGGGCTGGATGTAGCGTCCGGACTCCAAGTCGGTGCTGTCGCCACGTGCCGTGTATGAGAGCAGGTCATCGTTGATACCGTCCTTGAGGATGGCAAAGGCAGCGTCAGGATAGCCCATGCGGTTGAGGGCCTCAGCCAGACGGAGGTAGACGGTGGCCGTGCGGTAGATGGGCACGTTGGCGCTGTTGAACTTACGCATGACCGAGAATGATGAGTCGTTCTTGGTGACCGGGTACATGGTGTAGAAGCGGCGGAGATCGCCCAACTCAGCAATACGCACAACGGTGGAGCCACCCGTGGCGGCCGTGGGTGTGTAGTAATAGTCCTGAGCGTAGTTGAGGTCGGTGTAGGCCTTCGAGGCATCAATCTGGCGCTCCACGAGGTAGCGGGCATTCGACGATGCCGAACCACCGGTAGTGCTGTAGAAGTCATAGCCGAAGTAGCGGGGCAGCTCAGTAACGACACCACGCAGACGGTTGGCGGCCAGGGGAATGTAAGTGATGATGTCGTTGGTGCTGGTGACATTGAAGACGGTTCCCCACTGGAATCCACTGAAAGTCATGCTGAACGCCGACGGCATCTTGTCATTTAACGCTAAGCGAATCCAACTCTCGTTAGGATCAATCCATGCCTGACGTATGGTCCACTGGTTGGTACGCAGGAAGTTGAAGTAGTAGCGTGCAGCCAGCTCATACTGATGGGTCTCGAGGAAGAGGTCGCCCAGGATGACGTCGACGGGAATCATGGCGCGGCTTGAGACAGCGCTCTTCTCCTGCGGGTTCTCGCTGTCGCTACTGTTGAGCACACCGGCAGAGATGTTGCCGTAGGTAGGCACCGGGGTACCGCTGAAGCGAATCAGCTCAGGAGCCAGAGCGTCGCAGATGCCCTGGATGTCCTTGGTCTCGTGCTGGCTGTTGGCATCGCCAATACTGGTCAGCGGGTCGGTAAAGAAGGGCACGGAGCCGTAGTTCTTGGCCAGCTGCAGATAAGCCCATGCACGAACGGCCAGTGCCTCGGCATATTCGGGAATGGCCACGAGGCGGCTGCCTGTGCGCAACGTCGTATCGCGGTGGGCGATGAAGTAGTTGCAGTTGTTGATGACGCGGTAGTAGACGTAGGCCGAGTCATACTTGTTGGAGGCATCGGCAGAGAAGTCGGCCAGCTGGCGCAGGTCCATCTCGGTATAGCTGTTGGTGGCTGTCAGGTCGCCACGCATCTCACCCACCATGACGTACTGGTCGGCCAGCATCTGCAGCCCCTTGAGCATGCCAAGGGTGTAGAACATGGAGTCGGTCTTCTGGTCGAGGGCCGGGTCGAAGATCTGGCGGTCACTGTCGGTCTCGAACATGTCGGAACAGGCGGTGAAGACTGCGGCACCGCCGCAGCACAGGAGACAGGCGGTGATGAGGGTCTTTATGCTTTTGGTAATCATAATTCTCATTTTTCAATTATCAATTCTCAATTAGAGGTTAATCTTAAGTCCGAGGGTGAAGGTACGACCGAGGGCGATGTTGCCGGCGTCAATGCCCTGATAGAGCACGGCGTTGGCGACGCTTGCTTCGGGGTCGTTGCCCAAGTAGCGGGTAACGGTCAGGAGGTTGTTGGCCTCTGCCCAGACGCTGAGGCCCTGGAGCCATGAATAGTTGACGGGTACGCGGTAGTTGAGGCGTACGGTCTTCAGCCGCAGGTAGGAGCCATCCTCAATCCAGCGGTCGCTAAAGCGTGAGTTGCCCATGGGGTCGCCGTAGGTGACACGGGGAATGTCGGTCTTCTGTCCCTCAGCGCGCCAGCGGTTGGTCATGGCTGTCGTCTGGTTGTAGAAGTTGCTGCCGCTCTCGAGCAGTGAGCGCTGGTAGTTGAAGACATCGTTGCCCAGCGAGTAGTTCAGTCCGACGTGCAGGGTGAGGTTCTTCCAGTTGACTTTGGCGAAGATATTACCATAGATATCGGGGTTGGGGTTGCCGATGATGGTGCGGTCGGCCTCACCGATAACGCCATCGCCGTTGATGTCGACGAAGCGCACATCGCCGGCCTTGAAGTTCTGGCGGGCTCCCGTCTCATCAATCAGGTAGAGATAGCCTGCCTTGCCTGCAGCGGCAGCTTCCTTGTCGTCGGCAAAGACGCCGTCGGTCTTGTAGCCGTAGAACATGCCGACTGGCTGACCGACGATGGTTGCAATATTGTCGGAGCCGTAGATGCTGGAAGTATAGCCCTGAGCCGTACGCTGACCGTCGACATAGATGCGCGTTTCGTCGGGCAGGCTCTTCACCTTATTTACATAGTGACCTGCACTCACGCCCAACTCCATATTGAACTGGCGGGTGACGATGGGCTTAGCCGTCAGCGTGACTTCGAAGCCCGTATTGTCGAGCGAGCCGCCGTTGCTCCAGTAGTTGTTGATACCTGCCACGGGATTCTCGAACGTCTTAAGGGTGAGCAGGTTCTTGGTGTGGCTCATGTAATAGTCGAAGTCTAAACCAATGCGGTTGTTCAGGAAGTATGCCTTCAGGCCAACATTCATCTTGCCGGTCTGCTCCCAGGTGATGCTCTCGTTACCGATATTGTCGAGCAGGGCAGCAGTTGACTTGTACAGATATTTGGTGACACTGAACGACGTACGGGCGGCATTGCCGGCGATGTCGTCGTTACCGGAGATGTCGTAGCCGGCCTTCAGAAGCAGGTAGCTGATACCCTTGTTCTTGGGGAACCAAGCCTCGTTGGTAAGCACCCATCCCAGCTGGAGGCTGGGGAAGATGCCCCACTTCACACCGGCAATCTTCACGCCGCCGTCAGCCTCCTTACCGAAACGGCTGCAGCTCTCGACGGCAAGCGTCAGCTGGGCGAAGTAGCGGTTGCGGAAGTTGTAGTCAACGTTGCCGTACCAGGTCATCGAGCGCCAGGAGTCGTCGGCACCAGTGGCGTCGATGAAGTCCATGTTGTTCGAGATGTTAGGCGTCTTGTCGTTACCAGCCGAAGAGTACTGACCCTCGGGCTCGTTGTCGTCGAAGGCAAACGAGGAGTAGCGGAAACCTGCGAAGGCACTGACGAAGTGCTCGCGCAGCTGGCGGCTCCACTCCAGGCGGGTGTCGCTCATGACGGACGTCTCCTTCGAGAACATCGACTTCGACATGTTCTGCACGCGGCCTATACCCTCGATGAGGAAGGTCGGCATGCCACCCTCAGGACGGTAGTAGCGCTGCGACACGCGGTCGAGCGTGTAGCTGAACGTCTCGGTCAGCGCGAGGTGGTCGTTGAACTCATAGCGCGGTGCGATGACCGTATTGAAGTGCGTCACCTCGACGCGGTTCTTGTTGATAGCATCGCCATTGGCCAGCAGGGCTGTGGGGTTACCAAGGGTAAGATCCTGGTCGAGCACGGTCAGGTAGTCGTCGGCATCGGAGAGCGTCGACGAGAGTTTGCGCGTCACATTATTAAATGTATAGGGATTGAGGAACGGCGACTTGACGAGTGCCAGGAACGTGGGTGACGAGATGGTACCCGTGAGCAGGCTCTCAGGTGCGCCGTTGTCAAAGACATCGCGGTTGAGCTTCGTATACGACATATCGAAGCGGGTGGTAAGCCGGTTGATGATGTTGATGTCGGTATTGAAGCGCACGTTCAGGCGGTCGAAGCCATTCCTGCGCGCCGTGCTCTTTCCGTCGGTATAGCCCAAGGAGAGATTGTACATACCCACGTCGTCACCACCCTGCACATTGATGTTGTAGTTCTGGTTGAGGGCATTCTCGTAGACCTCGTCCTTCCAGTCGGTGTCGTTGTGGAACTTGGCATAATAGTACTTCGACGGGTCGTCGACGAGGAACTTAAAGGTCTGCGGGTCGGTGTACAGGCTGATGTCGGGGTAAGATCCCAACATCTCGGAAGCGTAGACCCTGTACTGGGCGGCATTCATCACGTCGGGCGTACGGGGCACGAGGGTGACGCCCACGCCGATGTTGGCATCGATACGGGTAGCCATGCTGTGTCCGCGCTTGGTTTCGATGAGGATGACGCCAGCGGCGCCCTTGGCACCGTAGAGTGCAGTGGCGTTCTTCAGGACAGTAACCTTGCCGATGTCCTCGGGATTGATGTTCAGCAGCAGGTTGGTGTAGTCGCCATAGTGGAGCGACGAGCGCGTCTGCTGCATATCCTGCACGACGCCGTCGATGACTATCAGCGGCTGTGCATTGGCATTCAGCGAACTGAGACCACGGACGAACATGGCAGCGCCGTAGCCGGGACCTCCCGAGCGGGTGATGCTGCGGACGTCGGCGCCCATCAGTTCCTCGATATCGGTCTCGATGGTCTGCGATGTGGTGTTCTTAACATCGGCCGTCGCGGCAGCCACGATGTGCGTGGTGTTGTCGTACATGGGCTGGAATTTGTCGCTCAGCATCTCGATGGTGAGCGCCGCACCCTGACGGCCCAGGCCGACGTGCTGGCTCAGGAACTCCGGCGCATGGACGTATAGTGCCGTGGCAAACGTTGGGACCTTAATGACGAACGTGCCGTCCTCTTCAGTCATGGCCGTGTAGTTCTTATCATTCAGCGCCTGTATCATGACACCAGCCAAGGGCTTCTTGGTGGCAGCATCAACACACTGGCCCTTGACCTCGACGGTTGTATAAGTCGGGACCTTGACCGTTTTCTTCTTGTAGACGACCTGGACATCGTCGTCGTCATCCACGTCATCATCCTGTGCGTACGCAGGCATACCCAAGCAGAGCATGCTGAGAATGGAGAAATAAAGAATATGTTGTCTTTTCATTTTCATTCAGTTTTGAGGGTAAGACTTAATAGATGCCTTTGTCGTATTTGTAGTCAGGATGTTCCTTGAGATAGTCGTCAAGCTCCTTCGGACGGAGGATGAGACAGTCTATGCGCATGTTACGGTCGAAGTTGGCACGCTCCCTTGAAGTGACAGAACTGTTGACCCTCAGATAGGGATAGTAGTTGCCCGTGCCGTAATAGGCCATCGGGAACGTGAAGTCGCCCAGATAGATGGTGTCAACCTGCGCCGAGTCGCTGACAAACGCGCTCTCAGCCACCCAGCTGCGGTCGCCGTCCTGATTCTTACCTGACTCATCGGCAAAGCCCATTGTCACAGAGAAGCGATAAGGCTTGGTGGCATTCCTGGGATTGGTAATGTTGGCAGGAACCGTGACCATGTAGATGCTGTAGGTAGTTGAACGTACTTCCGGGAAGTAGAAGACAACGCCGGGGTTTGTGCTCTGGCTGATAGGCTGCACGTCGAGATAGGCGTTGGACGAGAGGCGGCCCGTCACGTCAGGATTCTGCGTACCGGGAGCCACGTAGATGCGCTGCGGCTCGTTCTCATTGGCCACATTGACTGCGCTGGCGATGGTGGCTCTGTTCTCGGCCTCTATCCGCAGCTCCGGGTTCCAGACTGTCCAAGTGCGCATGCGCAGGCTGTCGTCAGTCAGCCATACCCAGCCATTGCTCTTCGCAATGCGGCGGGTGTTCTCCAACAACCGTGACGCATCCTCGGAATAGAATTTCACCTGAAGGGTGCTATAGAGTGAGTCGCAATGGAAGTTAGTTGCGGCATCAGGCGCATCCAACTGTCGGTTGTCGTACATGTTGTTGTTGAAGAAGAGGCTCGCTGTGAGCATTTGGTTGACGATAGAGTCCTGGAGATATTTGACATCCCTGATCTTGACGTCAACCTTCTTCCTTTCGGTTGTCGACGTGTTCTCCATGAACTCAAACGACGGCACGTAGTGGAAGAACTTGGAAACGGTGGCCTTAGCCCTGTTCCATGCCTCGTTGGTAGGCACTATCATGGAGTAGTTGCTATCCTCGCGGTTGATTAAGGCAAAATAGCGAAGGAAGAGGTCGTTGTGCTCGTCGAAGATGGAGTCAAGGTACGTGATCTCGCCGTTCAGCGTCGGACCCTGCACGCTCTTCTGCTCATTGAGCTTCCTGACATCAAAGCTGTGAATATACGCACTGATGGAGTCGATGGGGTATTCATAGTTGTTCAGCGACTCGTAGATGTTCTGCACAAACGGTATCTTGCCCTTCAGCGTATGGATGGTACCGTTGCCCGTTGCCACGTTAGCCTTGTCGATGCCTACGCCCTGAATGACATAGCTGCCGGCGCCGCTGAAAAGCATCAGCTTCTCGTTCAGCGTGTAAACCCTTTGGTCGACAGCGCCAGAGGCAGGGTAGTTGTTGCGGGCAATGTGGTTCTCGACAAACTCCTTCAGCAGGCGGTCGCTACTCAGCGAGGCGAGTGTCTCATAATCAAAGGTGCCGTTGACTGGAGCCCAGACGGTGTAAGTCTGAGTGGCGTTGAGCACTTCGTCATAGCCTGCCTTCTTGAGCAGGGAGGCAAACTGCGACAAGTTCTCATTCTGCGAAATGTTCTGCCAGAGGGTGGCATGCTGAGTGTCGAGCAGCGACGTGTCGGCATCGTAGTGGTCGTTCCAGTCAGCGCAGGCCGCGAGGGCGAGTGCTGCGACGGTGCCGCAGCACAGCGAACAGGCGTAGAATAAGGATTTTATGCTTTTGGTAATCATAATTCTCAATTATCAATTCTCAATTATCAATTCTTAGTACATATCTTCCACGTAGCGAGTGTTGTTGTAGACGTTCTCCGGGCAGAACTCGATATAGTCGAGGTGGAACTGGTGGTGGTCGGCCTCAAGCACACTCTTGAAGCGTAGCCAGTACTCGCCCTGCTTGAACTCCTGCTTGGCGATGATGCGGCGCAGGTCCTTGGGGTTGTTTCGGGCATAGTTGCCGGAATTCACACCCACGGTATAATAGAGAGGTCCGCGCATGTAACCCTGGTTACGCATGTTGGCATCGGTCTCGATACCCTTGTCATCAAGCTTCTGCCAGTCGCACCAGCCGGTGATGGGGTCAGGATCAAGGTTGGCATTGTTTTCCGACACGTGGCGCATGTCGAGTGGGATGTCAAGAGCCTTCATTGTAGTCAAGTCAGAGGAACTGCCAATATAGAACTGCAGCATACCGCGCTGTTCGTTACCCTCGGCCGTATAAC
>CAMHHO010000008.1:0-51180 GCA_946184965.1 uncultured Prevotellaceae bacterium | reverse complement strand
CCAGCGGCTCCTTGATGAGCTCGGGCTCGTTGCCCTTGCCTTTGTACTCCCAGCAGCCTACGTAGAAGTAGTTCTCGTCGTCGCGCTTAGCCTCGCCTTCCTCAGTCTGATACTCCTCACGGAAGTGACCGCCGCAGGACTCATTACGAGAGAGAGCGTCGAAGGCTACGAGCTGACCCATGGTGAAGAAGTCGCGCAGGTGAATGGCCTTGTCAAGCTCGATGTTCAGGCCTTCCTTCGTGCCGGGCACAAAGAGATTCGTATCGAACTCCTTCTGCAGCTCCTGTATCTTTTTCAGACCCGTCTTCAGGCCCTCAGCGGTGCGGCCCATGCCGACATACTCCCACATGATGTGACCCAGCTCCTTGTGGATAGAGTCAACAGAACGCTTACCCTTGATGTTGAGCAGGCGGTCTTGCTCTGCATCAACAGCCTTCTCTGCCTCGGCAAACTCAGGCAGGTCGGTGCTGATCTTGCCCCAGATTGACTGGTCGGCCAGATAGTTCTGAATGGTGTAAGGCAGCACGAAGTAACCATCGGCCAGACCCTGCATCAGTGCCGAAGCACCAAGACGGTTGGCACCGTGGTCGGAGAAGTTGCACTCACCGATAGCGAACAGGCCGGGAATAGAGGTCTGCAGCTCGTAGTCAACCCAGATACCACCCATTGTGTAGTGGATGGCGGGATAGATCATCATCGGCTTGTAGTACTTCACGCCGTTAATCTCGTTGGCAACGTCGCCGGGGAACACGTCGGTAATCTCCTCGTACATCTCGAAGAGGTTGCCGTAACGCTGCATGATGACATCAAGGCCCAGACGGTTGATAGACTCAGAGAAGTCGAGGAACACGGCCAGACCGGTGTTGTTCACGCCGAAGCCCTTGTCACAACGCTCCTTAGCGGCACGCGAGGCAACGTCACGGGGAACGAGGTTACCGAATGCCGGATAGCGGCGCTCCAGATAGTAGTCGCGGTCTTCCTCGGGAATCTCCCAACCCTGCTTCGTTCCGGCCTGCAGAGCCTTGGCATCCTCAATCTTCTTGGGAACCCAGATACGGCCATCGTTACGCAGCGACTCAGACATCAGCGTCAGCTTCGACTGCTTGTCGCCGTGAACGGGGATACAAGTGGGGTGAATCTGCACATAAGAGGGATTTGCAAAGTAGGCACCCTTACGATAGCACTGAACGGCAGCCGAGCAGTTACAGCCCATGGCGTTGGTAGAGAGGAAGTAGGTGTTGCCATAGCCGCCAGTAGCGATAACAACGGCATTTGCCGAGAAACGCTCCAGCTTGCCTGTTATCAGGTTCTTGGCAATGATACCACGGGCACGACCATTGACGATGACCACATCCTCCATCTCGTAGCGGGTGAAGAGCTTCACCTTACCGGCCTTTACCTGACAGCTCAGCGAGCTATAGGCACCGAGCAGCAGCTGCTGACCGGTCTGACCCTTGGCGTAGAACGTACGGCTCACCTGGGCACCACCGAACGAACGGTTGGCCAGCATGCCGCCATACTCACGGGCAAAGGGAACGCCCTGAGCCACGCACTGGTCGATGATATTGTTAGAGACCTCAGCCAGACGATAGACGTTGGCCTCGCGGGCACGATAGTCACCGCCCTTCACGGTGTCGTAGAACAGACGATAGACCGAGTCACCATCGTTCTGATAGCACTTGGCGGCGTTGATACCACCCTGAGCAGCGATAGAGTGTGCACGACGGGGCGAGTCCTGAATGCAGAAATTATACACGTTGAAACCCATCTCGGCGAGTGAAGCTGCTGCCGATGCACCAGCCAAGCCGGTACCAACAACAATGACGTCAAGCTTCAGCTTGTTCTTAGGGTTGACCAGACGCTGATGAGCCTTATATTCCTTCCATTTCTCAGGTACGGGACCTGCGGGAATCTTAGAATCTATTACTTTAGCCATAACTTTAATTTTCGATTTACGGATTTTCGATTTTCAATTTAAGCGCAGCAGCTACCGTCGCAGAGTGAGGGAGCGCAACCGAACCAGAAGGCCAGAACGACAACGGCAAAGCCGAGCATGAGCAGCGTGACGTAGATGAGTCCGATGCAATGCCAGCGCTTCTGCCAGATCTTACCGTTGATGCCTAATGTCTGCATGGCTGACCAGAAGCCATGAGCCAGATGGAACCAGATGGCAACGAACCAAACCAGGTAGAGGATAGAGAGCACGGGGTTCGAGAACGTGTCCTTGATGTAGGCAAAGCCGTCAGCTGGACTGTGGGTACCGATGACGCCGAAAATTTCGGCAAACATCATGTTGTACCAGAAGTTAGCCAGGTGCAGCAACAGGCCGACGAGGATGATGAGTCCCAGTACGAGCATGTTCTTGGAGTACCACTCCACCTTGCCTGCATTGACCGTTGTTGAAACAGCGTAGCGGTTGTCGCCACGAGCCGTACGGTTCTGTGCTGTCAAGATGAAAGCAAATACGATGTGAATCACTGCCAGGGCAGCCAAGCCAAGTGTTGCTACAACAGCATACCAGTTGGCACCCAGGAATTCGCAAATCATGTTGTAACCCTCTTCCGAGAATAGCGCGACGATGTTCATGCAGCAGTGGAACGTCAGGAACAAGATCAGCGCAATGCCCGTCAGAGACATTACAACTTTTCTACCAATTGATGAATTGATTAACCACATAAGTTGTTGAATTTAAATTATTTAAGTGTTATTGAATAATCATTGTTAGGTACGTGCGCACACATTGAGGGTACAAAATTAACAAAAAATAATGATAAACGCAAACGTTTGAGAAGAAAAATTTACTATTTATACAAAATCAACGGTTGGCACGCTGCCGCACGGCCTCATACATCAGTACTGCAGCAGAGACTGAAACGTTGAGCGAGTCAATACGTCCCAGCATTGGAATGCGGATGTGGGCGTCGGCAGCCTGGCGCCATTGGTCGGTGAGTCCTGTGGCCTCTGTGCCCATGACGATGGCCGTTGGGCGCCGCATATCGGTGTCGTAATATAGGTTAGAGTCCTGAAGCTGTGCTGTAAGTATCTGAATGCCAGACGCTTTCAAGAATCTGATGCAATCCTCAGAGGTGCAGGCTACACACGGAACGCTGAAGAAGCCACCAACCGACGAACGGATAAGATTAGGGTTGTAGAGGTCGGTAAGCGGGTCGCAGACGATGACAGCGTCAACGCCGGCGGCATCAGCAGAACGGAGTATGGCCCCCAGATTGCCCGGTTTCTCAACACGCTCGACGACGACCACGAGAGGCTGCTCAGCCAAGTGCAAATCAGCAAGCGTCAGCGGGCGCGTCCTGACTTCGGCAATGATGCCCTCAGTACTGCCACGATAGGCCACACGCTCGTAGACATCCTTCGAGACTTCAAACAGACGGGCACTGGGCGGCAAGGACGGTATCGGCTCTGTCCCAACCTCTACCGCCGGGCACCAATAGACGCTGTCAACCTCATAGCCAGCCTCCAGGCAATGCATCAGTTCGCGGCGACCTTCGACCACGAAAAGGCCAGCCTTGCGACGCACGGCCGACTTCTGCTGTAGCTGCAGCAAAAGCTTGATTTTCGGGTTCTGACAACTGGTAATTGTTTCAATCACGGTTGCAAATTTACACATTATTTTTGGATTGCGCTTGGTTTTCAGAAACTTTTTGTAATTTTGCAAGCAAATTATAACAGACAATGACTCAGAACTACGATGTGATTGTGATTGGCGGTGGCCATGCTGGTTGCGAGGCAGCAACAGCGAGTGCCAACATGGGTGCGCGGACGCTGCTCATCACGATGGATATGAACAAGATTGCCCAGATGTCGTGCAACCCGGCTGTCGGCGGCATTGCCAAAGGTCAGATTGTTCGCGAGATTGATGCCCTCGGCGGTCAGATGGCGAAGGTGACTGATGCAACCGCCATACAATTCAGAATGCTGAACCGCTCGAAAGGGCCAGCTGTATGGAGCCCGAGGGCGCAATGCGACCGTGGGAAGTTCATCTGGGAGTGGCGGCGCGTGCTCGATGAAACAGAGAATTTGGATATCTGGCAGGACCAGGTGGAGGAGCTGACAGTTGAGTGTGTTGCAAATTTGCAACACACCAAACAAGTAACGGGCGTGAAGACCATCTGGGGAGCAGAGTTCCGGGCTCCTTGCGTGGTACTGACAGCAGGCACATTCCTCAACGGACTGATGCACATAGGGCGGCGGATGGTGAAAGGCGGCAGAATAGCCGAACCTGCCGCAGAGCATTTGACGGAGAGCATAGCCCAGCACGGCATCAACACTGCGCGCATGAAAACGGGAACGCCAGTGCGCATAGACAAAAGAACGGTTCACTTTGAAGATATGACCCGACAGGACGGCGAAAACGACTACCGGCAATTCTCGTATATGGGCGCACCACGTCCCCTACCCCAACTGCCATGCTACGAGGTCTACACCAACCCAGCCGTTCACGATACGCTGCGCACAGGACTGGCCGATTCACCGCTTTACAACGGCCAGATTCAGTCGATTGGGCCGCGCTATTGTCCGTCGATAGAAACGAAGTTAGTGACCTTCCCTGATCGTGAACAGCACCTACTCTTTCTGGAACCCGAAGGAACAGACACCAACGAGATGTACCTGAACGGATTCTCATCGAGTCTGCCCATGGACGTTCAGATTGCAGCGCTCAGGCATATTCCTGCCTTAAGAGACGTGAAGGTCTACAGACCGGGCTACGCCATAGAATATGATTTCTTTGACCCGACACTACTGAATCACTCGTTGGAATCGAAGATTATCAGCGGACTGTTTATGGCCGGTCAGGTAAACGGCACAACAGGCTATGAGGAGGCTGGCGGCCAAGGAACCGTGGCTGGCATAAACGCGGCACTGAAGGCTGGCGGTTTAGGCTGCAACGGTGTTGCAGCACAGCGGACATTTACATTAGCGAGGGACGAAGCGTATATCGGCGTACTTATCGATGATTTGGTAACAAAGGGCGTAGACGAACCTTACAGAATGTTCACGTCGAGGGCTGAATACCGCATACTGCTGAGGCAGGATGATGCCGACGCACGACTGACGGAACGCGGCTACGAAATAGGCATCGTAAAACGAGACCGATACGACTGGTGGCTCGAAAAGAAAAAGGCCATCGAAGAAATCGAGCGCTTCTGCAACACATTTGCGATTAAGCCGCGACTCGTTAACGGCGCATTGGAAGCACTCGGCTCTACCCCACTCCAGTATGGCTGCAAACTGACAGACCTGGTGAGCCGGCCAGAACTGTCGTTCGAAAAGCTGGAGAATGCAATTCCCGAATTAAAAGAATTGCTGAACAGGCCGAAGAATCGCCAGGAAGAAATCTGCGAAGCAGCAGAAATCAGGATAAAGTATAAAGGATACATCGAACGCGAACGACTCGTAGCCGAAAAGATGCACCGGCTGGAGAACATCAAGATTCGCGGGCACTTCGACTACGAAAGCCTGAATGCCATTTCGACCGAAGCGCGCCAGAAGCTGATGAGGATTCAGCCCGAGACACTGGCACAGGCAAGCCGCATTCCGGGGGTGAGTCCGAGCGACATCAATGCCATGCTGGTGCTGATGGGGCGCTGATGTTCCACGTGAAACAATTAACTGTGTGTAACCAATATAAGTAACTGAAAATGAACAACAAAGTACTGATTGACAACCTAAGATGCATTCCCGACTTTCCGAAGAAGGGCATCAACTTCCGCGACGTTACTACGCTCTACAAGAGTGCCGAGTGCATGAAAATTATGGTAGACGAGCTCTACGAAATTTACAAAGACAAAGGCATCACAAAAATCGTCGGCATTGAGAGCCGGGGCTTTGTTATGGCTGCTGCACTCGCCGTGAAGTTGGGTGCCGGCGTGGTCCTGGCAAGAAAGCCCGGCAAACTGCCTTCGACGGTCATCAAAGAATCGTTCTCGAAAGAATACGGTGTCGACACCATCGAGATGCACATCGATTCCATCAACGAAAACGATGTGGTGCTCATACACGACGACCTGCTCGCAACAGGCGGGACGGCAAAGGCCGCCTACAAACTGGTGCAGCACTTCCATCCGAAGAAAGTGTACATGAACTTCATCATTGAGATTACCGATGAAGGTCTGCACGGTCGTGACCTCTTCAAAGGCATCGATTTGACGACGCTGATGACCATCTAACGTTTCACGTGGAACACAAAAGATGACAAAGGAAGAGAACGAGAAAAGGCTCGAATACTTGCGCGGTATTGTCAGGCGATTGCCCGACAAGCCAGGCAGCTATCAGTTCTACGACAACGAGCACACCATAATCTACGTGGGTAAGGCGAAGAGTCTCAAGTCGAGAGTCTCGTCTTACTTCCACACAGAGGTTGACCGATTCAAGACGAAGGTACTCGTTTCGAAGATCTGGGACATCAGCTACACGGTTGTAAACACCGAAGAAGATGCCTTGCTTCTGGAGAACTCGCTCATCAAGAAATATAACCCGCGCTACAATGTGCTGTTGAAGGACGGAAAGACCTACCCCTCCATCTGCGTCACCAACGAATTCCTACCGCGCATCTTCAAGACGCGGACCATCAACAAGAAATTCGGCACGTATTACGGTCCGTACTCACACGTTGGTACGATGTATGCCGTGCTTGACATTATCAAAGAGCTGTACCATCCGAGAACGTGCAGGCAGCCCATCACAAAGGAGGGTATAGAGACGGGTAAGTATCGCGTGTGCCTGGATTATCACATCAAGAAATGCCTGGGGCCCTGCGTAGCCAAGCAGAGCTATGAAGACTACCAGAAAAACATTCTTCAAGCCCGCGAAATACTGAAAGGAAATACCCGCCAAGTGCTGCGCGAACTGAAAGAAGAAATGCTCAGGCTGAGTGAAGAACTGCGCTTCGAGGAGGCCGAAGAAGTGAAGCGCAAATACTTGGCTTTAGACGGCTTTGTAAGCAAGAGCGAGGTGGTGAGCCATACCATCAATAACGTTGACGTATTCTCGATCACGAGCGACGACAACATGGCCTTCATCAACTATCTTCACGTGTCGAACGGCAGCATCAACCAGAGCTTTACGATAGAATACAAAAAGAAGCTGAACGAGACGGATGAAGAACTTTTGCAGCTCGGTATCGTGGAGCTGAGAGAGCGTTTTAAAAGTGATGCCAGGGAGATTATTGTGCCTCAAACGGTAGATATAGAACTCGAGAACGTGGTGTTTACAATCCCACAACGGGGCGACAAAAAGACCTTGCTCGACTTGTCAATTCAGAACGGCAAACAGTATAAGTTTGACCGACTGAAACAAGCCGAAAAACTGAATCCTGAGCAGAAGCAGGTACGGCTGATGAAGGAGCTACAGGAGAAGCTGCACCTACCCACCCTACCCTACCAGATTGAATGCTTCGACAACTCGAATATCTCGGGTACAGATGCCGTTGCTGCCTGCGTAGTATTCAAGAAAATGAAGCCCTCAAAGAGCGATTATAAGCGGTATAATATCAAGACTGTTACAGGGCCCGACGACTATGCTTCGATGAAGGAGGTTGTTTCGAGGCGATACAACCGACTCATACAGGAACAATTGCCGCTGCCCGACCTGATTGTAGCCGACGGTGGAAAGGGGCAAATGGAGGTCATACGCGAAGTTATTCAGGACGAACTGGGACTGGATATACCCATTGCTGGCCTTGCCAAGAACGACCGCCACCGTACTAACGAACTGCTTTACGGATTCCCGCCCATGAGCGTTCAGCTGAAGACCGACTCAGAGCTTTTCCATGTACTGACACAACTTCAGGACGAGGTTCACAGGTTCGCCATCACATTTCATCGAGAAAAGCGTTCTAAGCACGCTTTGCACTCCGAGCTTGACAACATACCAGGCATCGGCCCCAAAACGCGTGACGGGCTTCTAAATGGCCTTAAATCGGTTCGTAGGATTCGGGAGGCGGATAAGGAAACGCTGGCGGCCATCATAGGCCCTGCAAAAGCCAGGATTGTATATGACTATTTCAATTCCGAGAAATAGGCAATTAGCAAAACGGGACATTGTGACCGTGACTTTGTGACATTAAGTAGGTAGAATATTTCGGCAGAGGAAAACAGCTATATAAAATATAAATTATATAATATTATAATATTATATAATTCTTATACACCTCCCCATACAATCTGCGAATATGCTTAATGTCACAAAGTATCATGTCACAAAGTAACAAAAATTTGGTGGTTTCGGAATTTGTTTGTATCTTTGCAGCATGAGAGCAGTCGTACAACGAGTCAGCCACGCCAGCGTCACCATCAACGGAGCGGTGAAAAGCCATATCCAGCAGGGGTTCCTCATCCTGTTGGGCATCTGCGACGAGGACAGAACGGAGGACGTAGAATGGCTTGTGAAGAAGATAGCCAACCTGCGCGTGTTCGATGATGATGAGGGTGTAATGAACCGCTCCATCCTCGATGTCGAAGGCGAAGCATTAGTGGTAAGCCAGTTCACGCTCTATGCCAGCTACAAGAAAGGCAACCGGCCCTCGTGGTTCCGTGCTGGCAGCCACGAGCATTCTATCCCCCTCTACGAAGCCTTCTGCACACAGTTGTCAGAAGCTATTGGCAAGGCCGTCGGCACAGGCGAGTTCGGCGCCGACATGAAGGTCGAACTGCTGAACGACGGGCCCGTCACCATCTGTATGGACACCAAAAACAAGGAGTGATATGATGCCAAAAATCATCAACATATTAGAGACTGTCGGTGCCCTTCTGATTGTGGCTGCCTTTACACTCTGGAGCGGTGAGTGGTGGCAGCTTTCTAACAAACTGTGGTGGGCTGCCTTACTCATTATAACACCAGTCATCATCTGGAAGAACCGCTCAAAACCGGCTTCCGAAAAGGTGCTTGTGGCCGTTTTGTTCTGCTGCCTTCTGGCAATCAGCAGCGTGTGGTTCGGCAAGAAAGACATCAACGTGAAGATTCCATTTTTACCCAAAATAACAATCAACAGATGAAGAAATACCTCAGAGAAATCCAGATTTCAGGTATCATTCTAATGCTCATCGGCTGCATTATGGTGCGCTTCTTTGCCATTCAGTCGGGAGTAATTGCCTGCGGCATCGGTATTGCACTATGGCTGCTGGTAGTCATTTTCAAAGCCTTCCACTGGCAGGAATACGAACGCGACAACAAGCAGAATATCGTGATGATACTGCTGATCATCGCACTGTTACTAATCATAATGTTCTCATGGCGATGACGATACGAGAGGCACAAGAAGCTGTTGACAGCTGGATCAAGGAGTACGGCGTACGTTACTTCTCTGAGCTCACTAACATGGCCATTTTGACCGAGGAAGTGGGCGAGTTAGCACGCGTAATTGCCCGTAAATACGGCGACCAGAGCTTCAAACAGGGCGAGCGTGAGAACATGGGCGAGGAGATGGCCGACGTGCTGTGGGTACTCATCTGTCTGGCTAATCAGACGGGCGTCGACCTGACCGAAGAGCTGCTGAAATCGATAGAAAAGAAGACCCGCCGCGACGCTTTGCGGCATATTGAAAACCCTAAACTTAAAGCATAAAAAACTATGGCAGAAAAAACAATCTATGAAGAGGCTCTGTCGAAGTACAACCTCGAAATCAGCGACCAGGAAGTACAGGAGGCCGTGAAGAAAATCATAGCCGAGAAAGTACACGAGAACGACACGCCCGAAGTAAAGCGGTTCCTGATGGGCAGCGTCGAGCTGACAACCCTGAAGACCACCGACTCGGACGAGAGCGTGCTGGCCTTTACTGAGAAGGTGAACCAGTTTGAGGAGGCCTACCCTACCCTACCCCATGTAGCAACCATCTGCGTCTATCCGCGCTTTGCCAAGATTGTCAGCGAAACCCTCGAGGTCGATGGCGTTGAAATAGCTTGCGTCAGCGGCAGTTTCCCGTCATCTCAGGCACTGATTGAGGTGAAGACGATAGAGACGGCCCTGGCCGTGAAAGACGGCGCTACAGAGATTGATATGGTGCTCTCCGTGGGCGCATTCCTCAGCGGCGACTACGAGACCGTCTGCGACGAAATCCAGCAGATGAAGGAGGCTTGCGGCGACAAGAAGATGAAGGTCATCCTTGAAACGGGCTGCTTAGGCACGGCTGCCAACATCAAGACGGCCTCAATTCTGGCCATGTACAGCGGTGCCGACTACATCAAGACATCGACCGGCAAGGAGAAAATCAGCGCTACGCCTGAGGCTGCCTACGTCATGTGTCAGGCTATCAAGGAATACTACGAGGAAACGGGCATACAGATTGGTTTTAAGCCCGCTGGAGGCCTTAACAGCGTGATGGACGCACTCATCTACTACACCATCGTCAAAGAGGTGTTAGGCGAGAAATGGCTCACCAACCAGTGGTTCCGCATGGGCACATCGCGCCTGGCTAACCTGCTGCTGAGCGAGGTGGTTGGCGAAGAAACGAAGTTCTTTTGATAAGTAACCTTTTCTCCCCCAAAGTAGGGGGAGTTAGAGGGGGTCTGAGCCAGCGCTAATAGGGCGGACTTAGATATTGATCAGACCACCCCTAACCCCTCCTACTCAGGAGGGGAAAAGATTACATATTGCGCTGTATGACGTAGTCTAAATAGGATTTGAAGGAATCTTTTAGATTTGGTTTGACGTATGTATCAATAAATTTCAAGGCTTCAATACCGATCTCCTCCATGCGCCGCTCAGCATATTCAATACCTCCCTGCTCCTTGGTGAACTCCACTAACACGGCTATTTCATCGGGATTTACGGTACCTGCCTTCACCTTACGCGCCAACGTCTGCATCGATTCCAGATGCGAGTTGTTCAGGGCATAGATGACGGGCAGCGTCAGCTTGCCTTCAACCATATCGTTGCCAGTGGGCTTGCCGATTTCCTTCGAGTCAAAATAGTCGAAGATATCATCACGAATCTGGAAAATCATGCCGATGTTTTGTCCGAATTTTGCAGCGGCTGCTACCTCCTCGTCAGTAGCGCCTGCCGAGATGGCCCCGATTTTGGCACAAGCTTCAAAAAGTGCAGCCGTCTTGTTGTTAATTATCTGATAATAAACGGATTCTGAAATCTCCTGATTCTGAATGTTCGACAGCTGGAGTATCTCACCAGCAGCTAACGTCCGGCCGAGCTCAGCCAGCAATTGTATGATTTTCTGATTATCAGTCAGCGACACGCGTAGCAAGGCCGTCGACAGAATGTAATCACCCACCAGCACAGCCACCTTATTATCATACGAGGCATTCACCGATGCCTGGCCGCGACGCTCCTTGCTCTCGTCGACCACATCATCGTGAACGAGCGAGGCCGTATGCAGCAGTTCGAGACCAACGGCAGCATTCTGCGTAACTTCAGACACCGTTCCGAAGTTCTTGGCTGCCAGCAATATCAGCATCGGGCGCATACGCTTGCCACCACGCTGACGGATATGCGAAAGGGCCGAACCCAGAAGGCCGTCAGTATGAGTGAGCGACTCATTAAACAAGTCGATAAACAGGCTCAAATCCTGCGCTATTGGCTGCTTGATAAGTGATAAATAATCCATCTTTGTTGAATTTTGATACAAAATTAGCTAAAAACTTTCGATTATCAGAATTTTTTTAGTAATTTTACGCGAAAATTCTCACTTGTTATGGATAAACTATTCCTTTTAGACGCTTACGCGCTCATTTACCGGTCGTATTACGCCTTCATCAAGAACCCGCGAATCAACTCCAAGGGTCAGAATACCAGTGCCATCATCGGCTTCTGCAACACGCTGAACGAGGTGCTGCAGAAGGAACAGCCAACGCACATCGGCGTGGCTTTCGACCCTCACGGACCAACATTCCGCAGCGAGGCCTTCCCTGCCTACAAGGCACAGCGCGACGCTACGCCTGAGGACATTCACGCGGCTGTTCCTATTATAAAAAACATACTGCGAGCCTACCGCATTCCCGTGCTGCAGGTCGATGGCTACGAGGCTGACGATGTCATCGGAACGCTTGCCAAAAAGGCTGATTCCATCGGCGTGAAGTGCTATATGCTAACCCCAGACAAGGACTACGGACAGCTGGTAACGGAGCATGCCAACATCTACCGTCCGCGTCATGGAGGCGGCTACGAAGTGATGGGTCCGCAAGAGGTCTGTCAGAAATATGGTATCTCCTACCCTACCCAGGTCATCGACCTGCTGGCGCTGATGGGCGACTCTGCCGACAACTTCCCGGGCTGCCCCGGTGTCGGTGAAAAGACTGCCGCTAAACTCATCGCCGATTTTGGCTCCGTTGAACAACTGCTGAGTCGCACGGCAGAGATCAAGGGTAAGCTGCGCGAGAAAATCGAAGAGCACGTTGACGATATCAAGATGTCGTACTTCCTGGCAACCATCAAGACCGATGTTCCCATCGAACTCAACATGGACGAACTCCGACTCGTGGAACCTGACGAACAAGAACTGGGCAAAATCTTCACCGAACTGGAGTTCAAGCAGCTCGCAGACAAAATTCTTAAAAAACCACAAAAACCGCAAACGCCCGTTAACGGACAACTCGATTTGTTTGCAGAATTTCCCGCCAACGGTGCGAATTTGAGCGAAAATTCGAGTTTTGAGACGCTAAAAACCACTCCTCACAACTATAAACTAGTTGAAAATGAGGAAGAAATGCTGAAACTTCGTGATTATTTCTTTACAAACGAAATTCTCAGTTTAGACACGGAGACCACTTCAACGTCGGCCATCGATGCCGAATTGGTGGGTTTGAGCTTCGCAGTACGCGAATTTGAGGCGTTTTATGTACCCGTGCCAGCCGAACGTGAAGAAGCCTTAAAAATCGTCAATATTTTCAAACCACTCTACGAAGACCCCAAAATCTTGAAGGTCGGGCAGAACCTGAAGTACGATTTAGAAGTTTTAAGAAATTATAACGTTCAGTTACAAGGCCCGATGTGGGACACCATGATTGCCCACTACCTCATTCAGCCCGAGCTTCGTCACAACATGGACTACATGGCTGAGATATACCTTGACTATAAGACCATTCATATTGATGAGCTCATCGGTCCGAAGGGAAAGAACCAGCGCTCAATGCGCGACCTCTCCCCTACCCTCGTCTACGAATATGCCGCCGAAGATGCTGACATCACCCTGCGGCTGAAAAACAAGCTGGAGCCCGAACTGAAGAAGTTTGAGTGCGAGAAATTGTTCTACGACATTGAGATGCCGCTCATGCCCGTGCTCGCCGAAATGGAGATGAACGGCGTGTGCTTAGACGTTGATTCACTGAAGGAAACGTCAACAATTTTGACTAACCGAATGAACGAATTAGAGGGGCGTATCTACGAGTTGGCTGGCCAACAGTTCAATATTGCCTCGCCGAAGCAAGTGGGTGAAATTCTGTTCGACAAACTCAAAATCGTTGAAAAGGCCAAGAAGACCAAGACGGGGCAGTACGTCACCTCGGAAGAAGTGCTACAGCAACTGCGCAATAAGCATGAAATCGTGTCTGACATATTGGAACACAGAGGATTGAAGAAACTCATCGGCACGTATATCGATGCCCTGCCCAAGCTGATAAACCCACGTACCGGACACATTCATACATCGTTTAACCAGACGGTGACAGCCACGGGGCGACTCTCGTCGAGCGACCCCAACCTGCAGAATATTCCCATTCGAGGTGAAGACGGAAAGGAAATCCGCAAGGCGTTTGTTCCCGAGCCTGGTTGTCTGTTTTTTTCAGCCGACTACAGTCAGATTGAACTGCGCGTGATGGCTCACCTATCGAACGATCCTCAGATGATTGCCGTCTTCCGCGAAGGCAAGGACCTTCATGCTGCCACCGCCGCCAATATCTACAAGAAACCTATTGAAGAGGTTACACGCGACGAACGTACGAAGTCAAAGCGAGCCAACTTCGGCATCATCTACGGCATCACCGTCTTCGGCCTCGCTGAGCGCTTAGACATCAGCCGCGATGAAGCCAAGCAGCTCATCGACGGCTATTTTGCCACATTCCCCGACGTTCACGACTACATGGAGCAGGCCAAGCAGACGGCACGTCAGCGTGGCTATGTCACTACCCTATTCGGCCGTCGCCGCTATCTGCCCGACATCAACTCGGCCAACGCCACCGTGCGCGGCTTTGCTGAGCGTAACGCCATCAACGCGCCCATTCAGGGCACCGCCGCCGACATCATCAAGGTGGCGATGATTCGCATTCACCAGCGCTTCAAGGCCGAGGGAATCCGCAGCAAGATGATTCTCCAGGTACACGACGAACTCAACTTCAGCGTTTACCCGGAGGAGAAGGGTAGGGTAGAGGCCATCGTTCTCGAAGAGATGCAGCATGCCTTCCCCCTTAACGTCCCCCTCGTAGCCGACTCCGGTTTCGGCGACAACTGGCTGGAGGCGCACTAAAAATCGAATAATGCTATGAGCGACGAACAGAACATCATCATCTATCGCACCGCCGACGGACGGGCATCTGTGGCGCTATATGCCAAAGACGGGAAGATTTGGCTGAACCAGCAACAGATGGCAGAACTTTTTGCCACCTCGAAGCAAACTATCAGCTATCATATTATTAACATACTGAAAGAGAGGGAGTTAACAGAGAAATCAGTTGTCAAAGAATACTTGACTACTGCCGCCGACGGCAAGAATTACAATGTGGTTTTCTACTCTTTGGAGATGATAATAGCCGTTGGATACAGGGTTCGTGGCATTCGCGGAACACAGTTCAGACAATGGGCAACGGAACACCTGACGGAGTATCTGGTCAAAGGCTTCACAATGGACGATGAGCGACTGAAGAATCCTGATGGCCGTCCTGACTATTTCGATGAGCTGCTGGCGCGTATCAGGGACATTCGAGCATCGGAAAAAAGATTCTATCAGAAAGTTCGCGACCTCTTTGCACTCAGCAGCGACTACGACAAAACGGACAAAGCCACGCAGATGTTCTTCGCAGAGACGCAAAACAAGCTACTCTATGCCGTTACGCATCTGACAGCCGCTGAACTGATTGTCTCCCGTGCCGATGCCAACAAGCCCAATATGGGACTGACAACGTGGAAGGGAAGCATCGTTCGTAAAGGTGATATTATCATAGCCAAGAACTTTCTTCAGAATGACGAGATTGACTCTCTGAACAGGCTCGTCGACATTTTCCTGACCAGTGCCGAAGAGCGCGTGAAAGGCCGGCGTGACCTCACGCTCCAGTATTGGCGCCAGAATGTGGACAATCTGCTCACGTTCCAAGAAAAAGACATTTTACAGGGCAAGGGCAGTATCTCGAATGCCGAGATGGAAGCCATTGTCCGCAAAGTCTATGATGATTTCGATGCAAACCGCAAGAACTACGAAGCACATTTGGCCGACGCTGAAGACATGAAGGCTCTGGAGGACTTGGAGAAGAGCATTATCGAGGCGCACTAACCCATCACGATGCCAGTGAAGATGCGGCCGGAATTTATGCTGAGACGACGGGCGGAGAAATAGAGGTCGGGATGCTGGTAGGTGCAGATGGGGGAGACGCTGATTTGGGCTTCGGGAATGCCAGTGGCGAGAAGTTGCTGACGATTGCACTCGGGTAGGTCGATGTGCCACCTCTCGCCATAACGGCGGCTAATGGTTTCCATCGCGAAACCTGCGGCGGCAAAAGCTTCATAGACTTCGTCGCCCACCTCGAAACTCTCAACGTGAATGCCTGGACCAATCTGGGCAATCATGTCGGCAGGACGGGAGCCGTAGACGGCAGTTATCTGTGCTACAGCCTTCTCAGCGATGCGCTTCACGGTGCCCCGCCAACCAGCGTGAATAGCACTGACAGCACGATGCACTTTGTCGTAGAGCAGCACGGGAATGCAGTCAGCCGTTGACACACCGATACAGAGTCCGCGAACGTTGGTCATCAGCGCGTCAACGCCCTCAAGTTGGGACTCTTTCGATGTCTCGTCAACAGCCACAATTTCCGTCTCATGAACCTGGTGGGGCATCAGCAGGCGGTCGTCATCGATTCCCAACAACTGACAGAGTAGGGCGCGGTTGCTACTGATGGCCTCCAGACTGTCCCCGCAATAGCGGTTGATGTTGAACTCGCCGTAGCTACCCTGGCTATAGCCGCCCTGCCGCGTCGAGCTGAAGGCGGTCACGCCCTCGCCGAAGTCATAGAAATGGAGTACTGGTTGCATCGTCTACTTTTTTTTGTGCAAAAGTACAAAATATTCAAAGAATTATCGTATCTTTGCACCGATAAATAACAAAAAACCATGAATATTGGAGACAAAGCGCCCGAAGTACTGGGCAAAGACGAGCAGGGACGGGATATCCGTCTGAGTGATTACAAGGGACGCAAATTAGTACTTTACTTTTATCCGAAGGACAATACCAGCGGCTGCACGGCCGAGGCTTGCAGTCTGCGCGACCACTACGGAGAACTGCAGGGTAGGGGATACGAGGTGGTTGGCGTGAGCAAAGACTCTGCTGCTTCGCACGTAAAGTTCAAGGAAAAGCACGAACTGCCCTTCCCGCTGATTGCCGATGTTGACAAGACGCTGATGGAGGCGATGGGAGCCTGGGGAGAAAAAGTGATGTACGGCAAGAAGACGATGGGCACCATCCGCACCACCTTTATCATTAACGAAGAGGGCATCATCGAGCAGATTTTCGCCGGCAAACAAGTGAAGACCAAAGAACACGCCGAACAGATTCTGAAGAATGGAGAGTAACTTCCTGAGTCAATTCCATAAGACCGCGTTCCGGACGACTGATACGCCGAAGGGACGCGGCAAGACAACCGTGCTGTTCAGGCTGACGTTCGAGCGCGGAGCCGCCGTGAGCATCGTCGACGAGAGCGGCAACCCTGTCGCTCCCGACTACAAACAGTATCAGGGTGAGACGTTCAACGTGCTGCGCATCATCGACAACATCCGGCAGGAGCAGGCCATGCGCATCAGCTGGGACACCGACGAGGACAACGGCATTCGGCTGCACGACTATCCCTACCTCTTGTTTGCCCTGCTGCGCTGCGACAACCTCGTAGACAGCAAGCTGAAACCCCTGAAGGTCAGCGATACGCCCGCCACGGTGCTGCTGCAAATCAGCACAGAAAACGGTCAGTGTACGCCTTCGCTGTTAGCCCGCTGCGAGGGACAGTCGCCTCAGCCGTTCGAGCTGCTGAGCGACGTCTTTGCACTGGTTGGCGACACCATCAGCCCCATCGCCTCGCTTGGCGAAAACTACCTGCGCATCGGCTTCTTCAACGAAAAGTTCCCACGCACGCTATTAGAGCAATACCTCTCGGTGTTCTACTCCTACATCGACAACGTCGACCTCGACTTCGAGGACTACCAGCTGGTGCGCTCAGATCAGAACATTGAGACCGTACCCACCATTATCATTGAGAAGGTAGACGGCGACATGGCCCTCTACCTGCGGCTGACATACACCCTGCCAGGTACCGACACCGAATTTGCCGAACGCTTTGACCTGACCTGCTTAGCCACGCTGACGATGGAGCACCAGGTGCTGCTGCGCCGCATCGTTCACACCGACGAGGCCCAGGACGAAGCCGAGCTGCGCAAGACCATTCTCAGCTACGCTCCAACGAAGACGGCCGCCAAAGACGTCTGGGACGACGGCGGCGAGTTCATCATCCCGCAGGACGTAGCCGGACCCTTCCTGCTACAGGCCCTACCGCAGTTAGTGCGCCACTACCAGCTGCTCGGTGCCGAACGGCTGAAGGACTATAAGGTGAAGCCCATCGTGCCGAAGATGAACCTCAAGCTCTCATCAGGCATCGACTTCCTTGAAGGGTCGGCCACCATCAACATCGAGGGTGAGGAAATGTCGCTCCGTTCGTTCCTGCAGCAGTATAACAAGCAGAAATACGTCACGCTGAGCGACGGCCAGCGCGGACTCGTCGACGAGCACTACGTGAAGCGCTTGGAGCGCATCTTCCGCAAGGTGGAGAAGGGCGACAAGGTCAAGGTGTCGTTCTTCGACCTGCCCGAGATTGAAAGCCTGCTGGCCGAGAAACTCGAAGGCCAGACCTTCAAGCACTACCGCGAGTTCTATGAGGGCTTCAACCAGCTGGCTTCGAAACGGCTCTCTACGGCGGGCGTGAAAGCGAAACTGCGCAACTACCAGAAGGAGGGCGTGAAGTGGATTAACTACCTCTACGACAACAACTTCGGCGGCTGCTTAGCCGACGATATGGGACTCGGTAAGACGCTGCAGACCATCACGATGCTCTCTAAAGTCTATCCTAAAGAGAAGACCGCCTCCCTCATCATCATGCCCCGCTCGCTGCTCTTCAACTGGCAGGACGAGCTGCAGAAATTTGCGCCCCAGCTGACCTACTACACCTACTACGGCCAGCAGCGCGATCTCCAGGAGGCCATGAAGCAGCAGCTCATACTGACCACCTACGCCTTGGTGCGCAACGACATAGAGCAGTTCCGCGAGCAGGAGTTCCACTACATCATCCTCGACGAGTCGCAGAACATCAAGAACCTCGCCTCGCAGACTACCCAGGCCGTGCTGCTGCTCAACGGCCGTCACCGCATGGCACTGAGCGGCACGCCGATAGAGAACAACCTGACCGAGCTTTACTCGCTTTACCGCTTCCTTAATCCCGCGATGCTGGGCTCACTCGACGACTTCAACCGCCAGTATGCAGGCCCCATACAGCACGGCGCCGACAAGGAGGCCACCGAAGCCCTGCGCCGTAAGATTTTCCCCTTCATGCTGCGCCGCCTGAAGAAGGACGTGCTCAAGGAGCTGCCCGACCGTACTGAGCAGACGCTCTACGTCGAGATGGAACCCAGCCACGCCAAGTTCTACGAGGAGCGCCGCCAGTACTACCAGATGGCCATTCAGCAGAGCATTAAGTCGCAGGGACTGGAGAAGTCGCAGATGATGATGTTCCAGGCCCTCAGCGAGTTGCGCCGCATTGCTTCCGTGCCCGAGAGCCTCAGCGACGGTGCCATTGCCTCACCGAAGATTCCGCTGCTCTGCGAACAGGTGGAGGAGTTGGTGGCCAGTGGCCATAAGGTGGTCATCTTCTTCAACTTCATTGCCGGCATCGAGCTTGTCGGCGAACGGCTGACGGAGCTTGGCATCGACTACACCACCATGACCGGCTCCACCCGCGACCGTCGTGCCGTCATTGAGCGCTTCCAGAACGACGCGGGCTGCCGCGCCCTGCTGATGACGCTAAAAACGGGTGGGGTAGGGCTGAACCTCACCGTGGCCGACACCGTCTACATCTTCGAGCCGTGGTGGAACAAGGCAGCCGAGGAGCAGGCCATCAACCGTCTGCACCGCATAGGCCAGAAGGCAAAGGTGCTCAGCTTTGCACTCATTACCCGCGACACCATCGAGGAGAAGATCCGACTGCTGCAACAACAGAAGCAGGATCTGGCCGACAGCCTCATCACCGGCGACGCTGCCATCACCAAGCGGCTCACCGAGGAAGACATCAAGTATATCTTTGGAAAATAATTGAAACATGGCACAGACAGATCTATTCGGAAACAGCGTACCCACACTGCCCAACCTCGTGCTCGAAGAGCCTACTGCCGACCAATGGGGTGCCATCGTCGACTTCCTGGAGAGCCGCTCCACCAAGAACCAGCTGCTCAACTACGCCGGAGCGCTCGCCCCATGGTTAAGCAAGTACGGTAAGGTGATGCGCACTACCAGAAACGGCCGCGTCGTAGAAGCTACAGAAGCCATGCTGATGTCGAAGCCCAACGCCTCTAAACATAACATCGCCCAAGGGCTGGCCCTCGTCCTGGCCAGCGAACAGAACTTGAAGATGTATGTCGACTCGATGAGCAACGAACTTCAAGAGCTTTGGCGCACGCTGCTCTTCAAGCTGTTTGTCACCCAGAAGGAAGCCAAACTGATACTCAAGACCACCAGCAACCTGTTCAGTCAGGAGCGCTCGTACTACTACTATAGCGACAAGGTTGTCTGGAACAAGCGCGAGTTTGGCTGGTTCACTACCAGCAACTTCCGCTCCGCCGAGGTGGGGCGCTATGGCTACCGCGACTACGAGGCCTACATCACCGTCAGTCCGGCCGTTCACGCCCTCTTCATGCCCATTTTCTTCCCCGAGACCTTTGACCAGGAGGTAGGGCTCAACAATCTGCCCGAAGGGCACTACCGCACCATCAATCTCGAGGCTGACAGCTACGCCCATTACCAGCTCTTTTGCGGCCTCTATCAGCAAGGCGAGTTTCCCCTGAAGAAGAAAGGTGTAGGCACAGCCGACATGAAGCGCGCCCAGAAGAAATTGTCACTGGCTGAGTTCTTCCCCGGCGACACGACGGAGTTCCGCACCAACCTCCGCGCCTTCTCCTATATACAGCTGCTGACCCTTGCCAAGCAGTTCCTCATCAAGAGCGGCAACCCCACGTACGAAGAAACGGTGCGTCAGTTGCTATGTGAGTTTTCCCGTCTCCACTACTGGTTAGTCGGCCTGCTCTATCCGCACATCAAGGGCCTGCGCCAGCAGATGACCGAATACGGCAAGCAAGGCAAGCTTTGTAACACGATGTTCACCTGGCTTCGCGAAGAGCCTGACCGCTGGGTGAGCATACGCGACATCTACCTGAAAATCTACGGCATCGAGAATGGTGAGAACACCCAGCGCTTTACCACACTCGTCTTCTACCCCAACGACGAGCAATCGACCACGCAGATGACCAATGAGTACACGGGGAATACCATTGCCGCCAACAGCTATGCGATGGAGTTCGGCTACACGGGCCTGCAGATGTGTGCCTTCCTCTTGGCCAGCATCGGTGCTGCCGAGATAGCCATCAACGAGGAAAAGAACCCAGAGCTGTCGCCCTTCGATTCGCTCGAATACATCCGGCTGACGCCCTTAGGCCGATACGCCCTCAGCCTGACCGACGAGTACGAAGCACCCGAGCAGGAACACATCGCCTACTTCGAGCTCGACCCTGAGCGGCTCATTATCCGCTCGCTCGTCGAACCCAACCCTTATGCCCAGTTGCTGATGGACACCTCGCACGCTATCTCCCGAAGCCGCTTCGAGACTTCGGCGCTCTCGTTCCTTGCCAGCTGCCACACCAAGGCCGACGTGGAGTCGAAAATCAAGATCTTCCGCCAGTTCATATCCAGCGACCTGCCCCCGCTTTGGGAGCAGTTCTTCAAATCGCTGCTCCAGCACTGTCACCCGCTGAAGGAAGACAAGACTGCCTACAAGCGCTACACCCTCGACCCTGAGAACCGCGACCTCGTGCAGCTCATCACCACCGACCCCGCACTGCGCCAGCTGGTCATCCGCGCCGAGGGCTACCGCATCATGGTTAAGAACGACGACCTCAAGAAGTTCGAAACTCAACTCAAAAAGCACGGCTACCTGTTATGAAGAACGCTCTTACGCTCATCCTGCTCTGTCTCCCCTATGCTGCGACAGTGTCGCAGCCAGCCCTCCCAGCGGCTGTCGAACCCCTGCTCACTTCGACATGGGGCCAGCGCGCACCTTACAACTTCATGTGCCCGCTGAAGACACCGACGCCCTGGGGCGGCTATCAGCCCGACGAGCAGCACTGCCGCGTGGGCTGTGTAGCGGTGGCTATGGGGCAGATTATGCGCTACCACCAATGGCCCGCTCAAGGCGAGGGCAGCAACAGCGTCGTCTACCCCGTTCTCAGCACCAGCGCCAACACCTTCAGCGTGGATTTCTCAGAGGCACGCTACGACTGGGACAACATGATTGACGACTACAGCGGCGACTACACCGAAGCCGAAGGGCGCGCCGTGGCTGAGCTGCTCTACCACTGCGCCGTGGCCAGCAACATGCTGTTCGAGAAGACTTTCTCGTTCTCCACCAACTTCACGGCGGGCGACGCTCTCGTGAAATACTTCCACTACGACGGCAGCAGGATGCAGACCCGCATGCGCAGCGACTACAGCCGCAGCGAGTGGCTACAGATGATTCGCGAGGAACTGTCCTGTGGCCGCCCCATCTTCTATGAGGCCATCAGCATAAGCCTCACCGAGGGCGTCTACGCCCACTCGTTCGTCATCGACGGCTACAACGCCGACGGACTGGTTCACGTCAATTGGGGCTGGTACGGCCACGAGGACGGCTACTACGACATCGACCAGCTCGACCCGCCGGGCTATCAGTTCAACTTTTACCAGGACATGATTGTCGGCATTCAGCCCAGCGGGCAGGATACGGGCATCGCCGACAGCCATACCACTGCGCCGTCGTCCAATGTCTATACCCTCGACGGCCGCTGCGTCCGCCGCAACGCCACCTCCCTCGACGGTATCCCCGCCGGCCTATACATTTGGAAAGGGAAGAAAATCGTTGTCAATTGATAAAGACAACTGCCGGTTAGTTGGCCGTTGGGTTCGCTGCCTATTCCCAGCAGCCGTAGTGTCTGGCAGGAGGCCTTCGGCTGTCCCGATACGATTTTTACGGCGAATGTTTGGCCGTTTCCGCTTTTTCCACTAACTTTGCACCTGGTATTGTATCAATACGAGCTTATCGCAATCATGAATCAAAGATACGCACTGTTTTTCGATATCGACGGTACGCTGGTCAGCTTCAAGACCCACGAGATTCCACCGTCCACTATCTTCGCCCTGACACAGGCTAAGGCCAACGGCTCGCGCATCTACATCGCAACAGGCCGGCCGCCGATTATCATCACCAACCTCGGCGCCATCGGGCATCTCATCGACGGCTACATCACCACCAACGGTGCCCTCTGCTATGTCGGCGACGAGATGGTCTGCTGCCAGCCCATAGCCAAGGCCGACGTGATGACGTGTGTCGATGATGCACGGGATAAAGGCTACAGCCTCATCATCGTGGGGCGCAGCGACGTGGCCGTTCTCGACCCCAAGGGCGACGTCGACCGCATCTTCCGCCAGATGCTGGCCGTGAAGAACCTCGACAAGGCTTCGCCGCTCGATGTTGTGCTCCAGCAGGACGTCCTGCAACTCACGCCCTTCTTCACCGCCGACTACGAGCCACAACTGATGGCCCGACTGCCGCAGTGCGTCTCCGGCCGCTGGCATCCAGAGTTCACCGACATCACCGCCAACGGTGCCGACAAGGGCAAGGGCATCCTCGCCATGGCCCGCCACGAGGGCTTCAACCCCGACCGCACCATCGCTTTCGGCGACGGCGGCAACGACACCTCGATGATTCTCCAGGCCGGCATCGGCATTGCCATGGGCAACGCCATCGACGGCCTCAAGCGCCAGGCCGACTACGTCACTACCACCGTCGATGACGACGGCATCCTGAATGCCCTTCGCCATTTCAAGGTGGTATAAAACCAATTCAATGTTCAGTGCTAAATAACCAATAACTAATTATGGAGATGTTTGAACTAATGGCGCTCCCTTACGCGCCGGAGACCTTAGAGCCAGTTATCAGCCGCGAGACCATCGCCTTCCACCACGGGAAGCATCTCGCCGGCTACGTGAATAACCTCAATGCCCTTTTGGCAGACAGCCCACAGGCAGCACTGCCGCTGGAGGAGATTGTCAGGCAGGCCAGTGGCGGCGTGCTGAACAATGCGGGGCAGATTCTGAACCATAACCTTTACTTCAGCCAGTTCGGTGCACCTAAGAACGACAATCAGCCCGTCGGCAAGCTCGCCGAGGCCATCGTCCGCGACTTTGGCTCGTTCGAGGCTTTCAAGGACGAGTTCCAGAAGAAGGGGGCCACACTCTTCGGCTCAGGCTGGGTCTGGCTGTCGGCAGACAACGCCGGCAAGCTCGTCGTCACACAGGAGACGAATGCCGCCAATCCCGTGCAGAAAGGCCTGAAGCCCCTGCTGACCTTCGACGTCTGGGAGCACGCCTACTATCTGGACTACCAGAACCGCCGTCCCGACCACCTCGCCGCCCTCTGGCAAATCATCGACTGGACGGTCATTGAGAACCGCTTTGCCCTGTAAAATAACCATGACGGATATGAAACCAAGAGAACTACGTAACCAGCGGCTGGCAGAGCGGATGATCAAGAGCCTGAAGCGCCGCAACATGGAAGCCTTCTACTGCCCGACGGCGGCAGAGGCAGTGAGTAAAGTGTCGGAACTGATAGCCGATGGAAGCAGCGTCACCTGGGGCGGCTCGATGACCATCCGCGACATGGGCATCCCGCAGGCACTCAGAGACCGAGGGACGCTGGAGGTGCTCGACCGCGACCTCGTCACCGACCGCGACGAGGTGGTGAAGATCTACGAGCGGGCCTTCACGGCCGACGTCTACCTGTCGAGTGCCAATGCCATCTCGGAGGACGGCGTCATCGTCAACATCGACGGCAACGGCAATCGCGTGGCTGCCATCACGTGGGGTCCGAAGAAAGTCATCTTCGTCATCGGCCTGAACAAGGTGGCGCAGAACGTCGAAGCCGCCCTGCAGCGTGCCCGCAGCACGGCCTCGCCCATCAATGCCGCCCGCTTCGACATCAAGACGCCCTGTCAGGTAGACGGCGTCTGCCACAACTGCAATTCGCCCGAGAGCATCTGCAACTACGTCCACTTCTTGCGCAATTCGCCGCGCGGCCGCCACACCGTCATCCTCGTCGGCGAGGACTTTGGCTATTGAAAAGGAAAAAAACTGCAAGAAAAACTCTCCAATTCAATATTATTTACTATCTTTGCAGCAGAGAATTGAAACAACGATTGTCAAACCATTCAAAAAAGAACTGCCTATGAAGTACCATTTCATGCAAACCAAACGGCTGGCACGGTGGGCACTGACACTGACCATCGCAGCAACGCCGGCCATCGCCGCCCACGCCGACGGCGTAGGCATCAGGACAGTGACGCTCACCGTGAACGGCTCGCCTATGGTGTTCAGCCTCGACAAGAATCCCGTCATCACCTTCAGCGACAACGAGCTGCACATCAAGACCACCGAAAAGACCACCGACGTACCCGTGGCCGAGGTCAGCGTGCTGGAGTTCAAGGGCGCACCCGACCGTGCCGACGCCAACGGCGACAACGACATCACCGCCGCCGACCTGACAGAGATTTCGCACAACATCACGGGGCAACCCTCGCCCTCGGGACACTTCGAGAAGTGGGGAGCCGACGTCAACGGCGACGGTAAGGTCGACATCACGGACATCACAGAGATTATCAAGAAGTTAATGAACCATTAAAACAACAACACAACTATGAAGAAGAGAATACTCATGTCGCTCGTTGCGACGTTCATCATCGCCGTCAGTGCCTTTGCACAGACCAACACCTACAACATGGTGCTCACGCTTACCGACGGCACCGTCATCACCATCGGCCCCAACGACCTGAAGCAGCTTGACTTCAAGGAGGGCGACGTCACCGTCAGCGGCACCAACATCACCACCCTGATGAGCAGCATCACGGCCATGCAGGCTCAGATAGATGCCCTAAAAGCAGATCTGGCTGCAACTGAGAAAAAAGTCTCCAGCGTGGAAAATGGAACCACGGAAAATAGATATCACATTAAAGCAGTTGAGGCGCAGATAGACGATAACGCTGCTGCCACAGCTGCGCTGAAGGATAACCTGGCTGCAACTGTCGCAGAAGTCAAGGATGTGGAGAAAAGAATCGAGGATAACATGACGTTTATTGCCAAGCTGGAAAATGAAATCAATATGAACCAGAAGAGCATAGACGAAACAAAGGCGCAGATAGCCAATAACGCTGATGCCATCAATACAGTTGCGGAAAGGATGCAGGCAAACAAGGAAGAGCTACAGCAAGCCATTGCCATGGTGAAGGACGAGGTAGAAAATGATATTGCGAATACAACTAAAAACATGTACACGATGAAGGAAAATTCCGACAACAAAATAGCAGAACTTACAGAGCTGGTTAGTATTCTTGAACAAAGAATCAAGCAGTTAGAAGAAGCAGAGTAACACCGTGCGGGGAGGGCCAAGGCTCTCCCCGCCGCACTTTTTGAGCCGATTGTTTGGCAGTCTCCACTTTTTCTGCTACCTTTGCACCCAAATTGTAAATCGATAATATCATGGCATTAAAATGTGGTATCGTGGGACTGCCCAATGTGGGCAAGTCTACACTGTTCAACTGCCTGTCGAGCGCAAAGGCGCAGGCAGCCAACTTTCCGTTTTGTACTATTGAGCCCAACGTGGGCGTCATCACCGTGCCCGACGAGCGGCTTACGAAGTTAGCCGAACTGGTTCACCCGGGCCGCATCGTACCCGCCACGTGCGAAATCGTCGACATCGCCGGACTCGTCAAGGGCGCGTCGAAGGGCGAGGGACTGGGCAACAAGTTTCTCGGCAACATCCGCGAGACTGACGCCATCATCCACGTGCTCCGTTGCTTCGAGGACGAGAACATCACCCACGTCGACGGCACCATCGACCCCATCCGCGACAAGGAGATTATCGACACCGAGTTGCAGTTGAAGGACCTCGAGACCATCGAGAGCCGACTGGCCAAGACCGAGAAGGCTGCTGCTGCCGGCAACAAAGACGCGAAGGTGGAGGTCGGCGTGCTGAAGGCTTATAAGGAGGCACTCGACCAGGGCAAGAACGCCCGCGTGGTGGAGTTCGAGTCGAAGGACGAGCAGGACTGCGCCCGCCAGCTGTTCCTGCTGACGTCGAAGCCCGTGCTCTACGTCTGCAACGTCGGCGAACAGGATGCCAAGGACGGCAACGACTTTACCCGTAGGGTAGGGGAGCTGGCCCAGGAAGAGGGTGCCGAGATGATGGTCATCGCCGCCAAGACGGAGGAGGACATTGCCGAACTGGAGTCGTATGAGGACAAGCAAATGTTCCTTGAGGAGCTGGGCTTGGAGGAGAGCGGCGTGAACCGCCTCATCAAGAAGGCCTACGCCCTGCTGAACCTGGAGACGTTCATCACCGCCGGCGAGATGGAGGTGAAGGCGTGGACTTACAAGAAGGGCTGGAAGGCCCCTCAGTGTGCCGGCGTCATCCACACCGACTTCGAGAAGGGCTTTATCCGGGCCGAGGTCATCAAGTATGCCGACTACATCCAGTACGGCTCCGAGGCCGCTGTCCGTGAGGCAGGCAAGCTGGCCGTCGAGGGCAAGGACTACGTCGTGCAGGACGGCGACATCATGCACTTCCGATTTAACGTGTAAACTATGATGAATCTTCTGAATTATATCGTCTGGAATCCAGACCTCGAGGCCTTCAGCATCGGCTCGTACTCGTTCCGCTGGTACTCCCTGTGCTGGCTCATCGGCCTGGCCATCGCCTACTTCGTCGTGAAACGGCTCTACAAGGAGCAGAAGATTAAGGACGAGCTGTTCGACCCGCTGTTCATCTACTGTTTCTTAGGCATTCTCATCGGCGCCCGACTGGGCCACTGCATCTTCTACCAGCCCGACTACTTCCTGACGTCGTTCAAAGGTTTTGTCGAGATGCTGCTGCCCATCCACTTCCTGCCAGACGGTGGCTGGAAGATGACGGGCTATGCCGGACTGGCCTCGCACGGCGGCACCGCCGGACTCATTCTGGCGCTGTGGCTCTACTGCCGCCATACGAAGATTAAGATGTGGACGGTGCTCGACAACATAGCCATCGCTACCGGCACCACCGCCTGCTTCATCCGTCTGGGCAATCTCATGAACAGCGAAATCATCGGCAAGGCCACTGACGTGCCCTGGGCTTTCATCTTCGAGCGCGTCGACCAGCTGCCCCGCCATCCTGGCCAGCTCTACGAAGCCATCGCCTACGCTATCCTCTTCTTTATCATGTGGGCCTTACACAAGAAGTGGCCCGAGAAGATTGGCACCGGCTGGTACTTCGGCTTCTGCCTCACCTATATCTTCACCTTCCGCTTCCTCATCGAGTACACCAAAGAGGTTCAGGAAGCCTTCGAGGCCTCAATGCCCATCGACATGGGACAGATTCTCTCCATCCCATTCATCATCGTCGGCGTTTGGTGCATGGTGAAAAGTAAAAAGGTAAAAAGGTAAAAAGGTAAAAAAGTAAAAAGGTAAAAAGGTAAAAAAGAAATCGTCTCCTACTTTCCGGAGACGATTTTTTTGATGTCGTTGAGCTTGTTGAGGGCTTCGAGTGGCGTCAGATTGTTCACATCGAGGCCGAGGATTTCGTCGCGCACCTGACAGAGCACGGGATCGTCGAGCTGGAAGAACGAGAGCTGCATGCCCTCACGACTGTTAGCAATCTCGGCTGTTGGCTTGCCGACGGTGCCCACTTGGGCGTTATCGTTCTCCAACTGCTTCAGGATGACGTTGGCGCGCTTGACGATGCTCCGGGGCATTCCCGCAATCTCGGCCACATGGATACCAAAGCTGTGCTCCGAGCCGCCACGCTCCAGCTTGCGCAGGAAGATGACCTTGCCGTCGACCTCCTTCACCGAGACGTTGTAGTTCTTTATGCGGGAAAAATTCTTCTCCATCTCGTTCAGCTCGTGGTAGTGGGTGGCGAAGAGCGTGCGCGGCCGGCCGGCCTTCGTGTTCTCGTGCAGGTATTCAACGATGGCCCAGGCTATCGAGATGCCGTCGTAGGTCGAGGTGCCGCGGCCCAACTCGTCGAAGAGCACGAGTGAGCGGCTGCTGACGTTGTTCAGAATGTTCGAGGCCTCGGTCATTTCGACCATGAACGTCGATTCGCCGAGCGAGATATTGTCCGAGGCGCCCACACGGGTGAAGATTTTGTCCACCAAGCCGATTTTCGCGGCCTCTGCGGGCACGAAGCAGCCCACCTGGGCCAGCAGCACAATGAGGGCCGTCTGGCGCAGCAGTGCCGACTTACCGGCCATGTTTGGGCCGGTGATGATGATAATCTGCTGTCGCTCGTTATCCAAGAGGATGTCGTTGGGAATATACGGCTCGCCTATGGGCAGCTCCTGTTCAATGACTGGGTGGCGGCCCTGACGGATGTCGAGCACCGTGCCGCTGTCGATAACGGGGCGGATGTAGCGGTTCTCCTCGGCGGTCTTGGCGAACGAGAGCAGACAGTCGAGGTGGGCCAGCAGGTTGGCATTGATTTGTATCTGCGGAATAAACTCCTGCATGGCCAGTACCAGCTCATTGAACAGCTTGGTTTCGAGCGCCAGAATCTTGTCCTCGGCACCGAGAATCTTCTCCTCGTACTCCTTCAGCTCCTGCGTGATGTAGCGCTCGGCCTGCGCCAGTGTCTGCTTGCGCACCCACTCCTGCGGCACCAAGTCCTTATACGTATTACGTACCTCGAGGTAGTAGCCGAAGACGTTGTTGTAGCCTATCTTCAGGCTTTGTATGCCCGTCAGCTCGGCCTCGCGCTGCTGAATCTGCAGCAGGTAGTCCTTGCCGCTGTAGGCAATGTGGCGCAGCTCGTCAAGCTCGGCATTCACGCCGTCGCGGATGACGCCGCCCTTCTGCACCAGCTGTGGCGGGTCGGGCTGCACTTCGCGCTCAATGCGGTCGCGGAGCGACTCGCAAAGGTTCAGCCGCTCGCCGACGCGCTTCAGGGCGTCGTTCTGCGCGTAGAGACACGCCGTCTTGATGGGGTGGATGGCCTGTAGGGCTGTCTTGAGCTGAACGACCTCGCGCGGCGAAACGCGCCCCACGGCCACTTTCGAGATGATGCGCTCAAGGTCGCCGACGCGGTGCAGCTGCTCGTCGATGCACTGGCGGAACTCCGGCTCGCGGTAGTAGTACTCCACAATGTCTAAGCGCTCGTTGATGGGCCGCTCGTCCTTCAGCGGGAACACGAGCCAGCGGCGCAGCAGTCGGCCGCCCATCGGCGAGACCGTCTTGTCGACCACGTCGAGCAGCGACTTGCCGTCTTCCTGCATGGGCTGAATCAGCTCTAAGGAGCGGATGGTGAACTTGTCGAGCCTGACGTACTTCTCCTCCTCGATGCGCTGTAGCGAGGTGATATGGGCTATCTGGGTGTGCTGGGTCAACTCCAGATACTGGAGAATTGCTCCGGCGGCAATCATACCGTTTTTCAAGTGGTCAACACCGAAGCCCTTCATCGACTTCACGTGGAAGTGCTTCAGCAGCTTCTGCATGGCACTCTGCTCCGTGAACACCCAGTCGTCGAGTTCAAACGTGAAGAGCTTCGTGCCGAATTGCTGCTCGAAGTCCTTTTTGCGCTGGCGATCAACGAGCACCTCCTTCGGCTGCAGGTTGCCGAGCAACTTCTCCACGTAGTCGTAGGTGCCCTCGCCCGTCAGGAACTCGCCCGTCGAGATGTCGAGGAACGAGACGCCGCAGGCCGCCTTGCCGAAATGAACAGCGCAAAGAAAATTGTTTTCCTTGTAGTTCAGCACGTTGTCAGAGAGAGCCACGCCCGGCGTCACCAGCTCCGTGATGCCGCGCTTGACGAGCTTCTTCGTCAGCTTCGGGTCTTCGAGCTGGTCGCAGATGGCCACGCGCTTGCCGGCCCGGATAAGCTTCGGCAGGTATGTGTCGAGGGCGTGATGGGGGAATCCCGCCATCTCGTCGCCCTTGTTGTAGCCATTGTTGCGGTGGGTCAGGGTAATGCCCAGTATCTTTGCCGCCGTCACCGCGTCCTCGCAATACGTCTCGTAGAAGTCGCCGCAGCGGAACAGCAGCACCGCGTCGGGGTGCTTCGCCTTCAGGTCGAAGAACTGCTTCATCATCGGGGTCAGCTCCCCGTCTTTCTTTGCCATCGTTGTTATTTGCGATTTACGGATTTACGATTTAGGCGCAAAGTTACTGCTTTTTTCCGAAAAGGCAAAATCTTTTAGCATATTAATATTTTTTCAGGAGGCGCAGCACGGCCTTGTCGAGCGACTCCGTCGGCTCGATGATGTTGTAGTCCTCCCAGAACGCGGGGTCGCGGAAGTAGTCGACCTTGTCGAAGAAGGCGTCGCGCTGGTCAAAGGAGTCGCGGCCACGGATGGGCTGCACGTCGCGGTCGGTGGTGCTGGTGACGGCCATCTCACACGTAGCCGTAAACGACGTGGCAAAGAGCCGACGCTTCCAGTCGCAGTTGAAGCGGAACGTCGTGCGCATATAGCTCAGCCGCATCACGCCGTCGATGCCCTGACGATAGTCCACCAGCAGCGACAGCTCGCGGGGCCTGAAGCGCACGCCGAGGGGTTTTCTGACGAGCATCGCCTCGGTTGCCTTCTGGCGGTCGTTCATGTCGAGCGACAGCTCCACGCGGGTAAAGGCCAGCGTCTCCTGGTCGATATACAGCTTGCCGTTGTAGAGGGCGTAGGGCATCGTCACGCTCGGAGTGAGGCTGACCACATACTGCGAACGGTCGGCAATGGTGGTCGGCGTCTCAATCTTCAGCTCGTAGCAGGCCAGGTCGTCGTCGTTGAGCAGGAAGTCGCGGTTCTTCACGATGTCGAGCTGCACGGCCGCCACGGGGCCACCCAGCACCTTCACGCCGAGGGTGTCGCTCTGCTTCGGACTGAGCAGCCGACGGCCCTTGTTAATGGCCACGCGGTCGCGCCCCAGTCCTGTTCTGGCACCGCTCTTGTACATCGACACCACGCCCTCGGCCACGGTGATATAATGCTGCCGCTTCATCGCCGTCTCGCGGTAGAAGCAGTTGTAGAGCTCAGGATTGCGGCTGTAGTTTTGCGGTATCTTCGCGATAGCCGCCTGCACCAGTTCACGCGGGTTGTCGGCCATCACCAGCACCTCGTGCAGCTGAATGACCGTTGGCTGCAGGCGGACGGTCAGCTGCCCGTCTGTCACGGCCACCCTACGGGTACGATAGCCCACGTGCGTCACCACCACAGCCTCCGGCGCCTGCTCGCTCTTCAGCGTGAAGAAACCGTCGGCATTGGTCACCACCGACAGACCGCCGGCCGTCACGCTGGCACCCATCACCGGCTCGCCTGTAGAAGCATCTACAACGGTGCCGCTGACTGCCGTCTTCTGCGCCATGATGGTCATTGCCATCAGCAACGCCACGATTAACATTGTTCCTCTTTTCATGATGCTGCAAAGATACGAAAATTTCTGAAAAACAAGCAACTATCAGCAACTTTTTCTTACATTTGTTCCCAAAAGGCGGTGCCTTTTGTCCAAAACCCGGCGGTTTATGGAAAAAAGGCGGCGCCTTTTGAATGACCCACGGCGTGGGACATATGATTATCATTTGCACTTTTTATCCTGCGATTCGCAATTATAGCCTAATCCTTGTCTGCGTCAACCCGCACAAACGCTGGGCGGGCGTCAGGCTCGTCGGTCGTCACCACCACATTCTGGAAGCTGACGTGGCGGGCGTGGCGAACATAAAAGCCCTTGGCAGGCAGGGTGCCCCACATCGTGGCCTCGGGATATTCCCGCTCCTTCTCGTCCTTGAGGGCCTCATCAATCTTCGGCAGGTCGGCCTGAGTGACGCCACCCTTATGGTGGATGGTGATGTCCGTCAGCGTGACGTCCTCAACAGGGTGGCCCGGCAAGCCCGTGATGCTGCACCCAACCGGGCCGGCATTGCGCACGCTGATACGGCTCAGGTGCAGACCGCGCATCGTTCCGACGTGGTCGATGGGAATAAGTTCGGTGATCGTGTCGTCGTTGCCCGTGCCGCTCAGTGTTCCGTCGCCGCCGCGCAGCTTGTAGCCGCGCCCGCGGTTGGACAGGCGGATGAAGATGGGCGACTCGGTGCCCTCGACGGTGAAGTCGCTGAGGCTGACGTTCTCCATCGTTCCGCCATCTACAATCTCCAACGAGATGGCCGACGTTCCTATCTTCGACGGGGCACCGAAGAACTGGGTCGACTGGTCGCTGCTGGGCTTGACGACGATGCCGCTGATGCTGATGTTGCGGAAGCCGCCGTTGGTCTCGGTGCCCAGCTTCACGCCATTGCAGTGGCTCGACACGACGCAGTCGCTGATGCGGATGTTCTCGCAGAGCCGGGGCGACGTCGACTTCAGCGTGATGGCGTCGTCGTCAGAGTCGGCTATCATGCCCGTCACCACCACGTCGTGGCAGCCGTCCAGGTCAAGGGCGTCGTTGTTGTAGTTGTTGCGGTTGATAACCTTGATGCCGCGTATCTGCAGGCGGTCGCAGGCCAGGTAGTGCTGCATCCAGCAGCCCGAATTGCGCAGCGTGATGTCCTCGATGCGGATGTCGCGGCTCTGGACGAAGCGCAGCAGGTGGGGCCGCGTAATGCCCTCGTCGTTCCACGTCTGCTTCTTAAACGCCCGTCCGCGCCCGTCGATGGTGCCGTAGCCGCTGATGGTCACGTCCTCCACGCGGTCGGCGTAAATGAGCTGCACCGTCGCCGTCTGCGTGCGCAGCGACACGTAGTCGGTCTTCATCGGGCGGTAGTCCTCCAAGCGGGTGCTGCCGTAGAGCGTCGCCCCCTGCTCTAAGTAGAGGTTGACATGGCTGCGCAGCACGAGCGTTCCCGTCTTATACATCCCCGCCGGCACGACGACGCGCCCGCCGCCACCCTCCGAGCAACGGTCGACAGCCCGCTGGATGGCCTCGGTGCTGAGCAACGTCGTATCGCTGACGGCCCCGAAGTCGGTAATGACGTAGTCCTTCGCCCCAGCCGTCAATGACAGCAGCACGACCAGCGTCAGCGACAGCCGCCGCCAGACGAAGCGGGGAATGCGCCGCCACAGCCACGTGACGATGCGCCAGCGCCAGTCGATGACGCGCACATGGCGCCGCTTCTCGATGGAGCTGACGATGTCGCGGGCCACGTCGGTCTTGTCAAGCAGCATAGGGTAGGGGTCGTCGCCCAGCAGGTCGGTGGCCACGAAGCCCGGGCGGATGTCGGTGAAGCGGATGTTCAGCCCTTGGGCATTGGCCAGCTGCTCTAATGACTGGATATAGGTATTCTGCAGTGCCTTCGTGGCCGAGTAGGCCGGGGCAGGCCCCAAGCCCTTCGTACCCGCAATCGACGAGATGACGGCGATGTGTCCGCCGCCGTGCCCGGCCATATAGCGGTAGGCCGCACCCACCATACGGGTGAAGCCCAGGCCGTTGGTCTCGACGGTCTGCAGCTCGATGTCCTCCTGCAGTTCGCGGTTCTGGTGGCCGATGCCCGAGGCGTGGAAGTACAGGTCCATACCGCCCAGCCTCTCGGCCAGCTCTACCAGCCTATGCCCGGCCTCAGCGTCGTTCACGTCAATCTGTGCCGCGACCTCAAACTCCGCCAGCCGTTCCACCCTGCGGGCAGCCACGCCCACCGTCCAGCCCTTCTGCCGCAGCAGCCGGGCCACCTCCAGTCCGATGCCCGACGAGGCACCCACTACAATCGCTCGCTTCATAACGGCTTACTTGGCCTCGCCGTCGCCATAGATGTAAGCGAAGGCGCCGCTGGTGTAGTCGAAAATCTCACCGTCGCGGAAGAAGCGCTTCAGCTCTATCTCGGCGTTCGACGTAGAGTCGCTGGCATGTACGATGTTCTGCTGGTTGCTCATCGAGTAGTCGCCGCGGATGGTGCCGGGAGCGGCCTCACGTCCATTGGTGGCTCCGGTCATCGTGCGAACCACCTGCACGGCATCCACACCCTCAAGGGCGAGTGCCACGACGGGCGAAGTCTGCATCGAAGCAGCCAAGGCAGGGAAGAATGGACGGTCGACGAGGTGGGCATAGTGTTCGCGCAGAATCTCGTCGGAGAGCTGCATCATCTTCATACCGGCGACGCGCAGTCCGCGACGCTCAAAGCGGTTCACAATCTCACCAATCAGCTGGCGCTGCACGCAGCTGGGCTTCAGTAATACAAGTGTTTTTTCCATCATTGTAATGAATATTAGTTTTGGTTGAAAAAGAGCCATCCCGGCTGGGGGTGGCTCTTTCGGTTCTTTTGGTCATCTGTTTACTTAACCATAAACTTACGGCCGTTCTTGATGACCAGACCGCGATAGCTGCTGGAAACCTGCTGGCCGCTGAGGTTGTAGGCGGGAGCATTGGTGTTCTGGTCGAGCTTGAGAGCCTTGACGCTGGCGGCATCCTTGCCGTTGATGGAGACAAGGTATCCGCTGACCAGCTCGGGCGTGGTCACGCCGTCCTTGACATACTTCTGCAGCAAGCCCTTAAACTCCACGAAGTCGCCTTCCTTCAGGCTTGAGATGGTCTCCTCGTCGAAGTTTGCATTCTCGAAGTTCTTGGCGCGGAAGACGGTCAGCGTGGCTGTGCCGCCCTTCTCGTCGGCAATCGTGCAGTTCACGTTGCCATACAGGCTGCCGTCGGCCTTGCGCTGGAAGTCGGGAGCACCCACCACATAGCCCTTGACGACATACTCATCGGCTGACTTGGCACCATCGGCCAAAGCATTGATGGCGGTAAGGGCATCGGCCACTGTAATAGCCGTCTCAGGCTGCTCGGGAGCTTCTCCTGAACCATTGACGGAGATGAGGTAGCCGCTGACCAGCTCGGGCGTGGTCACGCCATCCTTGACATACTTCTGCAGCAGGCCCTGGAACTCTACCAGGTCGCCTTCCTTGAGGCTCGAAATGGTCTCCTCGTCGAAGCTGGCATTATCGTAGTTCTTGGCGCGGAAGATGGTCAGCGTGGCTGTGCCGCCCTTCTCGTCGGCTATCGTACAGTTCACGTTGCCGTAGAGCGTTCCGTCGTCCTTGCGCTGGAATTCGGGAGTGCCCACAATGTAGCCCTTCACGATGAAGCTGTTCTCAGACTTCGCACCGTCGGCCAGGGCGTTGATGGCTGTCAGGGCTTCGGCGACGGAAATTTTCGTCACCTGCGGCTCGGGCTGTTCGCCACCCTCAGCCATCGTCTTACCGTTCAGCGAGTAGATGTAGCAGCCCTGCGTGAACTCCGGGGTCACGGGGTCGGTCTCGGCGGCCTTCGAGCTGCGATAGTTCACCAGCTGTCCGCAGATAATCACCTCGTCGCCCACCTTGATCTGGTCGGTGGCGGTGAACTTTTCCTTCTCTAAGAACACGCAGCGGAAGACCTCTAACTGGCCGTCCTCAGAGCCCGTGTCGGAGATGTAGAACGTAGCGTTGCCGTACTGCACGGTTTCAACCTCGTCAATCTTTGAAATCTTTCCCTTGGCATACACTTCGTCCGACTTCACGTTGGGAGCCAGCGCTGCCAGCACCTCCTGTGCCTGAGCTACGGTATAGGGGTTGTTCACGGAGCCTGCCTTGTTGGGGTCGTCGGGTTGCGGGTCGGGTGTTTCTCCACCGCCACCACCTTCGCCGACGGTCACCACAATCTGAGTGGCACGAACCTGGGCGGCCTCAGCGGTCAGTGTCAGCGTAGAAGCATTGCCGGTCCAAGTTCCCACTTTTCCGTCTGCCTCAAAGGTATAGCCATTGGTGGCGGCGAAGTTGCCGGGACCGTACTTGGCCGTACCGTTAGCGGTGCAGGTGAACACAATCTTGGTCATGTTGTCGCCAGTGGCCTTGAAGGTGATGGTCTGGCTCTTGAAGATGCGGAACTCTGAGTCGGTCACCGTGCTGGAGGTCACAGTCATGGTCACACCATCCTTTGTCAAGGAATAGTCGGAACTCGTAGCCGCCGTAAACTCACTCGGAAGGAACGTGATATCCTTGGCCGATACTCCGCTGGCCAGCATCACAAACAGACCAGCCAGCAATAAGCGTAATTGTTTTTTCATAAGCATTTGGATTTACATTGTTTATAAATAAGCTTGTCCCTGACCGCCAAGGGTCAAGGACAAGCCGATGTTTTACTATTAGCAGAACGGATTCTCCGTGGGATAGTAGTCACCCTTCGGGAAGTTGTAGTCAATCTCCTCAACGGGGATGCCCATGTACTTCAGCACTTCCCACAGGTACTTGCCAGCGTGCTCGAACATGACGGCAGCGTGGTGCGGATAGTGCTTCTCGATGAGCACGTGACGGTAGAAGCGGCTCATGTTCTTGATGCCGAAGATACCGATAGAGCCGAACGAACGGGTAGCCACAGGCAGAATCTCGCCCTGGGCGATGTAGGCGCGCAGCTTGGTGTCGGCGGTAGACTGCAGGCGGTAGACGGTAGCCTTGCTGGGAGCGAGGTCGCCCTCGAGCGTGCCGTTGGTCACCTCGACGGGCAGGGCGCGGGCCATGATGCGCTGGAAGCACATCTGGCAGTTGCAGACCTTCGAGCTGGCGGTGTTGCCGCAGTGGAAGCCCATGAAGATCTCCTTGTCGGTGTAGCTGTCGCACTCGAACTTCTTGCCCTTGATGCTCTCCTCGTACATGTCGCGGGGCACGGAGTTGTTGATGTCGAGCAGCGTCACGGCGTCCTGGGTGATGCAGGTGCCGATATACTCTGACAGCGCACCGTAGATGTCGACCTCGCAGGCCACGGGAATACCGCGACCGGTCAGACGGCTGTTCACATAGCAGGGCACGAAGCCGAACATGGTCTGGAAGGCGGGCCAGCACTTGTTGGCCATTGCCACATACTGGCGCGAGCCCTTGTGGGCCTCAATCCAGTCGGTCAGCGTCAGCTCATACTGAGCCAGCTTCGGCAGCACACTGGGAATCTTGTTGCCAGTGCCCAGCTCAGCAGCCATATCCTTCACCACGTCGTCGATGCGCGGGTCGCCCTGATGCTTCTGGAAAGCCTCAAGCAGGTCAAGCTCGGAGTTCTCCTCAATCTCAACGTCGAGATCATAGAGGGCGCGGATGGGAGCGTTGCAGGCCAGGAAGTTGTTGGGGCGTGGACCGAAGCTGATGATCTTCAGGTTCTGCAGGCCGACAATGGCGCGGGCGATGGGCACGAACTCGTGGATCATCTCGGCACACTGGGCGGCGTCGCCGACGGGCTCCTCGGGAATGTAGGCACGCGTCTTGCGCAGGCTCAGGGCCTGGCTGGCGTTCAGCATGCCGCAGTAGGCGTCGCCACGGCCGTCGATGAGGTCGTTCTGAGTCTCCTCGGCGGCGGCGCAGAACATCGTCGGGCCCTGGAACCAGTCGGCAATCATCGTCTCGCTGATCTCGGGACCGAAGTTGCCCAGATAGACGCAGAGGGCGTTACAGCCGGCCTTCTTCACATCCTCAAGGGCCTGCTGGGCGTGAATCTCGCTCTCGACGATACAGATGGGACACTCGTAGATGTCGGCAGCGCCGAACTTCTCTACATACTTGGCAATCACGGCCTTGCGGCGGTTGACGGCCAATGACTCGGGGAAACAGTCGCGGCTCACGGCCACGATACCAATCTTAATTACAGGTACGTTTTTCATCTTCAAAAAGTATTTGTTAAGTAATGAAATTGTTTCAAGCCACAAAGTTACATCTTTATTGGCAAACCACCAAATTCTTTAGGAAAAATAACATTTCGCGCCAAAAAGCTTTCGCCTTTCAGATTATTTCCTTACTTTTGCACAACCTATGACAAGCTATCTGAACACAGAGAACATCAGCCGCAGCGAGGGTGGGGTAGAGTACCATCCGCTCAGCCCCTTCCTGCCCGACGGTGCCAAGGTGCTGTTCCTCGGCAGTTTCCCGCCACAGCGCAAACGCTGGTGCGTGGACTTCTTCTATCCGAACTTCATCAACGACCACTGGCGCATCGAGGGCCAGGTGTTTTTTGCCGACCGCAACCACTTCGTCGACCTTGCAGCCAAGCGGTTCAAGCTTGACGAAATAGTAGCTTTCTGCCAAGCAAAGGGCATCGCTTTCTTCGACACCTCTACCGCCGTACGCCGCCTGAAGGACAATGCCTCCGACAAGTTCCTGGAGGTGGTCGAGGCTACCGACATTCCGGCGCTCATCGCCCGCCTGCCTCAGCTGCGGGCCATCGTCACTACGGGCGAGAAGGCCACAGAAACCATCTGCGCCTCGCTCCATATCCCCGAATCGCCCAAGGTCAACAGCTACGTCACCATTTCTGACTTCAGCCCCATCGTGCTCTACCGCCTGCCCTCATCGTCGCGTGCCTATCCGCTCGCTTTCGATAAGAAGGTGGCGGCCTATCGGCAGATGTTCCAGTTCGTTGGCGTTTAGAACAGCGATTCCTTCTTGGTGCTCACCTTGACGAGCTTGCCATTCTTCCACTTATAGGTCTCAATATACATATCATCTACATCACGGATAGCACTCGTGATGGTCTTGTCATTCGAGCTGATGTCGAGTTCCTGCATTTCATCGAATGCATCCACAGGATAGAAGCGGCGGGTCTGGGGATTCCACACGAAAGCCTTGTAGAGCGACCTTCCGTGGTGGGTCAGTCCGATGAACACCAGCAGGTCGGGAATGCCGTCGAAGTTGATGTCATCCTCCGTCACCCATTTCAGATTCTTCTCCTGACGGCCATTGAAGGCTCCCGACAGGTCTTCCTTGAAGCTGAAGGGACTCTTCTTGCCGTTGGCCATGACGTCGACGCTGATGGTCTGGAGCCAGCCATCCTTATCCTTCTCGAAAGAGTGCCTGAAGGTATAGGCGTCGCGCTTGGGGGCCGTGAGCGTTGAGGGAGCACCAGGATACCAGGCGGGCAGTTCGAACGACTCCTTCATGTTCGTCATCGCCAGACTCTTCCCCGTTTCGGGGTTCGTCCACGAGCCTTTATAGAAATGGTAGTCGCCCTCCACCTCGTAGTACATCAGGTTGAAGCGCCCCGTGATGCTGCCGTCCTCCTGATACTCCTCGAAGCGCAGCTGGAAGAGGTTCTCGCTGTTGGGCAGCTTCGGGTCGACTTTGACGTCCTTTCCAACGATGAGAATCGGCGCCGGTGTCTTGGCATTGGGGTAGTAGATGTAGCCCGCCGTCACCCACTCGCCGTCGTTCATGGCCTGTTGAAAGGCTATCTCCACCGCTATCTTGCCACCAAGCTTACCCTTGAAGACATGACGCTCGTAATCAACTTGTGCAGCAGCATTCATTGCCGCCAGCAGCAACAGGATTGACAGTACTTTTCTCATAAGCATAATGTGTTTGATAATTCTACAACATTCTCTTCAGCCAGATGTCGAGGAAACGATCATAAACGATATAGCCGTCAACAGTCTGATAAACAAGATCCTTTTCCTTCAACACCTCAAGAGCCTTTTTAATACTACTTAGGGTGGGGAGATCGTATTTGCTTACAAATTCCTTCGACTGGGGTCGGCTAACTGTGCCTTCTTGGGCTATTGCTTTCAGAAGATTGAGCTGGTTCTCTGTCAGAAACATCATCAACGTGTCGTATTGGCTCGACTTGTCTGACAATATGCTGAGTATGGCCTCATTTACTTGCCGATAATCCGTTACTCGTTTTTCGCGTTCATAAAGTCGATTCAATACAGATTGAATATACCAAGTATAACCATTGAACCGATCGTACAGCTGACCAAAGACGTCTTCAGACATTTCACCGTTCTTGGCCTGGAAGAAACGGGAGGCAAAATCATAGTATATCTCCTTGTGCAACGGCTCAAGAGTCATCATTGCTGTGCTCTGATAGAAAGGACGCTTTGGCGACCCAAACATTTCATACATCACATGCTGTTTACTGCCGGAGAAGATGAAGTGTACATTATGGATAAACTGTATATAACTGCGCAATAAAGCCTCAGTACCTTGTTCCGGATAGTCCGTTATGGTTTGAAATTCATCGATGGCCACATACACCTCCTTGTCGCTGTTGGCAAGATGGTCGAAAATGCTTTTAATCGTATGTTCAGTATGCGCCCGTTCTATGTTAATTAAAATGCTGGGCATACCTGTCATTGGGTCTATCGTCATGGTTGGCCGCCATAAACTGAAAAACTTCAGCACCTTTGCCATTGAGTTACGAGAATTATGAAGCCTTTCTTGTATGATGGCCCTTCCCAATGTCTGAACAAAATCGTATTGGTTATGGGTGTGAAAGATGTCGATATAGATGCAAACCGCATCTTTATTCTGCTCTTTTATGAGATGAAAAGTGTGTTGAATAAGCCCGGTTTTCCCTATTTTTCTTGGAGAAACAAGTGTTACATTGCGTCCATTTTGCAGATGAGCAATCAAATTTTCACTCTCTACTATACGGTCACAAAAATAGTCAGGACTCTCATAACCCTCATAGATAAAGGGATTCTTCAACTGGTAAGACTTCTTATTTGCCATAATTATCACTTCACTTTTGGTGTCACACTTTTGGTGTTATACTTCCAATGCGATGCAAAGGTAGTAATTATTCTCCAAACTTCCAAACTATTTTAGGCTTTTTTCCAACCAATCCTATCCCTAAGAATATGGAGGCCGCTACGGCTTCCACATCCCTTTTGTCAAGAAAACTTGCCTAAAAAAGCATCATCGCGAAAGAGTAATCTGGGATAAGGACTGGGTTGGGAAGGGCTTCTTTGTAAAGAAAACGGAGGTTGTTTGGACTATACCGGCACCTTTCGGTTAGTTAGGTGGCGCCTTTCGGGGCGTAAGGTGCCGCCTTACTGACGGCAAAAAGGCCTGTTTTCGAGTGAAAAACAGGCCCTTTCTGCCGATTTTAAGCGGTTTTCCGGGCTTTTCTGAGGGCGCAATTTTACAAGCCTCAGAGCGTCAGACGATTACGAAATCGGGCATAACTTCGGTATTCTGCAGCCACTTGCCCGTTGCTGACTTCCGCAAGAGTTATGAGCCTCGGTTTGTCAATATTTATACACCTTGCGCCCGTTTACGATATTCAGCCCCTTCCGCAAAGAATTGATGCGCTGGCCTTGGAGGTTGTAGATACTTCCATTCTTGAATTCTTCAATTCTTACATTTTCCTCTATCCCCGTCGCCAGCGTTTCAAACTGGCCCGTAAACGACTCGTTGCTGTTCTCAACCGTCACGGTGTAACGGCCTTTGACGTAGGCAGAGATGTCGATGTTGAGGCCGACGATGCTGCCTGCGTTGACAGTCTTCTCGTAGACGGTTTTGCCTGCCTCGTCGGTAATGCTTACCTGATAGGCTTCATCGAGCGCATTGAGATTGAGGCCCAACTGCTGGCTGCTGTACTCACCATACAGCGACTTCGCTTCTGCCTCTTTCATCATCCGCGTCTTAGGTCGTATCTTTATCGTATGCGTGAAGTCGATACGGTCTTTTCGGGCACCCAATACGATAGTTCCGAACTCGTATTCGTCGTTGAGGTAGATGACTTCATCGCCTACAATACATGCAAGGAGAGTGCCTCCTGCACCAATATTGTTATACGGATGATTGATGTATGGCCATGATTCGCTGCCAACACCTTCAAGCCAGCGTTCTATCAGATTACCGCCATTTAGCTTAAGTTCATAATATGTTCCTTTGAAGCCTGTGATACCTTCAGACCTTTTTTGCACAACATACATGTCATCCCCGAGATTTATATTATCGCCAGAGGAAAGAGTAAAGTCATAGAGTTGTTCAAACTGCGGTCTATCGCCAGCGAAATACATCCCCATGTCGTCCCGCTTAATGTTATTGCCAGCAAAATACACTTTTTTGTCTTGCTCGTACCAAGCACCGATATACAGTGGAGAAAGGTTGCCATTCTTTAAACACTTCATTTGCTTGCATGTTTGCCCGCCGATGATGGTGTCACCATCTAAATAACAATAATCAATCCATATAGGGTCTTTTGGAAATAAATAAGGTTGAGAATCTTCGCCTCTTATAACCCACACTTTACCTTCTTCGATGAACGGGCGGTAAGCCGTCTCTTTTCCAAGCGGAACAATTTCTCCGAACTGGTCCCAAGGCGACACCTTCCGATACGCTTCTATGGAAGTTGCAGGAACATGCAACGTGGATAATTCAATTGGAGTACCGTAAAAAACGCGCTCAGCTAAAACGGGCACACTCTCAACATAGCAATATACATCTGTTAACTTTGGACAATCAGCAAATGCATTATAGTCAATGATTTCTACGCTGCTACCTATAGTGATGGTAGTCAAACTGCTGCAGTTAGAAAAGGCACCGCCTCCGATGTGTGTAACGGAATTGGGAATGACAATAGAGGTTAAACTATTACAGTCCTTGAAACTCCAGGCTCCAATTGAAGTGACGGAATTGGGTATGATGATGGAAGTTAGTCCACGGCATTTTTCGAAAGCATTGCTGGCAATCGTTGTGATGGAATTGGAAAGTCTGATGGAAGTCAGACTTGTACATTCAGAGAATGCTCCCCAGTTAATGTACTCGACAGAATTGGGGATGGTCACGGCAGTCAAAAACCTACAGCCGGTAAAAGCATGATCTAAAATAGCAATAACAGAATTGGGGATGGTCACAGAAAACAAGTTCCTGCAATCCAGAAAAGCCTCTTTACCAATGGACGTGACAACGTAGGTAACTTCGTTATAAACCACTGTGGCTGGGATATCTACTTTACCTGAATAATTGTTAGGGTTTCTTGTCACTTCTGCTGTTTTATTGTACGCAGAGAGGTCGTAGCAAATGCCATCAATCTCCACAACATCTGCACTAGCCAACATCGGTAGTAACATCAATAGTAATGCAATCTTTTTCATATCTGTCAGCTTTATGTTATTATCACTTTACAAAGATCTTTTGCCCATTCATGATGTTCAGTCCCTTCCGCAAAGAATTGATGCGCTGGCCTTGGAGGTTGTAGATACTTCCGCTCTTGAATTTTTCAATTCTTACATTTTCCTCTATTCCCGTCGTCAGCGTCTCAAACTGGCCCGTGAACGACTCGTTGCTGTTCTCAACCGTCACGGTGTAGCGGCCTTTGGCGTAGGCAGAAATGTCGACGTTGAGGCCCACGACGTTGCCTGCGTTGACAGCCTTCTCATAGACGGTCTTGCCTGACTCGTCAGTAATGCTTACTTGATAGGCTTCATCGAGTGCGTTGAGATTGATGCCCAACTGCTGACTGTTGTACTCGCCATAGAGCGACTTCGCCTCTGCCTCCCTCGCCGTCCTTGACTTCGGCTTTATCTTGATGGTATGCGTGAAGTCGATGCGGTCTTTTCGGGCACCAACAACCTCCTCAGGCGTAGCCCCATCCTCATATTCGCCGTTGAAGTAGATTACTTCATCGCCAACGGTACATGACATCAGGAACAGCCCATGGTTTTCCTCACCAAAATAGATATGGACAGTCGGACCATCAATACCTCCGACACCTTCCAGCCAAGTGGTACAGTAAAAGGGATCTCTATCTGTACACCACATAACATCTCTATAAATACCTTTAAAGCCTTCTAAACCTCCTGTCTGCTTTGGCCCTATCACATAGGGATAATAATTATCAATCAGCAAAGTGTCATTGGCATTGAGGGAGAAGTCGTACATCATCCTAAACTGTTTACTTGTCGCGTTATAAAAGTACACTTTCTTGTCTTCTTCGTACCATGCTCCAACTTTTCTTAAAAGAGGGTATTTTACAATTACAGTATAATCAGGATGATTGTGGTTGACATATCGCTGGCACATCATTTGCTTAAAGGTCTTTCCGTCGATAATCGTGTCACCGTCGAAATAATAGTACTCAACCATCTTCACAATACTATCCGAAATTCCTGTTGTGCTTCCAACCTTCCACACTTTACCGTCTTCGACGAATGGGCGATAATCATCCTTAGGAGTAGTTAATGCATTAAAATTTTCGGCTGAGAAGATACAGACATCGCCGTCGTAGCAGCCAACAAAGCGTGAAGAGGAACCATTGTCTATTATGTTCTCAAACTCATACAGACCAGAAGAGCAACCAACCCCATCTACTACATACCGTAGCGGCCACGTCGGGTGTTGGGCATCGCTAAGACCTATAAAGCGTTTGTCCACGTCACCTACCTTGACGGTACCTTCCACACTTACAATAAGGTCACGGGTCCAAAAGGCCCCCATATCGCAATGGCTGTCCTTTGCTACGTTGAAATCATAAAGCATCACCCACTGCTCCGTGGGGAATTGTGCACAAAATGCTGGTTCATCCTTGAGCGCGTAGACCATCACACGACCGTCATCCTCGTAGCCGTAGCCATAGAGACCTGTACCGTTGAATCCGTCATAGACGATTTTCTTACACTGACGTCCATCGAACAGCTCGTTACCTTCCACCCGCAGCCAATAGTTGTATGTCACGCGTCCCAAGCTTTGATAGTCACCGTTCAATTTCTGCTCTTCCGTAAGGCTCTCCCAATCAGTCTCGCTATATTCATACTTCCAGCTGCGTCCGTCACAAAGTATGGAAGCATCCCGAGCCGGCAATGCTACGATTTCCTTGAATTTTATCCAAGGCTCAACGGCTTGGTATGCGCTGACGGATGCTGCAGGCACGTGGAGAGTGGCAACACCAATGGTAGATTTGTCAAACGTTAATTGTGCTGTGTAAGGGACTTCCTCTGCGTAATAAAACACATCTGACAATTTAGTACATTCTAAGAAAGCCGCCCAAAGAATCTCTTTCACCCCGCTACCAATGCTAAGTGATGTAAGATTTTTGCAGAGAGCGAAAGCATATACACCTATGCTTGTCACGCTGTTGGGAATGACGATTGACTCCAAGCTGATACACTCAGCAAATGCCTCGTCGCCAATGGAGGTCACCCCCTCTGGTATATCAATACTCGTAAGGTTTGTACAATTAAAGAATGTTTCCCCTTCTATTTTTGACAATTTATTAGATAACCTTACGGATTCCAAGTCAGCGCATCCATTAAAAGCACCTATGCCGACGGCCTTGACACTGTTTGGTATGACAACGCTGGTAATGGCTGCTTGTTCAAAAGCATAGGCTTCAATACGTACAACTGCATATCCGTTAGCTACTTCTGGAATGGTGATGTCCCCTGAAAGATGACTCCCGCTGACTCTATGAACTCTGTTGGCACGGGCAGTGGGAATAGGCCAATTATATTTCTCTCCGACCATACAGGTTTTCTCTGCTTCACTGATGATGGTGTAAGTCAAGTTAACACCTTCCACCGTCTTCTCTGTAAACGTATCGCCGTCATTTCCCCACACTGGTAAAGTCATTAGTAATACGACCAACGAAGTAATTGTTCTTGTTATGTTAAATAATGTACGTTTCATATCTGTCTGCTTTTTTGTTATTTCGTCAAACTCATTTCACAAACATCTTTCTTCCATCAACGATATTCAGTCCCTTCCGCAAAGAATTGATACGTTGACCTTGCAGGTTGTAAATACTTCCATTCTTGAATTTTTCAATTCTTACATTTTCCTGTATCCCCGTCGCCTGCGTTTCAAACTGGCCCGTAAACGACTCGTTGCTGTTCTCAACCGTCACGGTGTAACGGCCTTTGGCGTAGGCAGAGATGTCGATGTTGAGGCCTACGATGCTGCCTGCGTTGACAGTCTTCTCGTAGACGGCCTTGCCCGCCTCGTCGGTGATGCTTACCTGATAGGCTTCATCAAGCGCATTGAGATTGATGCCCAACTGCTGGCTGTTGTATTCGCCATAGAGCGACTTCGCTTCTGCCTCTCTCGCCGTCCTCGACTTCGGCTTTATCTTGATGGTATGTGTGAAGTCGATGCGGTCTTTTCGGGCTGCCTCAGGCGTAGCCCCGTCCTCGTATGCGTCGTTAAGGTAGATGACTTCATCGCCTACGTAACATGCCATCAGGAACGTTGGATCATATTCTGTTTCTGGATAGACATTTCTTGTCGGTCCGTCAATACCTCCAATACCTTCCAACCAAGTGGTACTGTAGATGTCTTGACCTTCACCTCCACATATCATAATATCTCTATAAACACCCTTAAAGCCTTCAATTCCTCCTGTCTGCTTTGGCCCTATTATAAATAGTGGATGATAATCCGTAAGAAGTAGGGTGTCGTTGGCTTCGAGAGAATAATCATACATCATATACATATACTGTGATTTCTCTTGGCAGAGATACACTTTCTTATCTTCTTCATACCATGCGCCCACATAGCTCAGGGAAGGCTTGGATGTCCAATAATCATCTGAGAAATCTGGACTGACATATCGCTGGCACATCATCTTCTTGCAGGTCTTTCCGTCGATGATCGTGTCACCGTCGAAATAATAGTACTCAACCATCTTCACAATACTATCCGAAATTCCTGTTGTGCTTCCTACCTTCCACACTTTACCTTCTTCGATGAACGGGCGGTAAGCCAACTGTGATGTCTTATTGATGACAGGATGCTCCACGCCTTGATTGTCCACAACGATGTAGTTGAGGTTGGGGTCGAAGCCAGAGACATAGAAGCCGGTGGCATGGAGCCCCACACACCACATTAATGGTTCCACATCTTGTGTTATGAACTCTATCTTGTGTACTGATGGGTCATCAGTTGGCTTCTCGCAGAAATAGGCATAGTGGTTTGGTCCGCAATTGCAGAAAACTTCTCCATAGACATGTAAGCGGTCGCCTTCCAATTCGTAGGTCAGCTTATGATGCTCGTCGTCTTCCTCATTGTTTTCTGCACCAATAGGCAGTTCGCAGCCGTAAACTTGACCAAACATATTATAGAAGGAAAATGGCAGATAATCGTTCTTATGATAGGACGTTTCATTGTCTTTTCTTTCTATGTAAGCCAAACAATTCTGTCCTACACTATTTAATGAACAAAACATATTTTCTAAAGTACCTACACCTTCCACCCATGTTGCTATCTCACGGTATTCACCCGACTTGTTTTCACAACCAATGGTCCATGTACGTAGTCGACGATACTTTATATCTATTGTGTCGGCAGAAGTGAGAGTAAAAGACGACGCTATTTGGGGACCGTCATCCAGCCACCCTTGCTTTAGTACTTTGCATTTCAATGAATAGTCGGGTTCTGGTTCGTAAGTGAACGTATCGCTCTCTTTGAGCGTGAAGTCATAAAGCATATATTCCCTGCCTGTCGCTTCGTCGTACTCATACACACGACGATTTTCCTCACGGAATAGTCCCACTGGTTGAGATGTTTGCTGTTCGTCAATACTTCGATGTATAAGGATGTATGTCTTGCCGTCACGCTCCTCTTCCTTATACATATAATATGTTAAAAAGACACTGGGACAAGTCGGGTTGTCAGAATATACCACATGCCAACTCTTACCCAACTCCACAAAAGGAATGTAGTCGGAATCATCCGTTTCACCTCCCTGAGCCGGCAATGCTACGATTTCCTTGAAATTCTTCCAAGGCTCAACGGCTTGATATGCGCTGACGGATGATGCGGGGACATACAACTTGCATTCGCTTATATTGATGCCGTAAAATGGCTGGATACCGCAGACAGGCGGCGTCTGTGCTTTATTGACAATCTCTCTGACAGCCCTACAATCACGGAAGGCGCCATCGCCGATGGAGGTCACGCTGCTGGGGATAATTACCGAGGTTAGAAAGAGGCATTTCTGGAAGGCATAGTTGCCGATTGAAGTCACGCCGTTGGGAATGGTTGTGTTATTACATCCTGCAATCAGTCTATTGCTTGCCGTTTCAATGATGGCATTACTGTTGTTACGTGAGTCATATACAGGATTGCCATCTTCTACTATGATGGAAGTCACTCTTTGACAATTCTGAAAAGCTGCGTCGCCTATGGATTTCACACTATTTGGGATGGTTACCGAAGTTAAACCACAACCCAAGAAAGCTGCATTGCCAATAGAGGTTACGCTATTGGGGATAGTTACCGAGGCCATCCCAATACATTGCTGGAAGGCATAATCGCCGATAGAGGTTACACCATTGGGGATGATTACCGAGCTTAAGCTGCTACAACCGTTAAAAGTTGAGCGTCCGATGGATGTAACACTATTGCCGATATTCAGCGATCTCAGTCCGTTGCAAAGCGAGAACGCAGAGTTACCAATGGTGCCCACGCTGTTAGGGATAGTCAGCGATGCCAGTCGGCCGCAGCCGGCAAAGGCATAGTGCCCAATGGATTCCACGCTGTTGCCTATCGTTACAGAGGAAATATTTTTGCAATCATAGAACGCATTGTTACCGATGGCCGTTACGTCATAGACCTCTCCGTCATACTCTATCGTAGTAGGAATAGTAATATCGCCGGTATATTTGTTAGGGTCGCTTGTAACTTCTGCCACCTTAGAATCTGGGACGAGGGTATAGTAAATCCCGTCAATCTCAACGGCATCGGCACATGCCAGCATCGGCAAGAAAACAAGGATAAATAATAATGCAATCTTTTTCATATCTGTCTGCTTTTATATCAATTGTCACTTCACAAACACCTTCCGTCCGCTGACGATGTTCAGCCCCTTCCGCAAGGAGCTGATGCGCTGGCCTTGGAGGTTGTAGATGTTATCATTTATCATTTCTCCATTATCATTTAGACGTTCCGCGTCGCTTATTCCCGTCGTTCGTGTGTCAATTTCGCCCGTAAACGACTCGTTGCTGTTCTCAACCGTCACGGTGTAGCGGCCTTTGGCGTAGGCAGAGATGTCGATGTTGAGGCCGACGATGCTACCTGCGTTGACGGTCTTCTCATAAACGGTCTTGCCCGTATCGTCAGTAATGCGCACCACGTAGGCATCGTCAAGCGGGTTAAGATTGATACCAAGCTGCTGTTCGCTGTATTCACCATACAGCGACGGCTCTGCCTCTCTCATCATCCGCGTCTTAGGCTTTATCTTGATAGTATGCGTGAAGTCTATGCGGTCTTTTCGGACCAGTGCCTCAGGCGTAGCCCCGTCCTCGTATGCGTCGTTGAGATAGATGACTTCATCGCCAACGGTGCACGACATCAAGAACCACGCGGGATCAGCTAATTCCATATCAATGACATTTGTTGTCATGCCGTAAAGACCTCCGACACCTTCCAGCCAAGGAGTGCTCTGAACGTTGAGGCCTCCGTCTTTAAACATCACAACGTCTCTATACACGCCTTTAAAGGCATTGATACCTCCTGTCTGCCTCGAACCAATCAAATAAGAATTATTATCTATCATCAGCGTGTCATAGGCTTCGACGGAGAAGTCATACATCAGCCTAAACTGCTTGTTTGTCTCATCGTAAGTGAACACCTTCTCGCCCTCCTCATACCAAGCACCTTCATAGCTCAAGGCTACTGAATGGCTAGGAGCGACAAACCGCTGACGCATCATCAACTTGCAGGCCTTTCCATCGATAATGGTATCACCGTCAAAGTAGTAATACTCAACCATCTGCACTGGATTCGAGCCTACACCTCCAACCTTCCACACCTTACTTTCTTCAATGAACGGGCGGTAAACCATCTGTGGAGTCTTGTTGATGACTGGATGCTCCTCACCATAATTGTCTATAACGATGTAGTTAAGATTAGGGTCGAAGCCAGAAACATAGAAGTCAGTGTCATAGAGATCCATGCAATCCATTTGGGGTGATGCTTCTTGTATTATGATTTCTATCTTGTGAACCAACGGGTCATCAGTACTTCTCTCGAGGAAATAGGCATAGTTGTTTGGTCCACATTGAATAAATACCTTGCCGTATACATGCAGGCGGTCGCCTTCCAATTCGTAAGTAAGGTGATGGTGCCTGTCGTATTCCCCTCTTTGTTCTCCACTCGTTGGCAGTTTGCAACCATGAATTTGGCCAAATACATCATAAATATTACAAAACGAAAAAGGAAGAAATTCGTTTTCAAAATTGTTTGATTTATCACCTCTTTCTACGTAAGCCAGACAGGACTTTCTCCCATTACGGTCAAGCGGGCTGAATGTGTTTTCAAGGGCTCCGACGCCTTCCACCCATGTTGTGACCTCATGGTATTCACCCGTTCCGTTGTCAAGGCCAATAGTCCATGTGCGAAGTCGACGATACTTGGTCTCCAATGTATCGGCAGAAGCTGAGTTAGTACGCGACAAGATTATAGGACCGTCGGCTAACAAACCCTGCTTTAGAACTTTGCACTTAAAAACATCGCAAGTGAATGTATCGCCTTCTTTGAGTGAGAAGTCATAAAGCATGATTTCCTTACCTGCGTTTTCGTCGTACTTATACACTCTACGGTTTTCCTCACGGAATAATCCTGCGTCTTGCCAGATGCACAATACATCATCAAGTAAATATGTATGGGCGTATGTCTTGCCATCACGCTCCACTTTCTCAAACATCCAGTATTTTTCAGGACGATGAACATAGTTCGGGTTTGCGTCAGTACTAACCACATGCCATTGCTTACCCAATTCCACAAAGGGAATATAGTCGTTGGAATCCACTTGTGCTTGCATCGTAATAGATACCAGCACACATGCTAAAAATAATAATGTACGTTTCATATCTATCTGTTTTTATTTGTTCTATAATATTAAATCTTGAGTACCTGCTCCAGCGTGATGTCAGGATTGCTTTCTCCAAACACGTCCTTCTTCAGCTTGAGCTTGCGATGCTGGACGGCTGAGACGGTGATGCAGTAGAT
>CAMHHO010000007.1:0-51411 GCA_946184965.1 uncultured Prevotellaceae bacterium | reverse complement strand
ACGAAGAGCCAGTGGTAGATTGCCGTGAGGGCGAATTGCGCTCTCGACCAGTCGATGGTCCCGGCATCGATGTTTAGCAGTAGGTTTGTCATATTGTTATTGGTTTAGGATTTGCGTAGCCACGTAGCCCGCCTCGTCGCCGTTGGCGTGCTCCTTCAGGAAGTTGGGGAAGAAGAACACTTTCAGGACGGCAAAGATGATGAAGAGCTTGATGAGGATAATGGCCCACAGCGTACGCCCCAGTTTCATGTTCTTGAAACCGTCGTAGTAGAGGTCGAAGACCCTGTAGGCAAAGCTGTCTTTCTTCATAGGCTGCACAGAAGAGTTGCTTTCAGAATGCAAATATATGAAAAAAGGTTTTAATCTCCAAACAAAACGCAAAAATTCTTTGCTGTTTCGCCAAAAATACCTACCTTTGCACCGTTAATTAACAAAAGTGATGAACAAAAAGATACTGATACCACTCATTGTGGTAATATTGGCTTTGGCCGGCGGGCTGGCCTATCTGTTTATGAATTTGCAGGAACAGAAGCAGGCCAATGAGGATATGCAGGAGCTGGCCCGGCTCGACAAGCAGGAGATGGAGAACGAGTATGAACGCTTCGCGCTGCAGTATAGCGAGATGAAGACAAAAATCAACAACGACTCCATCATCGAGCAGTTGACGCAGGAGCAGATGCGCACCCAGCAGCTGCTGGAAGAACTGAAGAAGACGAAGGCCGAGGACGCCCGCGAGATTACCCGCCTGAAGAAGGAACTGGCCACGGTGCGTGCCGTGCTGCGCGACTACGTGATGCAGATTGACTCGCTGAACCGCCAGAACGAGCGTCTGCGTGCCGAGAACACACAGGTGAAGAACGAACTGGCCGAGCGCAACACCCAGATTGAAGGCCTGAGCACCGAGAAGGCGTCGCTGTCGGAGAAGGTGGCCATTGCCGCCCAGCTCGACGCCACGAACATCCAGCTGACGGCGCTGCGTAAGAACAATAAGGTTGCGAAGAAGATTGCCGACTGCAAGACGATGCAGGTGAGCTTTACCATCACCCGCAACGTCACCGCTGCCAACGGCAACCGCACTGTCTACGTGCGTATCCAGAACCCCGGCGGCAACACGCTGAACGGCGGTGGCACGTTTACCTATGAGAACCGCAACCTGCAGTACACGATGAAGAAGAACATTGAGTACACCGGCGAGGAGACCAGCCTGACACTCTACTGGGATGTGTCGCAGATGCTCGAGGCCGGCGACTACCGTGTCAGCATCTTCGTCGACGGCAACATGATTGGCAGCAGAAAGTTTAGTTTCAACTAAGATATCGTTATGAAGAGAATCTTTGCTTTTAGCGTTTGGCTTTTGGCTTCAGGCTCCTTGCCTTTGGCGGCGCAGCGGCTCATGACGCTCGACAGCTGTCGGGCGATGGCTCTGCGCAACAACAAGCAGCTGAGCGTCTCGAAGGTCAAGCAGGACGTGGCGGCCAACCTGCGACGGTCGGCACGGACGAAGTATCTGCCGCACGTCAGTGCCTTGGGCGGTTACATGCATACCAGTGAGGAAGTCTCGATTCTGGACTCTGACCTGAAGAACACCCTCGGGCACCTGGGAACCGGACTGGTACAGGGCGAACTGGGACAGGGTGCCATACAGGGCGTCAACAATGTGATGACGCAGGTAGGCGGACTGCTGGCCAAGATGGGCGTGCCATTGCAGGAGATTCAGGCCGTCTCGGAGCAGATGCAGCAGTCGATGGGACAGACGGCCGCCAACATGGAGGGCCGGCTGAACGGCGCTGGCCAGAAGGTGGTCGACGCCCTGCGCACCGACACCCGCAACATCTGGGCCGGCTCGGTCATGCTGACGCAGCCGGTGTTTATGGGCGGTAGCATCGTGGCGCTGAACCGTCTGGCCGACATCAACGAGCTGATGGCTCAGAATAGCATCGACGCCAAGGAGCAGGCTACTATCTACGCCACCGACAAGGCCTACTGGCAGGTGGTCTCGCTGCGCCACAAGCAGCGCCTGGCCCAAGCCTACCTCGACCTGGTGAAGAAGCTCGACGAGAATGTCAACAAGATGATAGAGGAGGGCGTGGCCACCCGCAGCGACGGTCTGAGCGTCGACGTGAAGGTGAACGAGGCCGAGATGACGCTGACCAAGGTGAACGACGGTCTGGTGCTGTCGCGCATGCTGCTCTGTCAGACCATCGGACTGCCCGTCAACGAGCAGATCGTGCTGCCCGAGGAGGAGACCGAGAGCGTGGCTTCGACGATGATAGCCCCGCGGCTGGATGTGGCTGAGGCCCTGCAGCGCCGCCCCGAACTGAGGATGCTCGAAAACACGGTGGCCATGTCGCAGCAGGCCACCAACATCCTGAAGGCAGCCAATCTGCCGCAGGTGGCGCTGGTCGGCGGCTATGCCGTCAGCAACCCCAATACCTTCAATGGCTTTGAGAAGAAGTTTGCCGGCTTCTGGAATGTCGGCGTGCTGGTGCGCGTCCCCATCTGGAACTGGGGCGACGTTATGTATAAGGTGCGTGCCGCCAAGGGTGCCACCACCATCCTGAACCTGGAGCTGGAGGAGGCCCGCGAGAAGATTGAGCTGCAGGCCACGCAGACAGCCTACCAGATGGAAGAGGCCAACAAGCGCCTGACGCTGGCCGAGACCAGCGTGAAGCGTGCCGACGAGAACCTGCGTACCGCCAACCTCGGATTTGCCGAGGGTGTCATCACCCCGACCACCGTGATGGAGGCGCAGACGGCCTGGCTGCAGGCCATGTCGCAGAAGATTGACGCCGAGATCGACGTCCGTCTCTCGCAGGTGAACTTCAAGAAGGTCATGGGTACGCTTACCGCCGAATAAATTGTAAATCATAAACCGTAAATAGAACATAAGATCATGTCAGCAAAAACACAACATAACAACATTCTGCTTGCCATCTTCGGTTTTTTGGCAGTGGTGATTATCGTAGCCTTGATAGGCTTCTTCACTCTGGGGCGCGACCCGGAGGTGATGCAGGGACAAGTCGAAGTGTCGGAATACCGTGTATCGAGTAAGGTGCCCGGCCGCATTCTGGAAATTCGCGTCAAGGAGGGCGACTACGTCAAGGCCGGCGACACGCTGGCCATCCTCGATGCTCCCGAGGTGCGTGCCAAGATGGAGCAGGCCCGCAGCGCCGAGGATGCTGCTTCGGCCATCGAGCTGAAGGCCCGCAACGGCGCACAGAAGGAGCAGATTCAGGGCGCCTACCAGGTGTACCAGCAGGCCAAGGCCGGGCTTGAGATAGCCGAGAAGTCGTATGGCCGCGTGCAGCGCCTCTTCGACCAGGGCGTGCTGTCGGCTCAGAAGCGCGACGAGGCGTTTGCCCAGTACAAGGCTATGGAGGCGCAGTGCAAGGCCGCCAAGAGCCAGTACGACATGGCCGTCAACGGTGCGCGCCGCGAGGACAAGCTGGCTGCCCAGGCTCAGGTGAACCGTGCCCGTGGTGCCGTCCAGGAAGTGCGCTCGTATATCAACGAGACCGTTCAGACGGCCCAGATGGAGGGTGAGGTGAGCGCCATCTACCCGAAGGTCGGCGAGCTGGTCGGCACGGGCTCTCCCATCATGACCATCTCGCTGATGGACGACATGTGGGGCACGTTCAACGTCCGCGAGGACCAGCTGAACGGCATGCAGGTAGGCACGGAGTTCAGTGCCTTCGTGCCTGCGTTCAACAAGGACATCAAGATGAAGGTCTACTATATGAAGGACCAGGGCACGTATGCCGTCTGGAAGGCCACTAAGGCCAACGGCCAGTACGACCTGAAGACGTTCGAGGTGAAGGCCCGCCCGATGGAGAAGGTCGAGGGCCTGCGCCCGGGCATGTCGCTGGTGGTGAAGTAGGAGTGAGAAGTGAGAAGTGAAGAGTGAAGAGTGAAGAGTGAAAGGTGAAGTAAGTCGTGGAGAGTCTTAGACTGATGTGGGCAGTAATGGTTCGTGAGATGCGGATTCTATGGAAGAACCCCATCTACGGCTTCTGCATGGTGGTGTTTCCCATCATGGTTGTTGCCTTTTTCACGTCGATGATGGAGGCTGGTGCTCCAGAGGACCTGCCCATAGGCATTGTCGATGCCGACAACACGACGACCACCCGCACGCTGGCACGCCGTCTTGATGCGTTCCAGAGCACGAAGATCGTCGATGCCTACCCAACCGTTGCCGAGGCGCGCCACGCCGTGCAGCGCAACGAGATTTTCGGATTCCTCTACTTCCCCAAGGGTACTACCGAGAAGCTGATGGCAGGCCGCCAGCCCACCATTTCCTATTATTACAGCATGGCCGCCAAGATGTCGGGCTCGCTGGTGATGAAGGACCTGAAGGTCATCTCCACCCTCGGCTCGGCTGCCCTGGGGCAGGCAACGCTGCGTGCTCGTGGCGCTACTGACGGTCAGATTCAGGCCTTCCTGCAGCCCATTACCATCGACCTCCACATGGTGGCCAATCCGTGGTCCAACTACAACGTCTATCTGTCGACGGTCTTCGTGCCGGGCATCATCATGCTGTTCGTCTTCCTGATAACGGCCTACAGCATAGGTACCGAGCTGAAGTTCCAGCGCTCGCGTGAGTGGGTGGAGACGGCAGGCGGCAACATACTGATAGCCATCCTGGGCAAGTTCCTGCCCCAGACGCTCATCTGGCTGGCCGTCTTCCTCGGCTTCGAGTACTATTTCTATGGCGTCGTCCACTTCCCCTACGAGGGTGGTGCCTGGCAGATGGTGCTGCTCGCCTTCATGGCGGTGGGCGCCTCCCAGGGCTTTGGCGTCTTTGCCTTCGGCCTGATGCCGTCGCTTCGCATGTCGATGAGTATCTGCTCGCTGTGGGCGGTGCTCTCGCTCTCGATGGCCGGCTCGGCCTTCCCCGTCATGGGCATGGACACCCCGCTGCAGTCGCTGTCGTGGCTCTTCCCGCTGCGCCACTACTACATGGTCTACCAGATCAGCGTGTTCAACGGCTATCCGCTGCTCGAGTCGTGGTTCCACTTCGCAGCCCTGGCGGCCTTTATGCTGCTGCCGTGGCTGGTTGTCGGTAAGATTAAAAATGCAATGCTGAATTATGTCTATATTCCATAACATAGCAGAAGTCATCAGCGACGCCGCCTACATCTGGCGGCAGGAGATGCGCCAGGTCATCCGCGACGAGGGCGTACTCATCTTCTTCGTCATCGTGCCGCTGATCTATCCGCTGCTCTATTCGTGGATATATAATAATGAGGTGGTGCACGACGTCCCGGTCGTGGTGGTCGACGACAGCCATTCGTCGCTCTCGCGACAGTTCACCCGTATGTGCGACGCCTCGCCCGACGTGCGGGTATTCTGTCACGCCGCCGATATGGACGAGGCGCAGTCGCTGGTCAGCCGCCAGCTGTGCAAGGGCATCTACCACATTCCGGCAGAGTTCGACACGAAGATCAACCGCATGGAGCAGGCCACCATTGGTGTCTACTGCGACATGAGCCTCATGCTGACCTATCAGGCCATCTATCAGACGGCTGTCGGCGTCACCGCCACGATGGGTGCCGGCATCCAGACCAAGCTGTCGAACCCCGCTACGAAGCGCGACGCTGAAATCGGCGTGCGCCCGCTGAAGGTCGAGGATGTGCCGGTGTTCAGTCCGGCCGGCGGCTACGGCTCGTCGCTGCTGCCTGCCGTGCTCTTACTCATTTTCCAGCAGACGCTGGTGCTCGGCATCGGTCTGTCGGCAGGTACGGCGCGCGAGAACAACCGCTACCACAAGCTCATTCCCATTGACCGACACTATCAGGGCGTCTTCCGCATTCTGGGCGGCAAAGCCCTTTGCTACTTCATGATTTACGCCGTCATGGGTGCCTACCTGACGCTCGTTGTGCCGAAGCTGTTCTCCTTCCCGCAGCTGGCCCGATGGCAGGATCTGCTGGCCATGATGCTGCCCTACACGCTGGCGTGCATCTTCTTTGGCATGATTGTGTCGTGTCTTGTGCGCTATCGTGAGAACGTCATGCTGCTCATGGTCTTCGTCTCCGTGCCGCTGCTGTTCCTCACGGGTGTCAGCTGGCCGCAGACCAGCATCCCGCCTTTCTGGCAGAGCGTCTCGTGGCTCTTCCCCTCGACGTTCGGCGTGCGTGCCTACATCAGGATGAACACCATGGGAGCCACCCTGGGCGACGTGCTCTGGGAGTACCGCTTCCTGTGGATTCAGGCCCTACTCTACTTCGTCGTGGCCTGTCTCGTCTATCGTCACCAGATCATCCTCTCGCGCTCCCACGCCCTCGAGCGTCTCGACCGCATCGGCCGCAAGCTGGAAGTGCAGGAGATGATAAAGAAGCGAAAGAAAAAGGAGTAAGCCCGACGGCTTACTCCTTATTTTTTTTTGTTGTTTATTTCACCCCGACAATCTTCGTCTTGGGCAGTTCGCTGTTGCGGCGGTTCACGACGGTGACGACGGCCTGCGCCAGATTGATGTAGGCCAGCCCCGTAGCCGTCTCGCTGTTGAGTGCGGCGGGAGTACCCTGGTCGCCGTTCTCACAGATGCTCTGAACGAGCGGAATCTGAGCCAGCAGCGGCACCTTCATCTCCTCGGCCAGCTGCTTGCAGCCCTCGCGGCCGAAGATGTAGTAGCGGTTCCCGGGCAGCTCGGCAGGCGTAAACCACGCCATGTTCTCAATCAGTCCGAGGATGGGCACGTTCACCTTCTCGTTGCGGTACATGTCGATACCCTTGCGGGCGTCGGCCAGCGCCACTTGCTGAGGCGTCGAGACGATGACGGCACCCGTGATGGCCAGCGTCTGCAGCAGCGTCAGGTGGATGTCGCTAGTGCCCGGCGGCGTGTCGAGTATGAAGTAGTCGAGGTCGCCCCAGTCGGCGTCGGCAATGAGCTGCTTCAGGGCGCTGGTAGCCATGCCGCCGCGCCACAGCGTAGCCGTTGATGGCGATACGAAGAAGCCGATGGAGAGCATCTTCACGCCGTACTGCTCGATGGGGCAGATCAGGTCGCGGCCGTCCTTCTTCACGGCGTAGGGGCGTGCATCCTCGCAGCCCAGCATCTTGGGAATCGACGGGCCGAAGATGTCGCAGTCGAGCAGTCCCACGCTGTAGCCCAGCCGTGCCAGCGCAATGGCGAGGTTGGCAGCGACGGTCGACTTGCCGACGCCGCCCTTGCCCGAGCTCACGGCGATGATGTTCTTCACGCCGGGCAGCAGCTTCTCGGCTTCGGGGCGGGGCTTCGACTTGAACTCCGTCACGATTTCCACCTCGACGTCCTCGCCGCAGTGGTACTTGATGGCTGCCTCGGCGGCCTTGACGGTCGACTTCAGGAAGGGGTCGGTGTCGCGCGGGAATTCCAGCACCACCTTCACCCGGTTGCCGTTGATGGCTGGCTGGTCGGCCACCATCTCGCTCTCTACCAGATTCTTCTTCGTGCCGGCATACGTCACCGTGGCCAGCGCGTCCATAATGAGTTTAGGATACAGGGACATTGTTGATATTTACGATTTACGGATTTTCGATTTTCGATTTTCGGATTTGTTACTATTTTCGGTTCAGGGCTGCTCCATGAGCTGGGGCATCTTCTGCCACTGCCTGTCCTGCGCGTACTGGGGCTTGCAGCCCTTGGGGACGTAGAACTTGCAGGCGCCGAGGACGACGTCCTTGAACGACGACTTCACCATCTTCGGGGGCAGGGGAGCGTTCACCACCACCTCGCGCAGCGAGACGCACTTGGCGAAGGCACCGCTGCCGATGCTCTTCAGGCTTACGGGCAGCTCGGCCGAGCTCAGCGCACTACACTCGCGGAAGGCGTCGGCGCCAATCTCCTTCACGGCAGCCGGAATGACGATGCTGGCCAGCGTCGAGCAGCCAGCAAAGGCGTCGCTGCCCAGGCTCTGCAGCGTGATGGGCAGTGCTATCGACGTCAGCAGGGCGCAGCCCTCGAAGGCCTTGCTGCCAATCTTCCTGACCGATACGGGAATCTCGATGCTCTTCAGGCTCTGGCAGTGGCGGAAGGTCTCGCTGTCAATCACGTCGATGAATCCCTTGATCTGCACGGTGTCCAGCGCCGTACACTCCTCGAAGACGCTGCTGCCCATCGACTTCACGTTGCTGGGAATGACGATGCGCCTCAGGCTGGCACAGCTCTCAAAGGCGTGGCTCTCAATCTCCTTCAGCGCCGTGGGCAGTTCGATGTCCGTGAGGTTCTTGCAGTTGCGGAAGGCGTTGCTCTCAATCTCCTGGATGCTGCCCGAGATGTTGGCCTCCTCCAGGCTGGTGCAGTCGGCAAACGTGTTGCTGCCAATCTTGTTGAGCGTGCCCTGCAGGTCGACCTTCTTCAGGTTCACGCATTTCAGGAACGCCCCGTTGCCCAGCGTCTTCAGGTTGTCAACCTCGATGGCCTCCAGGCTGGCACACTGCTCGAAGGCGCTCGAGCCGATCTTCGTCACCTCGCTGATGCCGATGCTCTTTAGACTGGCGCAGTCCTCGAAGGCCGAGTTGCCTATCATCTCGAGGTTGTCGCCCAGCGAGATGGTTTCCAGGCTCTTGCAGTTGCGGAAGGCGTTGTTGCCTATCGACCTGACGGTCTCGGGCACGGTAATCTCGGCCAGTCCCTCGCAGTCCATGAACATCGCCGTGCCGATGGCGGTCATGCTGTTGCTGTTGATGACGACCTTCGTCAGGGCCTTGCAGCCCGTGAACACGTTACCCTCAATCTCGACCACGTTCTCGGGAATCTCAATCTCCTTCAGGCTGGTGCACTGCTCGAAGGCGTCGTGCTCAATCTTCGTCAGCGAGCTAGGCAGACTGATGGCCTCCAGGGCGGGGCAGTCGCTGAAGGCGTTCGAGCCGATGGTGATGACCGTCTCGGGGATGGTCACCTCTTTCAGACTCTCGCAGTTGTCGAAGCAGTTGCGCCCGATGTTGATGATGTTCTCGGGCAGGATGGCCTTCTCCAGCGCCTTGGCACCGGCAAACAGACCGTTGGGCATCGTGTTGTTCTCGGTGCGCATGCCCTCCTTGCCCTCACGGATGACCGCCTCGCTCAGGTCGATGGCCGTCACGAGGCACTCGCCCATCACCTTTTTATTCACACGCGTGCGCGTGACAATCTGGCTCAGCAGCTTCAGGTCGGCACCGTTCAGCGGTCCCGTAATCTTCAGCTCGGCCACCTTGAAGCGCACGCTGTCGGGCAGCTCCTTGCCCAGCATGCCTACTGAGTCAACACTCACGTTCATCGACTGTGCCGTGGCACATAAAGGTAAAAGGGTAAAAAGGTAAAAGGGTAAAACAACTTTTACCATCCCCATTACCATTGCAGCTAAATTCTTCTTCATATATCTCTCTCCTTTACTTTTTTACCTTTTCCTTTTTTACCTTTTTCCTTTTTTACCTTTTTCCTTTTTTACCTTTTTACTTTTTTACCTTTAAAGGGCTCCGTTTCGTCCGGTGGTACGAGCGATACTCGTCGAGCTCAATCTCCACGTCGGGCTCGGCCAGCGCGGTGGAGTGGGGCAGGTGCCAGCGCATGTACTTGATGTTCAGACCCCGCTGCAGCCACATCTGCTCGTAGTACGTCTGCACGGCCAGCGTGGCGGGCTCCACGTTCTCGGCCGACAGCGCGTCGTGGTAGAGGTCTTCGGTGCTGAAGTCGACCGGCAGCCCGTTCGTCTCCACCACGTAGGTCGTGTAGGTAAAGAGAAAGTTCGAGTCGGTCTTCAGGTGAATCGTGCCGCCGTCGGTCAGAAACCGGCGGTAGCGCTCCATGAAGTAGGTCGACGTCAGCCGCTTGCGCGGGTTCTTCATCTGCGGGTCGCTGAACGTCAGCCAGATCTCCTGCACCTCGTCGGGTGCGAAGAAGCGGTCGATAATCTCAATGTTCGTGCGCAGGAAGGCCACGTTCCTCAGCCCCTCGTTCAGGGCCTGTGTGGCTCCCGTCCACATGCGTGCGCCCTTGATGTCGACGCCGATGAAGTTCTTCTCCGGGTAGTTGCGTGCCAGCTCAACGGCATACTCACCCTTGCCGCAGCCCAGCTCCAGCACTATCGGGTTGTCGTTGCCGAAGTAGTCGCTGCGCCAGCGCCCCTGCATCGTGAACGGATGCTCCTCGTAGGTTGAGAACGGATACTGGAACACGTTCCCGTAAGTCTCCATGTCAGCAAACTTCGCTAATTTCCCTTTTCCCATGCTGCAAAGGTACGAATAACTTTCGTAATCCCCAAATTGTTTTGAGGAAAATGCTTTTGCCGCTGCAATAAATGGCGGGTTACGACGTTATAATGATATGAAACAGACCTACACCTTATTATTACTGGCGTGCCTCGCCCTCACGGCGACCGGCGCCCGCGCAGAGCAGGAAAAGCAGACTGCAAAACTGGAGAGTGTGACCATCTTCACCAATGGTGCACAGGTGAAACGAACCAAGACCGTAGCCCTGAAGGCAGGCGAGCAGACGGTGACCTTCACGGGATTCTCGCCCTATATGGACACCAAGAGCCTGCAGGTGAGGGCCAACGGACGGCTTACAGTGCTCGGCGTGAGCCATCGGCGCACCGTGGCCGACAGCCTGGCGCAGGCCCGCCAGTTGGCGCAGGCCGAGCAGGCCGTGGCCGGTGTGGAGCGCCAGCTGCAGCTGGTGCGCGACGAGCAGCAGATCATCGAGGCTCAGGCCGAACTGGTCAAGACCAACTGCTCGGTGGCGGGACGTACCGTGGCCACGCCACTGGCCAATATCAAGGAGCTCAACAACTACTACGCCCAGGAGATGCTCGCGCTGAAGAAGCGCAGCCAGACGCTGGCCGACCAGCAGAAGGACCTTGAGCGTCAGCAGGCGCGCGTCAAGAAGAGCCTCGACTCGCTGCGCCGCGTCAAGTCGCGCGAGGTCTACGACATCGACGTGAAGGTCAGCACCGCCCAGGCCTCGCAGGCCGCCTTCACCATCAGCTACTACGTCACCAACGCCAGCTGGTATCCCTCCTACGACATCTACTCCACCGGCATCAACAAGCCCCTGGACCTCTCCTATAAGGTCAACATCCTCCAGAACACCAAGGAAGACTGGCCCCAGGCCCGCGTCACGCTGTCGTCGGCCAATCCCAACCGCTCGAACACCGCCCCCACCTTAGGCACCTACTGGCTCGACTTCGAGAAGCCCGTCGTCGTGAGGCGCAGGAGCGGCTTCGGCAATGCCGCGGCCGTCGTCGAGCGTAAGATGGCTATGGCCGAAAGCGTCGACGAAGCCTTGCAGGGCAGGGTGGCCGGACTCGATATTGCCGAGGTGGAGGAGGAGCCCGAGAGCGAGATTATTGAGGTCCGTCAGCAGCAGTCGCTCTTCGGCTATGAGTTCACCGTCGGCCAGCCGCTGTCGCTGCCCTCGTCGACCAAGGCCACTGCCACCGAGATAGCCCGCTACCAGCTGCCCGCCAACTATCTCTACAAAGCCTATCCGAAACAAGACAAGGAGGCATTCCTCGTGGCCGAGGCTACCGACTGGCAGAAACTGAACCTCCTGGAGGGCGACGCCAACGTATTCTTCGACAACTCCTACGTAGGCAAGAGCCGCCTCAACGCCGCGTCGGCCACCGACACCCTGCTGCTCTCGCTGGGCCGCGACCCCTCCATCCGCGTAGAGCGCACGAAGGTCAATGAGAAGTCAACCAGCCGCTTCCTGGGCTCCAACCGCGAGCAGACCGTCACATGGCTCATTACCGTCACCAACACCCGCCGCGAGGCCGTCAGTCTCAGCGTCTACGACCAGACGCCCATCGCCCGCAACGCCGACATCAGCGTCACGGTCGAGGAGCTCAGCGGCGGTCAGCGCGACAAGGACAACGGCATCGTCACCTGGAAGCTCAACCTGAACCCCGGCGAGAAGCGTGAGCTCCTGCTGCAGTACAAGGTGAAATATCCCAAGAACGAGCGCCTCGTCGTAGAGTAAAAAACGTACAGTTTACAAGCCGGCCTCCAGAAGCTGGTCGCAGATGCTCTTCATGCCCTTCACCGACGGGTGGCCGTTCTGCTTCTCAATGTCGTGAAGCTCGACCAGCTGCACGCCGTAGTGGCTGCAAATCTCGCGCATCGACTCGTTGACCGTCTCGTGCAGCTCAGAGTTCAGTATTGATACGATCTTGGCCTGCGGGTAGCGCTTCTGCAGCATGTCGAGCAGACAGGCCAGTGCGGGGCGGAAGTTCCGGCAGTCGTCCTTCGTCCAGTCAGCATACTGATACTCGCCCATGGGCGAGTTGGCCCAGGCGTCGTTAGTGCCTCCGAACACGAAGATGATGTCGGGGCTGCCCAGGCTGTCGACGCGTGCAATGAAGTTGTTGCGCGAGGAGTCCATCCGGCCGTAGCCCGTGCCGCAGATGGTGGTGCCTCCCCACGAGTCGTTCTTCTCCAGCGCGTAGCCCTTGGCCTTGACATACAGGTCCCACCAGGTCTGCTCCACCTCCGTGCAGTCGTTCCGGTCGTTGGGGTAGAACGATGAGTAGTTGGCAGGAATCACGCCCTGGAAGGTGGAGTAGGAGTCACCCAGGATTGATACTTTCTTCGTCTGCGCCGATGCGGCAACGGCCGTCGCCACCATCAGCATAAGGAATAATACTTTCTTCATAGCTATCAGTTTTTTGATTCTCGTTTTCCGAACAACGCTGCAAAGTTACACATTTTATTTGAAACACCAAATCAGAATGGCTAAAAGTCGTATGCAGCATGTCGCAACCGGTCTGAAGCGCCGCCTCGCCAGCATGAGGCGGCTCCTCGTCAGCGCGAGGCGCCTCCTCATACCGGTTGGGGGGGGAGAAACCTACATTACTACATTACTACATACTACATTAAGCGTTTTCCGACATTAAAGGAATAATTATTATAGATTATATATATTATATATAATATATATAATCTATCCTTTCTGCTTCTATAAATTGTAAAATCCTTAATGTAGGATGTAGGATTGTAGTAAATCGCCGCTTTCTCAGGTAAAACACGGGGTTTCCGGCGATTCCTACATGTAGGTTTTTAATGTAGGGTTTCCCCGTAGCCGGACAGTCGCACCCTATCTCCGCCGCCAATCTCGCTCACCTCGAAGCGGAAATACTGCATAGACCTGTATGGGACGTCGAGTTTGAACTCTCTGAGCGCCAGGTTTTCAGCAGGAAGACTGTAGTCTTTCACTTCTGCGATGGTGGTCCACTCGTCGTCTGGATACCTCTTTCCCAGAATTTTCCAAGACTTCGGGTTGCGTTTGGGATAGGTCTTGGTATCATTGCCCGTGATCAGGTAGTAGCCTTGCGGGTTTATGACGTCCTTTCTCTGGAACTCCACGAAGTAAATGCCATCCCTCTTTTGTGTGGTACACCATTTGGTATTCTCGTTGCCGTCTATGAGTTTATAGCAACCTTCCTCCAAGTCATTCTGGGTACCATCGATAACGCTGTAAACATCCCCACTCTCGAAACCTACATAATCGGAGGACAAGAATTCCCGTAGTCGCTTCACCATGACATCGTTCCATTCCCTGTGGCCCTTGGTCTTCGGGTGGAGGTAGGTGCCGTGCTCTATCCTGTCAAGCATTGCCTTGCGTCGGCTCTAAACGCACGCCAATAACTTTTTAATAACCTTTTGCCGCACTCCTTGTGCGACTACTTTTTTGTCTCTATCTTTGCATTGTCAATCGGCGGATTGGCGGCGGTCAACTGACTGCCAGCCTGCAAAAGAGCAAAGCAGAGCTATATAATGCGACATGAAAGCCATAAAATGCGACATGCAGCGACATAAAATGCGACATAGCGCATGTCGAAAGTTGCACGCGTCTTTTCTTATGCTTAACTTTGCATTGTCAATCGGCGGATTGGCGGCGTTCTTTGACTTACTGATACAAACCGATTGTGGTTAAGCCACGGCGGTCAGCTGACTGCCACCACCAGCTCATTCCCCTCCTGAGTCAGGAGGGGCTAGGGGTGGTCTGAAGAAGCGACCTAAGAACCCTAAATCTGCCAAAATCTCACACGAAATAGAAAAGATTTGTGTTGGATGTTGTGTAGATTTAAGGTTCATGTAACAAAAGAGCCACTGTTACAGTGTCCCTCCGCGTTGTTCCGTGCCAAGAATAACTGAGGCGGTTCAGACCCCCTCTAACTCCCCCTGACTCAGGGGGAGAATCGGGCGACGCTGTTTCTCGCGCGTACATTATTTTATTATTAACACCTTAAATCAAAATCAACTTATGGAAAAACTTGAAAGAATGAAAGCGCAGTCTGCAGGGCAGACGCGCAACTATGAAAAGCCACGTACTTACGGGCAGAAGAAATTCTGCTTAAAAACTCTCATGCAAAGCGATGGCCTCGACAAATTCATTGCCGAGCTGACGGGCGACGCCGCCCTTCAGGCTCCGACCTTCGCTGTAGGAAATGAAATGGAATTCAGATTGTCTAACTTAAAACAGGAGGTAACGATATGTTTTGCTATCAACCAGAAAAGCCTTTCGGCCGTGCGGTAATGCCGGGGGTGTATAACTCAGCTACGGAGCTGATGACGCCCGAACTGTGGCGGCAGCTGACCAGCAGTCCGCAGACGGCGTGGCTGGTAGCCAAGCACCGCGAGGTGAAGGCCACGCTGACCGACGCGAAGTGGGCCAGTGACGCTGACTTCCTTGACTTTGACCGCCGCATGAGGCGGTCGAAGTCGGGGCCTGCGAAAGCCTATCAGGCGCTTGACTCGGACGAGAAGCGCGTGGCGGCGTGGTGCGACTCGCTGAAACGTCGTCTGCCGTTTGTCATCTTCGTGGCCACCTACCCGGAGCGGGTGGCGAAGGAGGGTGCGCGGCCTGCGATGTGGCGCAACCAGAAGTTTGCCAAGCTGAACGGGCTGGTGGTGCTCGATGTGGACCATATCGACGACCCCATCGGCGTGTTTCACCGCTTTACGGAGCGCCTGTTCAGACCTCCCCTCGCCCCTCCTGACTCAGGAGGGGAATCCGGCTGTTCCTCCGCTGAGTCAATAGGGGAATCCACGGCGCTGAGTTCCTCCCCTGAGTCAGGGGAGGTTAGGAGGGGTCTGAACGACCTCGGCATCCTGCTGGTCTACGTCACGCCCTCGGGCCACGGCCTGAAGATTGTTTTCAAGGCGCGCACGGAGTGGGGCAACCTGATTGACAACCAGCTCCGGCTGGCCAAGATGCTGGGCGTTGAGGCCGACTCTTCTTGTAAGGACGCTGCCCGTGGCGCGTTCCTGACGACGGCTGCTGACATCCTCTATGTGAATGAAGAGGAGCTGTTTACGTACGAGAACCAGGAATTTGCCGACCGCTTTAACGGGCAGTACCGCAGCGGCAACAGTCAGCCCACGATTTCCTCCCCTGAGTCAGGGGAGGCCAGGAGGGGTCTGAACGAGGCTCCTAAGAAGAACGACCAGCCCGACTTCAGACCGCCCCTAACCCCTCCTGACTCAGGAGGGGAATCCTCGGCGCAGATTTCCTCCCCTGAGTCAGGGGAGGCTAGGAGGGGTCTGAACGAGGCTATTCAGAAGGACGACAAGCGCGACTTCAGACCTCCCCTAACCCCTCCTGACTCAGGAGGGGAATCGATAGAGAGGGGCTACCACGGCGTGCCGTACACGAAGATCGTGGAGGCATGGCTTGGGGGAGAAACGCCGGGGAAGGGCGACCGCCACACGACGTCGCTGAAGCTGGCCTACGAACTGCGCTACATCTGCGACAACGACCCGAAGGAGGTGGAGCGCGTGCTGCGCAGTCTGCCGTGGGTGCAGGACATCGTCAGCGAGCGCGGCGAGGACGTGGCTGCCACTGCTGCCTCCGCCTGCAGCGAAAAGATGCGTCCCTACCTGCCCAAGCGGCTCGGCGCGGCGCTGACGGCGGCGGGGTGCGGGCTCAGACCTCCCCTGTCCAACGGCGGGGAACCGGGCATTTCCTCCACTGAAGCAGCGAGCGGTCTGAACGCCCTCGACAGCATTCTGCCCCTCGCTGACTGGGGCGAGCAGATAGACAAGCTGAAGGGCGTCTATCCCTGCCTGAAGGAAGCCCTCATCGGACTGCCGATGGCAGGCTACCCGGCCGCCTTGTTCACGGCTGCAGCGTTCTTCGGCACGCTGATGACGCGCACGTGGTACCACTTCTACCACCGCCCCGAGGAGGAGCGCCGTCTGAACTACTGCGTGTTCGTCATCGGCGACCCGGCCAGCGGAAAGTCGTTCGCCAACCGTCTCTACAAGCAGATAGCGGCACCCATCAAGACGGCCGACAAGATGGGCTACGAAGCCATAAACCGCTATAAGGAGGAGACGCGCACGAAAGGCTCGAACAAGGAGAAGCCCAAGAAGCCCACCGTCATCATTCGCGACCACCCGGCGCGCACGGCCAACGGCGTATTCATTACCGACATGAACAATGCCGTCGAGACCGTTGAGGGCAAGCAGATGCATCTGCACATGCTGACCTACGACTCAGAACTTGACAATGCCACGTCGATGGGCAAGGGCGGGCAGTGGATTGACAAGTCGACGATGGAGCTGAAAGCCTTCCACAACGAGGAGGACGGTCAGGCCTACGGCAACCTCGACTCCGTCAGCGGGCTGTTCAAGGTCTACTGGAACTTCGTCTACACGGGCACGCCGCTCTCGCTGCACCGCAAGGTGACACAGCAGAACTTCGGCTCGGGACTGGCTACGCGCCTGGCCGTCATTCCGCTGCCGCCGAGCGGATTTAAGATGATGGAGCTGAAGCAGCGGTCGACGACAGACCATATAGCCGACGAGACACTGAAGACATGGGCCTACAGGCTCGACGGCGTCAGCGGCGAATTGCCCATCTGGCCGCTGGTCGAGGTGGCCTGGAAGTGGACGGACGAGCGTATGGAGATTGCCGAATTTAATCAGGACAAGGCCGACGAGATGCTGCTGAAGCGCGTGGCCTACTACGGCATCGGCATCGCTACGCCGTTCATCATGATGCGCCACTGGGACGAGTGGCAGCAGTCGAAAACGCTCACCTTCGACGACCTGGACTACCAGCTGTGCCGCCTGGTAATGGACATACAGTACCACTGCCAGCACCGCTTCTTCGGCGAGTATGCGCGCAACTACTTCGCTGATCAGGACCGCGACACGGCAGCCTGCTTCCGCCTCTGTCGCACGAGGTACGACGACTGCTTCGAGCGGCTGCCCGAGGAGTTTGGGCTTGACGACATCGTGAGCATCTACGGTGTCAGCAAGAAGACGTCGACGGTAACGGCCTCAAGGCTCGCCGGCAGCGGTGCCATCACGCGCATCAGACAAGGGAAGTACCGTAAACTGAAGCACACCCTGCTGTGACCGATGCCCCCAGGACGAGAAAGACGCTCTGAAACCTACATGTAGTAATCGCCGCTTTCCCCGGTATTTATCGGGGAGAGCGGCGATTTACTACATTCCTACATCCTACATTAAGGAATTACAGTTAGTTCGCCTTCTCAAACCACTCCTTGACTGTCTGCTGGACTTCTTGCGGGAATGCTATTTTCATATAGAAGCTGCTCGGCTTCGAGGCATCTTGGTGCTGGTACGAAGCATCGTACCTGTACCACTCATTATCCCCCCAATAACGGTAATGGTAGGTGAAGTCATAGTTCCACAGGCCGACATCGAGTCCTTCGACTCCATATCCAAAACTACCTACTTCGATTTCGGAATACCCGATAGGGATAATCACAATCTTACCGTCAACAAAGTCAAAATCCGTAACAACGCCAATTTGGGTTTGCAGTTTACCCGGGTCTAACTGTGCCGAGAGGTGGTGCAACTCATAGTCGCCATCGTCCCAGTCCAGTCGGCGGTCGTCGGTCAATGTAACATTGGTCACGCGGGCAGCAGGTTTCCCCTGGTCGTTGCGATACTTCTCGATATCGAACTCCAGCGTGTAGGTCCGCTTGCCTGCAAGAGGGTACATGTCGTAGATAGGTGAGTTTGTATCCCGATACGTTGTAATCTCCTCGTCGTCGGCATGTGCCACAACATGTATGGCTTTCTGAGTGGCAACAGCCTTTACCCGCTGCGGTGCGTATTGTGCGAGATCCTCGTCCTCATCTTTGTCCTCATAGTTCACGCCCCATGCTTCGGGTGTAGGTCCCTCGCCAATACCAAGTGTATGTTTGGGGTTAGTGTCGCTGCTCGAAGTGCATTTCAATCCGTCAGCAACAATTCTGCAGCGGAAGGTCTCCACCGGAATAGCCTCGCCCTCGGCAGGCCCCGGCTCATAGTTGCCGTCCTGGCTGAAGTCGATAAAGGCCGTGGCCTTGTCGCCTGTAGGCAGTTTGCCCTCGACGGTGATGAAGCTGTCGTAGGGCGAGCCGGTGTTGGGACTGACGGTGACGGTGATGGTCTTGTCGCTGATGGTGGCCCGGACATAGTCGCCATTGCCACCGACGGTGATGTCGGTCAGGTTGGTCTCGGTGATGGTGACGGTCTGCGTGCCACCCTTGGCGTCGAACGTCAGCTTCGCGGGACTGGTCTTGAAGACGAGGCGGGCCTGCTGGACGACGATGCTGTCCTCGACGAGCACCTCGCCGTCCTTCGTCTTACCCGTGACGAAGATGGTGGCCTTGCGGTTGGGCACATTGGCGGGCAGAGCCTCCCAGTAGGCGGACAGCTCGCCGCGGCTGTCGAAACGGATGAAGGTGAGCCAGGAGGCGTCGGACTTCAGCTCGACGTTCTTCATGTTGGGCACGAAGCTGACGGTCTGGTGCGACATGTCCTCGGTGGCGGCGATGCGCTTCTCGCTGATGTCGATGCGGGCCTTGCCGATGGAGATTTCCTCGCCCTTGCCCACCAGCACGGGGTGGCCCATGTAACGTATCTGTGGGAAGATGGTGTAGACCGTCCCCTCGTCCTTGCGGGGGTCGAGCGTCTCGAACACGTGCTTATAGCTCTTGAGGACGCGGTCGTTCAGATAGCTGGTGTACCAGAAGTCCTCGGTCTGCTTGTCGTCGATGTCGAACACGGCGAAGCCTATCGGCACGGGTATAATCAGACTGCGCGAGACCGGCGACTCGACGGTGAAGCGGTAGGGCTCGTACTTCTCGTCGTGCCACTTCAGAGTGCTGATGTTGGGCACGATGCCAAACGATATAGGCTTCATCAGCGAGAACGATAGCTTTGGCGTCCACGCCCACTGGCCGAAGTTGGCCGCAAACGACAGGTTGACGGGTATCGACAGGGTGACCGTCTCGTCGAAGTTCAGGTCGCTGTACAGGTTCGGGGTGTCGATAAGAGGCAGGTAGGCATCGTCGGTGAATATGGGCGCGTCGAACTCCGTCTTCAGTCCTGCGTCTAAGCGCAGCGCCACGCTACCTTTCTTCTTGACAATAGGTACGTTGCAGGCCACCTCGGCCTGAGCATAGAGACCCGTGCTGAGGGCGAGCTTGCCAGCAGCAATCGTCCACGTAGTGGTGTCGCGCCCAACGAAGTAGTTATAGCGATAGAAGTCCTCCCACGTGCCCCACAGGATGTTGCGATCGTACTGGTAGGTGGTGTTGATGGTATGCTTGTTCGACCACGTGTAGCTGCTTGTCACCGTGCCCTGTCCCTCGAAGTAGAGTCCGAAAGAGAAGTCGGCCCAGAAGGGTCCCATGTCGACGGCCAGCTTCTTGCCACCCTCCTTGAGTGCATACTTCGCACCCTCCTTCACCAGGTCCTTCAGGAAGGTGAAGGGCACGTCGGCATGGGCGGTCAGTGCACCAGTTAGGGCCAGGCTCACGTCTATCGAATTGTCGAACTTCGCAACCTGGTAGTAGCGGTCCTGGTTGCAGAGCGTGTTCAGATAGAGGAAGCAACGCAGGTCGACCGTCGACTGCAGCGTACCGCTGAAGTCAAGCGAGCCGTCGAGCGAAATCTGCACCGGCGTGTTGTCGGGCAGCATCTTATACTGTCCGGACAGCAGCGATATTCCCCCGGTCAAGGCGGGCAGCTCTATCGGGTCGGTCGTCTCGTAGCTGAAGTCGGCATCGCTGGCCGCCCGTCGGCTCGAGGCTGTACCGTCGCGAGGTACGCCGGACGACTTCAGAACCAACACGTCGTAGACATCCTTCAGCTCGAGTTCCTCGGTACTTACCGTGTAACCGTCGGTACCTTGCTTGACTGAGGTGACCAGTCCGCCGAAGCCGTCAGGAATGTAGCGGCTCGGTTCCTCGATGAGCAGCTTGTCGCCCTTCTTGGGGATGAGGGCCTGAGGCGTCCCGGGAGCCAGGCGTATCCAGTAGAGCGAGTCGCTGGCCACGATGTAGTCGGCTATCTGACTGCCAGGCTGGAACACGTCGCTCTTCACCTTATTCTCAGGCGTGACGAAGGCGATGGAGTCGATGGCCGAGACGGGGATGCGGAACACCGAGTCGAGGGCGTAGACCTCCTGAACCACGTAGTCGTCGTGCTCGACGCCAAGGGTGTCGACCTTCGAGTAGGCGAAGCGCTGGATGTCGCCCCAGAAGAAGGCGTTGAACTGTCCGTCGTTGCGGAAGATGTAAAGCGCATCCTGCGCCCGCTGCGCACTGGCGGGCAGTCCGATTGCCGCCAGCAGCAGGCCGATGATTATTTTCGCTGTTTTCTTCATAATTGCGCGTTCCTTAGTTAATAATTAAGTGCCGAGGGGTCGATGGTCAGCTCGACGGTGAGCATGGCGCTGTTGCCCTGGTTCTCGACATAGTTGAACACCTGCTTGGGCTTGTCCTCAGAGTAGTTCACCTTGGTCTGGGTGAGCTTGCCGAACTTCACGCCGTCGGCAACCGTGCCGCTGAAGACGAAGGTTGACTTCGCGCCCGGCGTGTAGTTGCTCTTCGACTCCTGCCAGCGGAGGTTGGTGAGCTGGAGGGCCACGTCGTCGCCCTTGCCGTAGACGCCCGGCGAGGTCCAGTCGACGTAGGTGTCGTTATAGATGTGACGGAACTCGAGGTTCTCGACCTTGCAGTTGGCGAAGTTGCCGCCGACGCTGGTGATGTCGAACTCCAGCACGTTCTGGTAGACGTCGTAATCCTTCTTGTAGTTCTTCGTAGCCACGACGTGCAGCGACGTTCCCTTGAGGGTGACGCTGATGTTGGGCGACGCGAAGCTCTCGCCGTAGGTGTTCGTGCTGGTGGCACCGGTGGTCTGCTCCTGCATCATGGCCGTGGCCGAGAGCGTGCAGGCGTTGACCGAGATGCCGCCGGCCGCCTGCGTGATGGTGATGGGGAAGGGCTCGGTCTTCGTGCCCGGGGCGGGGTTGTCGCCCTCGAATTTGGCCATGTAGACGGTGACGGTACACGTGCGCTCGGCACCGGTGGTGTTGGGCTTGACGGTGATTTCGAGGTGGTAGTCGCTGTAGTTCACGGCGCTGACCCAGTCCTCGCCGTCGCTGCTGATGGCGAAGCCCGTGCGGTTGAACTTGCTGCCCACATACGCCTGGACGGTCTGCGTACCGCCCTTGGCGGGGTAGGTGAGGGCCGTGGGCATGACGTGGGGCACCGACGAGTCGACGTCCTGGGTGACGCTGTAGATGCGCTTCACAGTTGTGCCGTCCTTCATCAGGAATGTCAGTTCAAACTGTCCTGTCCTTGCTGCTCCGGTCGTGTTGTCCTTGGTAGCTGTCAGCAAGACAACCATTCCCGAGGCACTACCTCCGAGCCATGAGTCGTTCAGGCAGTGGATGTTCGAAATGTGGTCTACATTGGGGCAGTTGAACGTGACGCTCGCCTGCGATCCTGCCTCGGCGGCGAGGAAGATGGGCTTCGGCGCGTAGTCGTCGCAGAACTCCACCGTCGGGACGGGTGTCGACTGCGTCACGGTCAGCGTGAGCACAATCGGGTCGCCCGAGACGGGTGTCAGCGTGTAGGTGACGTAGTTGGTGCGCTCTTCGTTGACGGGGTTGGCCTCACCGTAGACGGTGATGATGTTGCCTTCAATCGACGCCTTTATCCACTCGATGGCGGGCTTGACTTGCTGGCTCTTGATGGTGGCGGCGACGATGTCGTCCCACGGCGTAATCTTGACCAGAACGGTCTTCTTGTCGCTATACTCGGAACCCTCGCTGGCCTCGGCCATCAGCGTCACCTCGTCGGGCACTAACTGTACGTCGAGCTTCATGGCCGACTGCTTGACGGTGAGGGTCTTGGTCTCGGTGGTGCCGTCGGCCTTGGTCAGCTCGGCGGTAATCTTGGCCTCGCGGCCGTTCTTCAGGCTGGTGTTGGGCTTGACGGTGACGGTGCAGGTGTTGGTGCCTGTGCCGATGCCGCCGCCGTCATCGACCGTGAGCCACGACTCGTCGCTGCTCTTCATGGTGAGCGACTTGGCCGAGACGGGGTAGGTGACGGTAATCTGCCGCTTGAGTTCGCCGCCCTGGAAGCTGCCGTCGTAGCCTGCCACCTCGAGACTCTCGGGGTTGAGGGTGAACGGCTGCTCGGAAGCTTTCTGATGGACCTTGAGGGTGCCCTCGCCATACTTGCCGCCAACGGTGACGCCCGACACGATGACTGTGCCCTCGCGCTCCTCGGGGTCGGGATTGGGATCGACCTCGACGGTGATGACGTCGCCGCTAATGGTGGGCGTGAGGAAGGAGTCGCCGGGCTTCACCTGGTGACCTGTCAGCGGCGACTTGACAATCTTGGCAGTATAGGTGCCGCCGGCAGCCTCGGCCTCGATGACCTCGGGCGAGAATTGGACGACAATACGTCCCTGGCGCACGGGAACATCCTTCACGAGAAGGACTTCGCCCTTGGAGTTCTTGCCGACGATGTGGAGTTTGAAGTCGCGGCCCTCGACGCCCGGGGGCAATGCTTTATAGTGCATCACGAAGACCCGGTTGATCGGCATCCAGCTGGCTGTGGCCCAGTCGACGCCGGTGGACATCTCGACCTTGGGCATGTTGGTGCCTACCCAGAGCTCGTTCCAGTTCAGTGTTCCCTCCTCTTCGGGCAATTCTATCTCTTTGTAGTCGTAAATGTCGAAGTAGGCTGGCTCCACTTTCATCTCAAACTCATCGCAGAGAATGGGGGGGGAGCCGGGAATCTGAACCGTCGGGTGGACGGTGTAGGAGGTCTCCACGTCGGCCAGGGGGTCGGGGAAGAAACTAAACTCCACCTCCTTGCCGCTGAAGAAGTTCCAGTAGGTGTCGGGGCGCCAATAGGTGGCGTAGACATCGTCCTTCCAGTCGAGCACGGTGAAGCCCACTTTCACGGGGAGCAGCAGGTTGCGGCTCATGTCGTAGGAGCAAGTGGTCTCTCCGTACATATAGTCATTTCTGCCTGAACCTTTTATCTTCATCTCGGAAATCTGGGGCACGACGCCGGCTTCTATGGTGAGGAACTTCCGGCGCTGGAACTTGTTACTCTGCCATCCGTACATGCTGATATAGGGATTGCCAAAGACGAACGGGCCATAGCTGACGATGTCGTCGATGTCGAGCACGTCGTAGGTATGGTCGGTGTAATAGGTCAACGGCAGGTCCTCGGAGATGTCGGTCACGGGAATCTTGAACTCGAGAATGCGGCCTGCCTCCAAACGAAGGCCAACGCCCGATATACCACTGATGAGGGGATTGAAGCACTCAAGTCCAGCCTCGAGCATCACACCGCCGGTGAAGGCGCCTCCCACCGTAAGCTTTTTCAACTCATACGTCTTGGGGTCGACGGACATGTCGGTATCGCCTGACCACTCGCCGATGTTGAAACCCACAGGCTTGTGGTAGCCCGCCTCGGCCATCGCGTGGTAAGTACCGGTGTAGATGGACTCCATCTCGAGATTGCCAGAGCCCTCGACGAAGATGCCGACCTTCCACAGCGCCTTAGCGTAGATAGGTGTGCCTTCGCCGATAGACTTCCTAAACCATGTCAGTTTGTGGGGGAAGGGCAGGTCGAGACGCGAAGCCAGGGTACCCGATATCTTGCCACCGTACTCAATATATGCGTCGGCGCCGATGTAACCATCGATATGTACGCCTGCCAGCGGGTCGACACTCAGGAAGGAACGGGCATGCAGCGTGGGCTCGATGTAGTATTTTATGGAGCCCAACGGGGTGGCAGACATGGAGTAGATGTCGAAATCGTTGATGAGGTCTTTCGAACCAGTCAGACCAACTTCAGCCCCCATCGGTTCAAGTACGATGGGCTCCTCGGAGCCCCACAACAGCGACCTGGTGCTACGACGGGCATTGGCCTGGTTCTGCGTGCCAACGGCCATCTTGAGCATAGCCCGCTCAAAGGCTTCCTCAGGCTGCAGGGGTTCGGTGGTGATAGTGTAACCGCCACCGCCGCTCTCGACCGACGTGACGCGGCCGCCGAAGCCTCCTGGCAGCAGCGGGCTTTTGTTTTCCTCGATGAGCCACTTGTCGCCCTTCTTGGGCAGCATACTAGTCGGGACGCTGGCCGACAGGCGTATCCAGCTGGCCGAGTCGGAAGCCACGACATAGTCGCTAATGAGCGGGTTGGCCTTGATGACGTCTTTCTTGTAGACGGTCTCAGGGGTGACGAAGGCCACGCTGTCGATGGCCGAGATGGGAATGCGGAAGATGGTGTCGAGGGCATAGACTTCCTGCACGACGTAGTCTTCGTGCTCTACGCCCAGCGTGTCAATCTTCGAATACTCGAAGCGTTCAATGTCGTCGAAGAAGAAGGCATTGAAGCGTCCGTCGTTTCGGAAGATGTAGAGTGCGTCCTGGGCCTGCTGCGCGCTGGCGGGCAGGATGCCACCTCCCAACACCAAACACCCAACAGCCAACAGCCTATAAACAAAGTTTCTCATCGCTTCATGATTTTATAGGTTACGTTGTCGGCCTTCACGACATACACGCCACGGGGCAGAGCGGAGAGGGACAGACGGTAGGTGCCGGCATGCTGCGCCGTGAGTTGGCGAACGAGCTTACCGTCGAGTGAGTAGACGCCGACGGCAGCGCCGGCCTTGATGCCGCTGATGACAAGCTCGCCGTCCTCATAGTCGACGGTGGCGGGGGCTGACTGCAGCTCGCTGACGCCCGTCACGCTGCGCTTCTCGTAGGTAAAGCGCAGGATGTCGGTCAGCTGATAGGTGACATCGGCCTTGGCCGAGACGACGCGGAGGTTGGTGCCCTCGAAGCGCACCTCGGGCTTCTCGGCGAGCATATAGGTGGTCTGCACGTGGTCCTTGGTCTCGATGACGAGGAAGTTGCGGTCGACCATCGTGCCGGGGTCGGGCTCGGTGTCGCCCATGCCAGCCACCGGCGGGGTGAAGATGTAGGCATCGGCAGAGGGACTGCCCAACGGGACAACGCCGCCCGTACAGGCCAGGCGCCCGTCGCTGAGCAGCGTCCAGGCGGCCGTCTCGGTCAGGTCGTGGTTGAAGCCAGGAGCCGAGGCGAGTGTCCACTCCTCGGTGACGTAGTTGAAACTGAGTATGTGGAGCGTCTCATCCTCGTAATAGCCGCTGTGGCCGATGATGTAAGCCTCCTGGCGGGCCTGGTTGACGATGACGCCTCCGCGGTAGTCGATGCTGGCGCCGGTCTCAGGATGGCGCATGGGTATCTGCAGGCTGCTGAACATGTAGGTCTCGTCCTCCTCGGCACAGTAGAACAGCAGTACGTAGCGGTAGCCGTCCTCGAGCGTCTCGTCTATCATGCCAGCGAGAATCATGTAGAAGTTCATGCCGCCCTGCGTGAAGTGGTAGTCGGAACTGCTGATGTCGGCGGGAAGGGGCGCGGGGATGAGCGTGTCGTCGTAGGGCGTGGCCGTATATTGCACCTCGCCGGTGGACATGTCGTAGAAGTCGGCGAGCAGCGCCTTCGAACCGTCGTTGAAGGTGTAGAGCTCTATGGGCTCCTCGTTGTTGTCGAAGTACGACATCGAGATGATGTGACCGTCGGGCAGGTGGAACAGGTAGGGATGGTAGCGGCCGTCCATGTCGCCAACGCCCTTGAACGACGAGCCGTCGTAGCAGTCCATCGCGTTGTCGCGGCCACCGCCGCTGTTACCGCTGACGAAGACCTTGCCACCGGCGGTGATGGCCTTGCAGCCGGCGCGGCCGATGGTCATGTCGGGGCCTGCGGTGAACGACTGTGTGGCAGGGTTGAAGATATCGGTGTTCCTGGCCACGCTGAGGGCTTGCTGGCCCGTCTTGCAGCCGCCCACCATGAAGCGTCCGTCGCTGAGCTTGGCTGCAAAGCCGTCGGCGTGGGGCGCGCTGAGCGGCAGGGTCTTCCAGCTGCCGTTCTGCCAGAGTTCGGCAACGGTCACCAGATTCCTGTCGGTGGTGGTGCCGCCCACGACGACGAAGCCTCCGTTATCGGTCGGGAACAGCAGGTGGTCGATGCGGCCCCTGGCCATGTCGGGCAGCTTCTCATACTTTAGTGTTGCCATGACGCCCTGTCGGGTGGCGTCGGCACGGGTGGTACGGCGGGTGGTGCGCTCAATGCGCTTCACGGTTTTCTTATGAGCCGCGTTGACGGGCTTAACGGCGGCCGTGCTCTGTAGTGGCAGCGCCAACAGGATGGCCATCAGTAGTCTAATTGCTTTGTTCATATCCTTTTTTAATATCTGAAGATTTCTGTTACTCGTCATTTCCTGGTGACCAGGTGGTTGTTGAACTGTAGCCGTCGTCGTCCGTCAGAACTACGTGCTGGCCTGCTTTTTTCATATCGCAGGAGGCTAAGTGAAGGTCGCTGATGGCACCGTTTTCTATCACGCCTGAGATGATGTTGGCACCACCATAGCCGTCAGGCACGCAGATGCTGAACTGATTGCCGTTGCCGGTGATAAGTCCCTTCATCTCATCATCAGCCGCACTGGCCGTGCCTTCTGCAGTGAAGTACATGCTGACACTAATTTCTCCGTCAGCTTGTCCACTGAACTTCAGGACTACGCCGTCGAGTCCACTTTCCGCCATCTCTGCACCGGCATTACCCGTGGGGTCGGCCACGAGCTTGAAGGGCGACAGTTGGTAGGTTCCGCTGACTTCCGGTGGATTGTTTCCCTCGTAGACGGGCATACCGTCCTTCTTCAGGCTTGCCATAACCTCACTTTCGGGCCAATCCAGGTCAATGGGCTCGCCCTGTCCCTCCTTGTAGGATATGTATATCTCCACATAGTCCCTTGGGTCGTTGTAAGGCTGATATGTGACATGTTCACTGACAGGATCAATACCCTCTTCGCCATAGATTTCCTTTCCAAGTTCGCTGAGGGTGTAAGTTGTTCTCGCATCTTGCACGGCGTTGAAACTGCTGAAGAGGAGGCCGTCGGCAATGGTGTACTTACCATGCTTGTAAGACCGACCGTTAACCTCTAACGGGAACTCATTGACGGTCATCGCCATTGACGCGTTGCTGGTCAAATTGCCGGTGGCTCCCCAAATAGTTATTGACAGGTGGCTCTCGCTATCCTGGACATACCGCACGTTTTTCACCTTGTCGGTCTTCTTTTCCACGTCGAACGACAGGGTGGCTCTTGTTTTCGTATCGTTCGAAGACCACTCCTGATAACCAACGCATTCATAGTGGTTGACGTCCTTACCGTATTTGACGGTGAACTGGGCATTGTCGGGTTTGAATACGAAGGACGGCATGATACGGACTATGGTGTCGACTTTTCCTTCAATGGCAGAGATGTACTCAACGTAGCGTTCGGCATTGAATGTAATATAGCTGAACCGGCTCTTGTCGCCATCGGGCGTGACAGGCTCCAGCGCACTGCGCGGTTCCTGTATTACCTTGAGGGGCAGTATCATCATTTCCTCATAGGAAGGACTCTTGACGCTGCTAACCCAGCAGTTGATGGTACATTCACGCTGCACGGACAGGCCGTTGGCTTCGACGGTGACGTTTACCGTGCCGTCAGTATCGGCCGTAGCACTCACCCATCCCTTACCTTCGTCACTGATGCTGAGAACGTCGCAGTAGGCGAAGTTGCCCTTGTCAATTCTGGCCTGTTGCACGCCGCCGCTGGCCGCGAACAAGAGAGAGGCGGGACTGATAGATGCCGTGCTCATCTCCTGGGTCACGCTGACTGGCATCTCCACCATTTCGCCGGTATCGTCCTTGGTGACTTCGCAGTAAACGGTTCCCTGACGCTGCTGAGCCACGGTGTTTGGCATCGCCGTGATGTTGACATGGCTGGTGCCCTTCTCGACAATAAGCCAGTCCTTGGCATCTTCGCTCACAGTAGCACCGGTCAGCGTGACGCCGGCACCCAGCGTGACGCTCACCTGCTGTGTGCCGCCATTGGGCTGGAAGGTAAGTGCCGAGGGCTGCACGGAGGCATTGATGGCTCCATCCTGCCGGACGGTCAGCTTGGTGGTGTTGAAGCCGTTGTGCCTGCTACTCCACGCCGAAACGATGACGGTGGCTGTGCGCTGTGCGCCGGTGTTCTCACTGGCAGTGATGGTCAGCGTGCGCTTTTCGAGGTCGTAGCTGAGCCAGTCCTTGCCGTCGTTCAGGTCGATGGTGACAGGATCCATCGATGTCAGAATGTTGACGGTATTAGTGCCACCCTCCTTGGGGATAACCAGCAACGAGGGAGACAGCTGCAGGCCACCGTATTGCTTGACAGTGAGTGTCTTTTCAACAAATTCGGTCTGACTGTACCGCTGGCGCACGGTGACGGTTCCCGTACGATAAGCATCGGTATTGTTCTCCGCAACCTTGACTTTCATTACACGATACTTCTCGCCACCAGAAGGCCCGACTATTTCAGTGGTAATCCAGTTGTCGTTGGGATTGGCGGTGATGGGCATGTCTTGCTTCGAGACAAGAGTGACGACAAACTCACCACCCTCCTCTTCGGCAGTAATTTCCTCGGGCTTGAGCGTCAGTTCTTTTGGCTCGATAATGACCACCTGCTCCTGGGAGTAAACAGGGATATATCCCAATAGCGCATGTACAATTAACGGTCGAACCCTGTATTCTCCCGCATCTATATTGGTGATATCGACATCGACATTGTTGAAGGTGTTCATGAAATACAATTCATCGCGTAGTTTAGACCTATAGAGTTTGGTATACTCGATATCATCCTCATTCGCCTTGGTATAAAGGCCGACGCCTAACTTCTGGGGGTAGAACACATCGCCCTCGGTTTTGTATTGACACTTCACAACATCCTCGTTATCGCCAGACAGTTCGACCTTCATGTCAGAAATGCTCGGGAAAAGGGTAAAGTCCATACTGCCGTATCCAAAGGACTTCGTCTCCTTCAGTTCCCACTTCTTCTTAAAGGCCTTGAACGTAGCTCCATACTCATCGTCGAACTGAACCAGGGTAAAGTTGAGTTTGGCATCCTTGAACGTATCATAGATGTTGTCATTGTCTTTCAGCAAGTCATAGCTAATACTACCAGTGAGTTTCGGACCGACAAAGAGGTCGTTGCCGCATTTGAACTCGGCAAGATACTGCATCCATGACTCATTACCGATGTTTATAGGGAACTTCATGCATGGATGCACCATTCCGTTAAGTTCAGCAGTAAGAGACACATTACGCTCTGTGCTCGTCTCTACAGGCATCAACAGTCCCGCATTACTAAGGTTGGCCCGGAACGTCAGATAAGGCGAGTGGTCCATAATCTCCATCGACATGGCCAGCATCTTGGTCTGTCGACTGAAACCGTATGCCAAGTTGAAGTGTCCCTCCACACGAACGACCGGTTTAGGTACAACCTCGATATACATCATCGGGAAGTTGGCAGGGAAGGGCACCCTTGAGAAACGGGCTATCAGAGCACCAAGACCAGGAATGTTGTCAGGTTCGAAGGTACGGTCTATCTGTCCGTCAAAGCTGAATTTTGCTCCTACATCGAACTGGCTGAGCAACTCGGTCTTAATATAGAATTCCCCCCATGTACAGTTATAGACTGCCTTCACAGCCATCGCCATTCCCAAGTGCATGCCAAAGCCAACCTTACACTTCTCGGCCAGATAAAGGTTTGCCTCCATGTCAGTAGAGGCCTGGAACAAGTTCACGTTAAAATTACCATCAATACGCTTCGGGGCGTTCAGGCCGGCAATGCGACGGCGCATCCTGCTACCCTCCGGTGTTTCTACCTGCTGTACCTGTTCAACGGTAATGAATTGGTCGAACACATCGCTCAGTTCGTCTACATAGTCACACTCCACAACCAGCGAACCGTCCTTTTCCTTCACACTGGCCACCTTTCCAACAAAGGCTCCCTCATGGCCCTCCAATTCTGTACATGACAACACATCGCCCACGTTCGGTCGCAGCGTCTTAGGCATAGAGATGTCGAAAACCAAGTCCATGTCTGTACACGTCACATAGTAGTCCATCATGCCCTCGTCGCGCATGAAGCGCACACCTTTGGCAAAGCGTATCTCAGGCTGTACAAACGACACGGAGTCGATGGCCGTCAGCATGATGCGATAGACGCTGTCTTCTGTGACAATCTCCTGCGAGACGTACTCACTACGCTCAATACCCAGCGTGTCGAAACGCGAGTACCTGATTTGTTTTACCTGGTCGTAGAAGAAACCGTCGAAATGTCCGTCGTTTTGGTAGATATAGAATGCCTCGCCACCCTCTATCTCCTGTGCCGAAGCAGTCAGACTGCCAGCCACAGCAAGGAACATGATGACTGCACAGCGCAGCCAGTTCTGTATTCTAAAGTCTGTCTTCATCGCTTCATCAGTTTAATGGTTTCTGTTCCTGCCTTCACAATATACACGCCGTTGGGGCGGTTCTGGAGAGAAATGGTCTGGGGCTGAGTATCAGACACCCTGCGCTGTTCAATAAGCATACCGTTGACCGAGTAGACTCTGGCATAGCTTCCTACGGGTAGTCCGCGGAAGGTAATTTCATCGCCCTCGCGGTTTATCTCAACACGACGCTCGCCGGGCATCAGCTCAATACCCTTGGTCACCACGTTCTCGAAGGTGTAGCGGAGTACGTTTTTCCGTTCGTATGAAATGGTAGCCTTGTTTGTGCTGATAATGAGCTTGCCATCCGAGAATGAGGTCACAGGAGCATCAGCCAGTTCGTAGCTGACTTTCTCGCCCGACTTCAGCCAAACGATGAGAGTAGGACCGCCTGCCGAGGGATTGTCGGGTGTGTCTTCATAGCCATGTCCGGCTACCGTCGGGGTGATGAGGTATGCCGTCCGCTGGGCGTCGGTATTGTCCTTGATGCCACCACCCGTGCAAGCCAGGCGACCGTCGGCAAGCACAGCCCACGACGCTGTCAGCACGTTGTGCTTGAAGCCCGTGGCCGAGGCGATGGTCCAGTCATCGCTGACGTAGTTCAGGCTGATGACGTGGAGCGTCTGATTGCCTATCGTGCCGCTGGCTCCTATCAGGTAGGCCTCCTTCCGCGACTCGTTGACCAACACGCCGCCGCGCCACGTGATGGCTTTCCCGGCATCGTCGGCAGCAGGGATGTCGAACGAGCTGAACACATAAAGCTGGGAGTCATCAAGGTCGAGCATATAGAGCTTGTAGCCGTCGGTCGTCTTGATCAGCATCAGGTAGCAGTTATTGCCGTCGTAGGTGATGTGGTAGTCGGAAGGGCGCGTGTCGTCGGGCAGCCCCATAGGAAACGACTCCGGCGAGAATGGCAGTCCGAAGTACCTTGTTTCACCCGTAGATGGGGAATATCTGTCGGCCAGCAGCAGCTGGTCGCCGTCCTCATCGGTGTAGAAACCATAGCTCCCGCCATACGTGTCGTAAGCTGACAGCACATAGACGCAGCCCTCACGGTCGGCCATTATATAGGGGTTGGAGCGGCCGTCTGTCTCACTCACCGCCTTGAACGACATACCGTCGTAGAGGTCCATCGTCGGGTCGTCGGCATACCAGTTGCCGCTGACGTAGACGTTACCGTTGACGTTAATGGCCATACTCTGGGCACGGGCCACGGTCAGCTGCGGACCCGGGGCGAAAGTTCGGGTCTGCGGGTTGTAGATATCGGTGGCACGGCTCTGGCCCGAGCCGCCTGCCTTGGAAAAACCGCCGCCAACCATGTAGCACCCGTCGCCGAGACGAACGGAGAAGGCGCCGTCGTGGGCGTTGTCGATGTTGAGGCTCGTCCACGTGCCGTTCTGCCACAACTCGGCGGTCTTGGTCAGCTGGAAGCCGGTGGTGCGCCCGCCAACCACGACGAAGCCGTCGCCTGAGGGCAACACCTGGTGAGCCATACGCGGCGTCGGCATATCGGCTGTCTGTTCGTACCTAAGCGTCGCCTTGATGCCCTGTCGGGTGGCGTCGGCACGCGTGGTTCGGCGAGTGGTGCGCTCCATGCGCTTCACGGTTTTCTTGTGAGCCGCGTTGACGGGCTTCACGGCGGCCGTGCTGAGCAGCGGCCATGCCAGGAGGCTGACGATGGATAATGCTATTCTGTTCATCATATTGCTGTTTTGTTTAGACTATGACAGGCGAATTGCCTGGCAATCCGCCTGTCGTATAAGGTTGGGTGACTTTTATTTCGCTGAGATGACTGAGGCAGAAACGTCAGTGCTAACCTCGCGGACGGAGCTGCGCGCCGACCATGACGACGGGGAGGCCAGACCGTCGCCGTCCTTGAAGATACGGTACGTGCCGACTCTCATTATTTTTTCATTAGGATCCACCTTGTCTACCATCAGTATCGCATAATAGCAGTTCTTGATACCGTTGGCCGTCATGGTGCCCGAAATGATAGTCGCCATCTTGTATGTGATATTATTTTCGGGCTCGGCGCCGGGAACAACGGCAAAGACCGTGAAGTTGTCTCCCTGCCCCATAATAATCATTTCTGTCTTCTCGCCACCGCCGTCTAAGGTCTTGTCCTCGTACAGGATGGTATTCTTCACGGAATTCTGGTCAAAGAAATGCAGGTAAAGGTCGGCTATGTTATTCGAATGATAATTGTCCGACGCAAAGACCACTTCTACGGGATGCAGCGCAAACGTGCCGTCAACGGCCGGTGGCGTGCTGCCATCGTAGATGGGCATGTGGGTGGCCATCTTCGAGAGATACTCCTGCGGAATCTGCTGCGTAATACGGTCGTCGAACTCAGCCTCATAGGTCTCGACGTAGTCAAGCTCGTCCTGCGACACCTTCAACTCAGTGCCGTCGGTCTTGTAGATTGTGTAGGAGTATTCCTCGCTGGCAGCCCTCTTGGCCATCAGGCGGCGGGCCAACTTTGTTGCCGTCAAGCTTCGGCTGTCGTCGGTATAGATTCTGGGATTCCACGTAGTGGCGGGACTGGTGCCGTCACCGTCCTTGCCGATGGCATATTCCTCGATATTGTTGTTCTCGTCGAGCGAGGCCTCGGCAATGTAGAGGTTTTTCAGCGTTCCGCCGCTAACCTCGCCCGACATGATGTAGGCAAGGCGGATGAAGATGCCCCATGAGGGTATCTCGGTAGTCACAACGAAGCCGACGGTAAAATTGCTCCCCGAACCGGTAATATGAGCTTTTATACCCTGAGTACCCTGATACATCGACGAACCGATGGCGTAGTCGGTACCATCCTCGTCAATGGCGTACATATCGACATAGACATTGCTGCCCGACTGTCCGGCGAACTTGACGACCAACTCTGCATTTTCGACGATGTCATCCAGGTCAGCATCCTCTGGGTCTGTGCTCCAGAACTTCACGAGCTTGGGGGGCTTCAGGCTGAATGTGCCGTCGAGTGTAGGCGCACTGGAGCCTGTGTAGATGGGCATACCCGCATCCTTCAGAATGCTGACGAACGGTGAACTGATGTCGAGGGGGTCAACCCTGAAATCATCGCCGGTGTCGGGATTGTCGGGAATGTCAGGAATATCGGGATCGGTATTCTTCACGTAGCCCGGCGACATGTGGTCGAAGAGTGCGGCAGGTATGTCGACCGTGTTGCCATTCTTATAATGTACGCGTATGCCCTGAGCCTGGGCGGCTGTCAGCCCTGTCGTCAGGAGCAGGGCCGTCATTGCTGATATGATGATATTGGTTGGTTTCATTTCTTCAAGAATTTAATGTTGACACTTCCTGCTTTCACAATGTACAGGCCCGGACGGAGCGTACCGAGCGAGAGCTCCAGGCTGCCGTCGCTGCCGATGCGGTGCTGGCTGACGAGACGGCCGCCGGTGGTGTAGATGCCGACAGGCTCGCCGGGACGGCAGCCGCTAAATACGAGGGCGTCGTCGCCGCGGCTGACGCTGCCCTCAGCCTCGGACTGAACGGGGGCAACTGCCTCTTCGATGGCCGTGGTGCCACCGGCATTGAGCGTGAACTTCCAGATTTTCATAGTCTCGAAGGTCATCACGCCGCGGCTCGACGTGACGGTGGTCTCGGCGCCGAGCAGGCGTACCTGAGGCTTCTCAGAGAGCTTATAGCCCACGGTGCCGCCCGTGTCGAGCGTGTACCACAGCGTGAATTCGTCGATGACGTCGTAACCAGGGTCGTCGGGGCCGGGCGTCGGGGTGTCGTCATCGTAGCCGGGCTGCGGGTCGTACGGTTCATCCTCCAGTGGTTTGGCAGGCTCCACGTCGGTCAGGTCGGCGTTGAACGATATGCGGTAGTTGCCACGTCCCTCACCGCGGTGTACTTTAATCAGGTAGTCACCAGCCTCCACGTCTTTAGTAACCAGTGACCCCAAGTACCAGCTTGGATTGATGTGGAAGTTGCCTTGCGTGCGCTCCCAGTAGTTAGATCGGTCGGCCTGATAGTAGTACAGGCGCACGTCGTCGATGCGCAGGTTGTCGCCGGGCTGGATGTTGATGGTCAGCGTGCCGGTGCTGGTCATCGTCACCTCGTACCAGTCCTCGCTGTCCTCATTACCGTTAGCATAGCCGTAGCCGAGGTGGCCTGACAGAGTCTTGCCCTTTGCCAGTTTCGTTGGCTTCTTCCAGTCGTTCTCTGCCTGACCGTCGTCGGGCAGCGGGTCCTGTTCGAAGTCATACTTCAGCGAGTAGGCACCGTAGCCCTCGCCGCGTTTCACCTTCACCAGGTAGTCGCCGGAAGTCACATCGGGAACGGTCAGCGTGCCCAGATACCAGCTGGGATTAATAAAATAAGTGTTCGACGTGCGCTCCCAGTAGTTGGAGCCGTCGCTCTGGATATAGTAGAAGCGGATGTCGTCGACGCGCAGGTGGCTGTTGACATCGGTTGGCGTGTAAGTGAGGATCACCTTACCGTCGCAGGGTACGGTGATGCGGTAGAAGTCGACATCGTCCTCGCTGCTCTTCTGATAGCCGTAGCCCAGGTGTCCCTGCTTCTCCTGTCCGCGGGCCAGATAGTTGTTGTCGCGACCTTCTTTCCAGTCGTTGTTAGGCTCGGCGTCGTTCTTGTATGCCTGAGGTTCAAGGGTGTAGGTCAGCTCGTAGCCGCCATAGCCCTGGCCACGCTTCACCTTGACGAGGTAGATGCCAGGAGCCATGTTGGGTATGTTCAGGTTGCCCTCATACCAGCTGGGGTTGATCCAGAAGTTGTGGTCTTTGCGCTCCCAGTAGTTCTTACCGTCACTCTGATAGTAGTAGAGGCGCAGGTCTTCAATACGCAGGTTCTCGCCAGGCTTGATGTTGATGTTGACGGCACCATCGCGCTTCACCTCGAACGTCCAGAAGTCGTCGTTGTCCTCGCTGCTCTTCTGGTAGCCGTAGCCCAGGTGTCCCTGCATCGTCTTGTTCAGGGGGAGTGTGCCGGGCTTTTCGTCTGCCTGTGGGTTCCAGCCGTCGGGCTCGTGGTCGTTGGCGTAGGTATTGGCCGTGAAGGTGTAGGTCAGCTCGTAGCCGCCATAGCCCTGGCCACGCTTCACCTTGACGAGGTAGGTGCCGGGAGCCAGGTTGGGTATGTTCAGGTTGCCCTCATACCAGCTGGGGTTGATCCAGTAGTTATGGTCGGTGCGCTCCCAGTAGTTCGTGCCGTCGCTCTGAAAGTAGTAGAGGCGCAGGTCCTCTATGCGGAGCGTGCTCTCGGGGATGATCTTGATGTTGGCCACACCGTCGTCGGCAACGGTGAACGTGTACCAGTCCTCATCATCTTCGCTGCCCTTGGCGTAGCCATAGCCGAGATGCCCTTGCACGGTATGGTTCAAAGGCAGCGTGCAGGGCTTCTTGTCGGACCGTGGGTCCCAGCCGTCAACCTCGCTATTATTCGCGTAGGTGCTGGGCGTAAACTCCACCTTGATGGTGTACTGCGCCGCGCCCTCACCATGCGTCACCTTGAGAAGATAGGTGCCGGGAGCCATGTCGGGGACCTTCAGTTCGCCCTCATACCAGCTGGGGTTTATCCAGAAGTTGTTCGACGTGCGCTCCCAGTAGTTCGACCCGTCGCTCTGGTAGTAGTACAACCGCAAGTCTTGGACACGCAGGCCGCTTCCCGGCGTAATGACAATCTTGGCAGCACCGTCGGTGGTGACGGTAAACTTCCAGAACTCCGTCTTCCTGTCAGTCGAGAGCTGTCCGCTCTTCTCCTGCCCTAACGGCAGCTGCGTGGCTTCAGTCCACGTTGTTCCCTGTGCCTGTATTCCCATCGGCAAAGCCAGCAGCAGAGTGAATAGTAATTGTAGCTTTTTTCTCATAATCATTAGTTGTTTTTAGGTTTTATGGCGTAAAATTAGATATATTATCCGAGACCGCTATCCCATCATCACAAAACATATTCCCAAATTCACAATTTACACAAACTTTAACATTCCTAAATTCACAATCAGCTATTCCCATATTCACAATGAACTTATTGTCAGAAGATTAGGAGGTGTGATGGGCCAGACTGCCGAAAGGCCGAGAGTTTGCTCGGAGTAAGCCTGGCTTTTACTCGGAGCAAAGTTATGGTTTACCCGGAGCAAACTCTGAGGCAGGAACGGAGCGGTTGAAAAAACACGTCAATTTAAGGGGACTTGGTATTTTTTCTTCCAATTCTTTGCAGCTAACGGGAAAAAAGCGTATCTTTGCAAGCAGTTTATGTTAGAGAATCTCATAACGTCGATGCCAATGTACGTCTGTACATTCTGGTCGGTGCTGCTTCTGATTGATGTCGCCCGTAACAGGCAGACAGCCAAGAGGCGGCTTCTGACGTATATGGTGACGGCAGCGCTGCTTTACGCCGGGCATTATATCTTCTTCAACCACCAAACGGCGCTGATGCCCTTTACCGATACGATCTACGTCATGTCCAACCTGGCCGTATTTCCTCTATACTTCATGTACATCAAGGAAATCACCGAGCCGGCATGGAATCACCGCTGGCAGTGGCTGCTGCTGGCTCCAGCCCTGCTGGTAGGCGTGACGGTGGGGATGCTCTACGTTCTGATGTCGCCTGTTGAGACGTTGAACTTCATCGAGACCTACCTTTACCGTAATCAGATGGCTGGGCTTGAGGGACTGATGTGGTGGCAGGGCGTTGTGCATTATGTTGGCAAGATAATATTCGCCCTCCAGATTCCTCCCATTTTGGTGCTGGGACTGCGCAAAATCCGACAATACAATGAGAGCGTAGAGGCCAGCTATGCTGACACCGATGACAAACGGCTGCACCTGATGACGACCATTTTGCTGCTGTTTGTGGTAACTTCTTTCATGTCGTTCGGCGCCAACTTGCTTGGGCGCTACCGCTTTGCCGACTCGCTGTGGCTGCTGATCGTTCCGTCGCTGGTGTTCTCTGTGCTACAGTTCATGTTAGGCTATGCCGGCTACCACCAGAAGTTCACCGTCAGCGACCTGCTGTGCGATATGCAGATAACTGAGGACACGCAGGATACGGATGCCGAGGAGGAAAGCATACAGCAGGACAAGATGGCTGACTTGCAACAGAAGCTGACCGACACCGTCAGCCGCAACAAGCTATACCTGCAACCCGACCTGAAGATTACTGACGTGGCAAATCTGCTGCACACAAACCGCACCTACGTCTCGCGGGTGTTGAAGGAGCAGATAGGCACCACCTTTGCCGACTTCATCAATCACCAGCGCATCGACTATGCCTGCCAGCTCATGGAGCAACAGCCCCAACTGCCGGCCGCTGAGGTGGCCAGCCAGTCGGGCTTCTCGTCGCAGTCGTCGTTCTACCGAAACTTCAAACTCTATAAAGGCTGCTCACCCAAAGACTACCAGCCCGCCCAGACATGAAAAAGGTCGTGAAGTGGGCCGCTGTCATCCTGCTGACACCGGTGCTGCTATTCCTAATCCTTGCAGGACTGCTCTACGTGCCACCCGTTCAGAACTGGGCGGCCGACAAGGTGGCGGCCATCGCGTCGGAGAAGACGGGCATGGACATCACCGTGGGCACCGTCAGGCTGGAATGGCCCCTGGATTTGGGTATTGACAATTTCCGTGCCATCCACGAGGGCGACACGCTGGCCGACGTTGGCCATCTGTCAGTCGACGTGCAGCTGCGGCCGCTCTTCAAGAAGCGCGTGGTCATCAACGAGCTGTCGGTCAGCGACGCCAAGCTCAACACCAACGGCTTCATCAGCGACCTGCGCGTCAAAGGGCATATCGGCGAACTGTGGCTGCGCTCCGACGGCATCGACCTCGACCAGGGTACGGCTGAGGTGAACGGCGCACGGCTCGCGGACTCAAGCCTCGACATTGCCCTGAGCGACACGGCAGCCGTCGACACGACCACCACCGAAACGCTGTGGCGCATCAATGCCGACAGCCTGAGCATAGCCCGCACCGACGTGAAGGTCCACATGCCGGGCGACACCTTGAACATTGCAGCCTATATGGGTAACGCCGTAGCCCGCGAGGCCGACATCGACCTCAGCACAGGCACCTACAAAGTGGGGAGCCTCGACTGGCACGACGGCCAGCTCAGCTACGACGACAACAGCCAGCCGCCCGTCGAGGGACTGGACTACAGCCACATTGACCTGAAAGACATACGGCTCGGCGTGGACTCCATCTACTACGGCCCGGAGGGCACCTCCTTCTACGTCCGCGAAACGGCGCTGAAGGAGAAGTCGGGATTGGAGATTCGCGAACTGACGGGCGGCGTGCGCTTAGACACAGCCTTTACACACGTCGAGTTGCCCCACATGAAGCTACGAACGGCTGACAGCGACATCGAGGCCGAAGTGAGCACCGACTTCAACGTGGCCGACGACAAGAACCCCGGCAAGCTGCGTGCCCGCCTGAATGCCCAGATTGGCAAGCAGGACCTCATGCGCTTTGCAGGCGGGCTGCCTCAGCAGTTCACGCGCCAGTACCCCAACCACCCGCTGAGCATCAAAGGCTCGCTGAACGGCAACCTGCAGCGCATGGAGTTTACGGGGCTCGACATCAACCTGCCTTCAGCCATGCACCTCAAGGCCGACGGCGTGGCCCACAACATCACCGACCTCGACAAGCTGACCGGACAGTTGAACCTCAAGGCTGAGAGTCAGGACCTGGGCTTCGTCTCAGAACTGTTGCCGAAGTCTGCCGGCATACGTATTCCGAAGGGCATGACGCTGAGCGGAAATCTCAAGGCCAATGGCGGCCGATATGACGTGGATGCTACGCTGACAGAGGGTAGCGGAACCATCAAAGCCAAAGGCACGGTCTGCACTCCGCCCTCTGCACCGATGACCTACGACATCGACGCCACCGTCAAGAACCTGAACCTGCGCCACTTCATGCCCAAGGACTCGCTGGGCCTGTTGTCGGCCACTATCAAGGCGAAGGGTAGGGGAACCGACCTGCTGTCGAACCGCAGCCACGCCGACATCAAGGCCAACATCCACCAGCTGCAGTACGGCCACTGGAACCTGCAGGACATTGCCGCCGACGCCACCCTGCAGAACGGCCGCGCCATTGGAACCCTCACCGGCCACAACGAGTTGTTCGACGGCCATTTAGGCATCGACGCCCTCCTGAGCACCAAGCAGATAGAGGCCACCATCACGCCCCACATCGACTGTGCCGACCTCTACGCCCTGCGCCTGTCGGACGAGCCGCTGACCATCGGCATGGGCGGCAGCGTCACCTTACACTCTGACATGAAGCAGAGCCATGAGCTGAAGGGCCGTCTCAGCCACCTTTATATTACCGACGACAAGGCCACCTATCACCCCGAAGACCTCGGCCTGCTGCTGCGCACCAACCGCGACACAACGATGGCTCGGATCCAGAGCGGCGACTTCATCGTGAAGCTCGATGCCCGGGGTGGCTACGAGCCGCTGCTGAAGAAAGGCACGACGCTGCTCGACTCCGTGACTGCGCAATATAAGAATAAGGTCATCGACCAGCAGGCTATCAAGCGCCTGCTGCCTACCATGAAGTTGCACGTAGAGTCAGGGCGCGGCAACCCCATTGCCGATATCCTGCGTACCAAGGAAGTTGACTTCAAGGAGCTGTTTGCCGATATTACCACCTCGCCTGAAACGGGCATCAACGGACAGGCACATCTTTATTCGCTCAACTACGACTCAACCCGCATCGATACCATCAGGCTGAACCTGACGCAGCGTGGCGACCGCCTGACCTACCAGGGACAGATACGCAACAACCGCAAGAACCCGCAGTTTGTGTTCAACGCCCTTGTCGACGGTCATGTCCACGAGCACGGCGCTCTGGCCGGCCTGCGCTTCTACGACAAGGATAACCGCATGGGCGTACGTGTTGGCGCTACGGCTGAGATGGAAGATGGCGGCATACGCTTCAAGCTGATGCCCGAACGTCCGACGCTGGGCTATAAGGAGTTTAACCTGAACAGCGACAACTACATCTTCCTGGGGAACAACCGCAAGATACAGGCCAAGGTTGACCTGATAGCTGACGACAAGACCGGTCTGAAGCTATACACCGAGGACCAGGACTCCACCATGCTTCAGGACCTGACGGTCAGCATCAACCGCCTCGACCTCGGCGAGCTGACATCCGTCATTCCCTATCTGCCACATATCACCGGCCATCTGAACGGCGACTATCACATCCTGCAGGACCAGGACGGGCACATTAGCGTTGCCTCCGACATGGCAGTCAACAAGATGACCTACGAAGGGGCACCCATCGGCAACCTCTCGACCGAGTTGGTCTATCTGATGAAGGAGGATGACACCCATGCCATTGAGGCCCGTCTGATGCTCGACGACGAGGAGTTCGGCCTGCTCCGAGGGTCGTACTCTGCTGCGACAGTGTCGCAGCAAAGAAAACAAGCGGGACGTATCGATGCTACGTTCACCATGACGCGCTTCCCGCTGTCGATTGCCAACGGCTTCGTGCCCGACCAGCTCATTGGCCTCGAGGGCTACGGCGAAGGCGAGCTGACCATTAAGGGCACCACCGACAAGCCCGTTGTCGACGGCGAGGTCTATCTGGATTCTGCCTACTTGGTAAGTCTGCCCTACGGCGTGCGTATGCGCTTCGACAATGACCCCGTGCGCATTGTCGGCTCACACCTGCTGCTTGAGAACTTCGGTCTCTACGCCTACAACGAAGAGCCGCTCAACATGCAGGGCGACATCGACTTCTCCGACCTCGACCGCGTCACGATGGACATGCGCATGAGGGCACAGAACTACCAAATCATCAATGCCAAGCAGACACCCAAGTCGATTGCCTTCGGCAAGGCATTCGTCAACTTCTTCGCCCGCATGAACGGTCCGCTTGACGCCCTCAGGATGCGGGGCCGCCTCGACGTGCTCGGCTCCACCGACATGACCTACATGCTGCTCGACTCGCCACTCTCTACCGACAACCGGCTCGACGAACTGGTGAAGTTCACCGACTTCAGCGACACCACCCAGACGGCAGCCGTCAGCCGTCCCACGCCTTCGGGCCTCGACATGGACATGAATATCAACGTGTCGCAGGGCGCACACATCGTCTGCGACCTCAACGTCGAGCAGACTAACTACATCGACCTCATGGGCGGCGGCGACCTGCGCATGCGCTACAACAACGAAGGCCTTAACCTGACAGGGCGTTACACCCTGGCCGACGGCGAAATGAAATACTCCATGCCCGTCATACCGCTGAAGACCTTCACCATCAGGGACGGAAGCTACGTGGAGTTCACGGGCGACCCCATGAATCCGCGACTGAACATCACCGCCACCGAGCGCACCAAGGCTTCCGTTGGCCAGGAGGGCGGACAAAGCCGAAGCGTGACCTTCGACTGTGGCGTGGTCATCACCAAGACGCTCAACGACATGGGCCTGCAGTTTATCATCTCGGCTCCTGAGGACAACAGCGTCAACAACGAACTGCAGGCCATGTCGGTCGAAGAGCGCGGCAAGCTGGCTGTCACCATGCTGACCACGGGCATGTATCTGGCCGACGGCAATACCAGCGGATTCTCGATGAACTCCGCACTCAGCTCGTTCCTGCAGAATGAAATCAACAACATCACCGGCTCGGCCCTGAAGACGCTCGACCTCAGCGTGGGCCTCGACAACACCACCGACGCTTCGGGACAGATGCACACCGACTACTCGTTCAAGTTCTCGAAGCGCCTCTTCGACAACCGCCTGAAGATACAGCTCGGCGGCAAGGTGTCGACCGGTGCCGACGACATTCCCGGACAGCAGCAGTCGTTCTTCGACAACGTCACGATGGAGTACCGCCTCGACCAGTCGGCCCAGAAGAACCTCAAGGTGTTCTACCAGCAAAACGTCTACGACTGGCTCGAGGGCTACACCGGCGTCTACGGCGTCGGCTACGTCTGGCGCAAGAAGATGGACTCCTTGTGGGACGTGTTCAAGATGTTCAGCAACGACACGCCGACGCAGCCCATGATGATGCGGCCGCTGACAACCCGACGTGATTCAACCCTCCAAGACACCATACGCCATGAAGCCCAATAAATATCCGATACTGCTGCTGATACTGTTGCTCACGTCGTGCATCTCGACACGCAACATCCCCGACGATGACCAGCTCTTCGTCGGGCTGACCAAGATCAGCTACGACACGGACACCCTCAACTCATCATCTTCTCAACTCCTCAACTCCTACACCTCTCACCTGACTGACACCAAGGCCGAGGTGGAGGCCGCCCTTGCCACCGCCCCCAACGGTGCGCTCTTCGGCAGCAGCTACTACCGCGTGCCATTCTCCTGGCGGCTATGGGTACACAACAGGTTTGGCGGCAAGGAGTCTGCCTTTGCAAAGTGGGTCGACAAGTCGTTCGGACGGCCTCCCGTGCTGATGAGTACCGTCAATCCCGCCCTGCGTGCCTCGGTGGCACAGTCGGTGCTGAAGAACAATGGCTTCTTCCGTGCCTCTGTCACCTACGAGCCGGTGCCTCGTAAGAATCCCAAGAAGAGCAAGATAGCCTACCACGTACGCCTCGACTCGCTTTTCACCTACGACAGCATAGCTTACGTCGGCTTCCCCGACGTACCCCAACACCTCATCGACAGCACCGCCGCCGAAGCGCTTATCAAGCCCGGCGCCCCTTTCAGTGTCAGTTCCCTGGAAGGCGAGCGCAGCCGCATCAGCAACCTGCTGCGAAACAACGGCTATTACTATTACAACCCCGGCTATGTGAACTACCTCGCTGACACCATCGATGTCGAGAATCGTGCCCAGCTGCGCCTGCAGCTGACCGACGGCCTGCCCGACGAGGCCATGCGCCAGTGGTATATCGGCAACACCGAAATCCAGCTCAGGCGCACCATGCGCGAACAGCTGACCGACAGCATACACCGCCGCCACCTGCACATCTTCTTCAACGGTAAGAATCCGCCCATACGGCCCCGCGTGCTGCTGAAGGACATGCGCCTGCGCCCTCGCCAGCTCTACAGCTATGAGAGCTATCAGGAGACCGTGGCCAAGATAAATGCCACCGGCGTATTCTCCTCTGTCAACCTGCAGCTGACGCCGCGCGATGCCGACACCCTCGACCTGCGGATGACCTGCACCTTCGACAAGCCCTACGACTTCTACTTCGAGTCAACCCTCAACGGGCGCACCATTGGCCGTTACGGCCCTGAGGCCAAGGTGGGCTTTACCCGCCGCAACGTCTTCCACGGTGCCGAGAAGCTCGACCTCAACCTGCACGGCTCCTACGAATGGCAGCTGAGCGGCGACGAGAACATGAACAACTACCAGTACGGCTTCGACGCCTCCATTGAGTTCCCCCGCATTATTGCGCCCTTCTACGACAGCGACCGCGTGCGCCGGGGGGCTGACGGGCGTCCCCGCCGCCGGCGCCGTTTCCTCTCAGCACCCACCACGCTGGCCAAGGTGTCGACCGACATTATACGCCGTCCCGGCTACTACAAGATGCACATTGCCGCCGGCGAGTGGACCTACCGCTGGCAGTCGTCGCCACAGAGCTCGCACGAGTTCTCGCCGCTGACGCTGAAGTATCAGTACATGAACAGCTCTACAGCTACGTTCGACAGCATTCTCGCCGTCAATCCTTACCTGCTGGCCACCATGGAAGACTACTTCATTCCCAAGATGCGCTATACCTATCTTTATTGCAGTCCGTCGACGCTGCGTAATCCCATACGCTGGGAGCTCACCGTCGAGGAGTCGGGCAACGGTATGGCGCTCTACGACGTGCTCATCCAAGGCCACGACTGGAACCAGAAGTCCAAGACCTTTTTCAAGAATCCCTACGCGCAGTTCGTGCGTGTTGAGACCGACTTCGTGAAGACGTGGACACTCTCGGCCCACAGTTCGCTCGTAGGCCACGTCAACGCCGGCGTCATACGCAGCTTCGGCAATACCGACCTCGGCGGCGCGCCCTTCAGCGAGCGCTTCTACGCCGGCGGTGCCAACAGCATACGCGCCTTCACCGTGCGCTCCGTAGGTCCGGGAGCCTACACCGGCATCCCTGGCCAGAAGCAGTTCTCCTATGTCATGCAAAACGGCGACCTGAAACTGGTCGGCAATCTTGAATACCGCACGCGCCTGTTTGGTAATCTCGGCGGTGCGCTGTTCTTCGACATGGGTAACGTGTGGAACTGGCAGGACTTGCACTTCGACAAGTCAGACTTCGACTCTCCTGACGGCGACGAGGCGGCTATCTTCTTCAACAAGTTGCTGAGCGACACCGACTTCCAGTTGTCACGATTCGCCGAGCAGCTGGCTCTCGGCACGGGTGCCGGACTGCGCTACAACCTCGGCTTCCTCGTCATTCGCATCGACTGGGGGCTCGCACTCCATGTGCCCTACACAACCAGCCGAAGCCGGTATTTCTTCAATTGGGACCACTTCCGCGACGCCCACGCCCTACACTTCGCTATAGGCTATCCGTTCTAAAAATACAGACTCAGAGCCCTAACGGATTGACAATCGAGTAAGCCTCCTTCACGCGCTGCTCAATGCCCTCGGCCGAGTACTCGCCGCTGACGTCGGCCAGCGAGTTCGGGTCGAGCTCCAGCACTTTCTGCAGGTCCTGCTCGGCACCGGCCTTGTCGCCGCCGTCGAAGCGCAGCTGGCCACGCTCACGGAACGCCTCAATCGAGAAGGGGTTCAGCTCGATGACCTGGCCGTAGGCCTCGATGGCCTGTGCGGCATTGCCCTTGGCAGCCTCAATGCGGGCCTTCAGCAGCAGCACGTCCTCGTGCTCGCCGGCGTGCTCGGTGAGCCATGCCACGTCGCTGTCGGCACCGGCCGTGTCGCCCATGCCGAGCAGCATCTGACCGCGCAGCAGGTAGGCGTCGGCGTAATTCTCGTCCAGGGCAATGGCCTTGGTCAGCATGGCGATGGCGCCTACCGGGTTGCCCTGGCCCTGCTGTGCCTGGGCGTTCAGGTAGCAGGCGTAGGCGTCGGCCGGGTCAATCTGCATGGCCTGCTCGCAGGCGGCAGCCATCGTGGCGTAGTCCTCCTGCATGTATGCCACCTGGGCCATGCGCTTCTGTATCGGTGCATTGCCGGGCTCAGCCCCTGCCAGCACCTGCAGTTCGTTCAGCGCCTCGTCGAGCCTGCCCAGCCGCAGCAGCGTCTGCGACAGGTAGTCGTGAATTTCCAGGTCGTTCTTCAGCTTGAGTGCCTCCTGAAAACAGCGCACGGCATAGTCAGCCTGCCCTATCTTCATGGCTTTCACACCGTCATACTTCAGCAGGTCGAAGTTCTTCTCTTCCTGCGCCTTCTTCTCTTCTTCGGGCGACAGTTCAGCGCCGCCAAACAATACGTTCCAGAATCCCATATCTTATTGTTGTTTTGATTCAATGTTCAGCCTCCCCTGCCGGTTAAACGACTTACGGTCGGCGAGCCACAGCGTCGCCAGCAGCGAGAGCACGGAGGCCGCCACCGCCGCAATCATCATGGCCATGAACGCCAGTACGGCCTCGACGGGCTTCATGCCGCCTATCAGCAGTCCCGAAAGCAGCATGGGCATGACGAAGAGCCCCATGATTGAGAAATTGCCGACGGCGGGCATCAGCATGCTCCGCAGCGCACGTGTGATGTAGGGCGCCAAGGCCTGCAGTCGGGTGGCACCGTTGCCCAGCAGCGTGTAGTAAGGCTGACTGTCCTGCCGCAGGCTGTCGAAATAGGTACGCACGCCGTGAATATTGGTGGTCAGCACATGCGCCATCAGCACCCCCGTCACCGGCACCAGCCAGCGGGCACTCATCGGCGCCTCGGGGCGCAGCACGCCGTAGAGCACGTAGGCGCTGACGGCCAGCACGCTGACAAACATGGCCACACAGGCGGGCAGCATCAGCACGCGGCTGGGCATGCGGGTGCGGCTGACCAGCAGGAAAGCGGCTGCCACCACGAGCACGGCGAGCCATGCGAGGCATAGCCATACGCTGTCGTAACGGTAGAGCAGCCACAGACAGCCGCCAACGGCAGCCATTTGAATGACCATGCGTACGACGGCCGTGGCAGCCTTCCCCAGCAGCTGACGGTCGTAGACGTAGATCAGATAGCCGGGAACGGCCAACAGCAGAAGTCCCAGCACGAGGTTAAGATACGACAGTGTCATGTTTTCCGAGTGTTATGATTTTGTCTGATTGGTGCAAGAAGTCCTCGCGGTTGGTGGCAGCGACGACCGCACGCCCCGCAGCGGCCAGCTTCCGCAGCGTGTCCCACGTCGTGTCGTCAGGATCGTCGGCAATGATGACGGCCTTCGATGCGATGGGCGCCAGGTTCAGCGGCTCCTCGATGGGCGTCAGCTGGTAGCGGCCGCTGTTGTAGGGCGACCACACCGTCTCAAGGCCAGCCTCTCCCCCGGCCCCTCCCCCGTAGGGAGGGGTGACTTCCGGCGCAGCATCTCCCCTCCCTACGGGGGAGGGGCCGGGGGAGAGGCTGCTCTGCGGCACATAGGCCATCATGCGGCGGAAGGTGGGTGCCGACAGCGGCGTCAGCAGCTCGCCGTCGATGCTCACCAGCCCCTCGTCGAGGGCCAGCAGTCCCAGCAGTGCCTGCAGCAGGAGCGTCTTGCCGCTGCCCGCAGGTCCCGTGACGCAGGTGATATGTCCGTCCTGTGCCATAAACGACAGATTGCCGAACAGCTGTCGCCCTCCGATGGTAAGTGTCGCATCCTTCAATTCCAGCATAGCAGTAAATTTTGTGCAAAGATACGAAATATTTGAGAATTGAGGCTTGAGATTTGAGTTTTTTTTCTAACTTTGCAGCATGTTTACGAAATCAGCCTACCGACTGCCCGCCGAATGGGAGCCGCAGAGCGGCGTGCAGCTAACGTGGCCGCACGAGGGAACGGACTGGGCACCTATGCTCGACGAGATTACGGAGACCTACCGCCAGATGGCCGACGCCATCCGCCGCTACGAGCCGGTGCTCATCGTAGAACCGCCATCAAACGACACATGGGCACGCGACCACGGATTCATCACCCTCGTTCCCCATGACCCTGACCTTAGTCCCCGCCTGCTTGATTTTCGTTTCAACGGCTGGGGCGAGAAGTTCCCCGCCGAGCTTGACAACGCCATCAACCGCCGACTCTATGACGAGGGGCGTGTACAGGGCGAATACGCCGACCAGCTCGACTTCGTGCTTGAAGGCGGCTCTATCGAGAGCGACGGAAAGGGCACCATTTTCACCACTTCGTGCTGCCTCTTGGCACCCCACCGCAACCAGCCCATGACTCAGCAGCAGATAGAGGAGCGGCTGAAGCAGGCTCTCTGCGCAAAGCGCATCGTCTGGATCAACCACGGCAGTCTCATCGGCGACGATACTGACGGGCACATCGACACACTGGTGCGCATCTGTCCCGACGACACCTTATTATATATAGGGGCCGACGATGACCATCCCGACCTGTCAGCTATGGAGCAAGAGCTCCAGCAGCTGCGCACCATCGAGGGACATCCTTATCGGCTTATGCGCCTGCCCCTACCCCGCCCCATCTATGATGACGACGGCCAGCGGCTGCCCGCCACCTATGCCAACTTCCTCGTCGTCAACGGCGCCGTCATCTGCCCCACCTACGGCCAGCCTGACCTCGACGCCGAGGCCCTGCGCCTCATCGGCCAGGCCTTCCCCGGCCGCGACGTCATCGGCATCGACAGCCGCCCCATCATCCGCCAGCACGGCTCTATCCACTGCTGCACCATGCAGTACCCCAAAGGGGTCATCCCCCAAGCAGCCCATCACGCCCATAATGCCCACTAACCCCATACACCGCAATGAAAATCGGATTCCTACAACAGCACAACACCGCTGACATCAAGAACAACATCGAGCGGCTGGCCGACGGCATAGCCGACCTCGCCCAGCGCGGCGCAGAGCTCATCGTACTGCAGGAGCTGCACAACTCGCTCTACTTCTGCCAGGTTGAGGACGTCGACAACTTCGACCTCGCCGAGCCCATTCCTGGCCCGTCAACAGAAATCTACGGCGAACTGGCCAAGCGTTATCAGGTGGTCATCGTCACCTCGCTCTTCGAGCGCCGCACTGCCGGACTTTACCACAACACCGCCGTCGTCATCGAGCGCGACGGCACCATAGCCGGCCGCTACCGCAAGATGCACATACCCGACGACCCAGGCTACTACGAGAAGTTCTACTTCACCCCCGGCGACCTCGGCTTCCACCCCATACAGACGAGCGTAGGCCGGCTGGGGGTGCTCGTCTGCTGGGACCAGTGGTACCCCGAGGCAGCACGACTGATGGCTCTGCAAGGAGCCGACCTGCTCATCTATCCTACCGCCATCGGCTATGCCCCTGAGGATACCACCGACGAGCAGCAGCGCCAGCGGCGTGCCTGGCAGACCGTCATGCGCGGCCATGCCGTAGCCAACGGCCTCCCCGTCGTAGCCGTTAATCGCGTAGGATGGGAGAGCCCCACCCCCGACCCCTCCCCCGTAGGGAGGGGAGATGCTGTGACGGAAGCCTCCCCTACGGGGGGAGGTTTGGAGGGGGCTTTATTCTGGGGCACCTCCTTCGTCTGCGGCCCTCAGGGCGAAATCATCTACGAGGCATCGGAGGACGATGAGGAGAGCATCATCGTCGAGCTTGACCTGGCCCACTCCGAGCAGGTGCGCCGCTGGTGGCCCTTCTTCCGCGACCGCCGCATCGACCAGTATGCCGACATCACCCGCCGATTCATTGACTAACCAGCAAACAGCATGACCCAACAAGAATACGAACAGCAGATTCAGGAACAGCAGAGTCACATACAGCTGCTGCAGAAGACCAATCTCGACCTGCTGAACCGCAACCTGAAACTCAGCCAGCAGATAGAAGCCTACTACGACGTGCGCCGCCGCGTGCAGATGCTCAAGGAGCTTGTTATCCGCCACAAGGAACTGATACGAAACGCCGACCTGCGCGACGACGACGAGCTCATGGCACTTATTGAGACCCGCTTACAGGAGGAACTTTCCTATCAGAATCCGGAGTTCGGTCTGAAGGAACTGGCCGAGCTGATGGGCACCACCCAGACGCGCATAATCGACCTCTTCCGCCGGTCGCCCATCCACAAGACTGCCGACGACTATCTTGACTACCTGCGCCTGCTGCGCTCCATGTACTACATACAGTGCCAGCCGTCGTGGAGCATCGCCGCCTGTGCCCAGGAGGCCGGCTTCGCCTCCATACGCTCCTACAACCGCAAGTTCCAGGACGCCATCGGCATGACCCCCCACGAGTTCCGCCAGCTGCTGCAGCTCCCCGACGGGAAGTAAAACCGCCAAAAAACGCTGCTGATATTTGTGCATGTCGGAATAAATAGCTACCTTTGCAGCCGAAATTCAGACTTAAAGGCAAAACGAATGAGCAGCAATTTAAGATTTCAGGTTGTCGAGGAGGCGTTCAAGAAGCGTGCCGTCGAGGTGAAAGTGCCCAAGGAGCGCCCGTCGGAGTTCTTCGGCAAGTATGTCTTCGACCGCAAGAAGATGTACAAGTATCTGCCGAAGGACGTGTATGACACGATGATCAACGTGATGGACCACTCGGGCGGCGAGAACGGCGCACGCCTCGACCGCTCGATAGCCGACGCCGTGGCCGCCGGCATGAAGCAGTGGGCCACGGAGATGGGCGTCACCCACTACACCCACTGGTTCCAGCCGCTGACCGAGGGCACCGCCGAGAAGCACGACGCGTTCGTCGAGCACGACGGCAAGGGCGGCATGATCGAGAACTTCTCGGGCAAGCTGCTGGTGCAGCAGGAACCCGACGCCTCAAGCTTCCCCAACGGCGGCATACGCAACACATTCGAGGCCCGCGGCTACTCGGCCTGGGACCCCACAAGCCCCGTGTTCATCATCGACGACACGCTCTGCATACCCACCATCTTCATAGCCTACACCGGCGAGGCACTCGACTACAAGGCCCCGCTGCTGCGCGCACTCCACGCCGTCGACAAGGCTGCCACCGACGTCTGCCAGTACTTCTACGACGACGTGACGAAGGTACAGGTGAACCTCGGCTGGGAGCAGGAGTACTTCCTCGTCGACGAGGGACTCTACTCGGCACGCCCCGACCTGCTGATGACCGGCCGCACGCTGATGGGCCACGAGAGCGCCAAGAACCAGCAGATGGACGACCACTACTTCGGTACCATCCCCGACCGCGTGCAAGCCTTCATGAAGGACCTTGAAATCCAGGCTCTTGAACTGGCCATCCCCTGCAAGACGCGCCACAACGAGGTGGCTCCCAACCAGTTTGAGCTGGCGCCCATCTTCGAGGAGTGCAACCTGGCCGTCGACCACAATATGCTGCTGATGTCGCTCATGAAGAAGGTGGCCCGCAACCACGGCTTCCGCGTGCTGCTCCACGAGAAGCCCTTCGACGGCATCAACGGCTCGGGCAAGCACAACAACTGGAGCCTCTCGACCGACACGGGCGTGCTGCTGCATGCACCGGCCAAGAACGACCCGAATAATCCGGAAGCCACTGCCTTCGAGACGCTGCGCTTCGTGACGTTCATCGTCGAGACGCTGATGGCCGTCTATAAGCACAACGGACTGCTAAAAGCCTCGATCATGAGCGCCACCAACGCCCACCGACTGGGCGGCAACGAGGCCCCGCCCGCCATCATCAGCTCGTTCCTCGGACAGTACGTGTCGGAGATGCTCGACTCCATTGAGCAGTCCTCAAACCTCAAGACTCAGAGTTCCGACCTGCAGCGCGAGATTGACATTCCGCAGATTCCCGACCTCATCGTCGACAATACCGACCGCAACCGCAC
>CAMHHO010000006.1:0-51546 GCA_946184965.1 uncultured Prevotellaceae bacterium | reverse complement strand
TACAAAATTATTAAGTTGACAGTTGAAAACACCTTAGAGATTTCTACTTGTCAACCTGTGTCTCTTTCGCTTTTCGGGCGGCCAGGATCTTATCACCAACTCTCTGGGCTTGCTCGGAGATACCTATTCGGATATAACTCTCAAAGACCTTTTGAGATTGATGTCCTGTAATGCTGCGAATCTCTTGATCAGACAACACACCTAATTTATATAAGTTGGTGGCTCCACTCCTTCTCGCCGTGTGAGAAGTTACCAACTCATATTTGGGACGCACTATCTCTCCATGACTATTACGCTCCCATAGCGGCGAGCCATTGCGCGTTTGAGCTATCTTGTCTAACTTATAAAACCATTTGCGCTCGTTATCAGTGAACTTGGTGCCTTTTTCTTTCTTCTTCAATAGTTTCGTATAAGTTTGTTCAGAACGCCTTTCTACAGCAGTCAGCACTGTCACATACTTTTCTTGGAAAGAAGGCTGTATCTTGGCTAACTCATAAGCAACCGCCTTTATCTTGATATTCATTTGCTGCTCAGTAATCTCAGGAAAGTCATAGTGATATTTCTCGCATAGTTCATAGACGCGGTCATCACATATTGGAACATTGACAGTTTTACCCGTCTTCTTCTGCGTCAGGATAATCAGCCCCAGTCCTTTATCATATGTAATAAAGTTGTCCTCACGTAGTTCACTGTAATCACTATAACGTTGACAACTGAAATAGCCTAGCAGAAAGATATCTCGAACTATTTCGTTCATACCTGTTAGCTTCATAGCATACATTGCATCAATCTCTTCGTCTGTTAGGTATATCTCGGCCCGTTTCTCTGTTTCCTTTACCGTCCTGTCTTTCCACACTCTCAGAGAAACAGCGTTCTTGTTGTAACCCTCCATAGCGGCAAGATTGCATAGTTTACGGAAACAGGTGACGTTCTTATTAATGGTATTAGCCATGAAGCCCTTTTTCTGGAGGTACAGCGTGAACTTATCAGCAAAAGGCTTGTCAATATCTTCAAAAGGGATGTCCTTTTTGCAGTAGTCACGCAAATGCCTGCCGAAGGATTTCCATACTTGAATCGTGCCAGGAGTGTAGTCAGAGTTGTTGCCGTGGCGGATGGAACCATCAGATATGCCAGCAAAAAAGTAGTCATAGAAGCCTATCACCATCGCCTTGGTTTTAGCAGATGCCACTTTGACTGTCTGTTGGATTTCCTCCACAGTGCCGTTGACAACGCTTGACAACGCGTGTTCCAGAATTGCCTTATCTTCTTTGGAGTTCACCTTATCTTCGGCATATAGAGCATCGATAGCCTTCATTATTTTCAACTGGAGGTCATGAACTCGCATGCCTTCTTCCGTTCTTTCATATCTTTGCATGGCCGGCAAACTCTTCTGAGCTTTCGCCCATTCCTTCACATCGACCATAATACCAGTAGTAACACAGAACAGAATTCCTTTACGGCGCGTTCTTACATACAAAGGTGCTTTACCCTCAGTCTTATTTGTTCTCAAAAAGAATTGCGACATATTTTTATTACTTTTGTTGGGTGCAAAGGTAATACATTTTTTGAAAACTTGTAGCCAATTTGTAGCCAAATTTTGAGATTTGGTGAAATTTTAACTTTTCGAAACTTTTTGTATTGTTTTTGTAACTAATTGATATTAAGTTTCTTACAATTTCTAAAGATTTCCAACAATTTCAACGCCCACGGTGCAAGCCCATCCTGAAGCGCCTAAGAAAGAGTCCTGTAGGTCAATGACTTACAGGACTTTTAATTTTCTCACATTTTTCTAACCTGCTACCCGAACACCTTTTTTATTAGATAATAGAGGCTGAAGGAAGAAAAGAGGCGGCTTAGGAAGGAGGGGCGCTCAGGCAGAGGAGTTACATGCGGATAGTGGATGGGGGCGGGCTCCGGCTCCGTTTCCTCCGGCTCTCTCATCTGCCGATAGAATTCACGGTCATCTTCTGCCATCTGGCGGTTAAACATAACCTGCTCTCTGTCGAAACGAATCATGTCCTTTTCGAACTCATACTGGTCGTGCGCATCCTCCTTCCTTCCCTTACGAATCCTATTGTGCTCCTCCAGAATCTGGTTCACTTCATCTTCTGAATAAATGCCGCTGTTCCTGATATATTCATTCTCACGGTCCCAGTAATCATCTATCTCCTCCAGCTCCGACTCATACGAGTCGAAGGCATCCTGTTCCTGCTCCTCCAACTCGTCGAGTTGGTCATTGTAGTCATCCAGATAGTCGTCATAATCATCGTACATAGTCACCTCCTTTTTCTATCAGTCTCGCTGGCAAAAGTTTATTCTTCTTTCGTTAATTCGTTAAATAGTGCCATTCCCTTCACCGTCAGCAGATATTTCTGCCGTGGGTGGCGAGGAGATTGTGGATAGAGCATGCGGACAAATCCTTCCTGAATAGCAGGGTTGAGATAGAGGTTCAAAACGTTCTTTCTATCCTTAAGTCCAAGACTGTCCATTATTTCTTTCACAGACAATTCTTTTTCATCGACCGCCAGAATCAACTTCTGTATATTAGGGTCCTCTATATGCAACTTGTCCCCTACTTGTGGGGTACTTGTGGGGTGCTTGTAGGGTACTTGTCTTGCGCTTGCAGCCTGTTTCCATTCTTCTGGAGGATTCACCAAAAGATACCTGTTCATTAATTCATTGTTTTCTCCCATCAACAAGTTCCTGAAGAAGAGTTCCAGGAAATGGTCGTCTTGGCTGATACCCTTTGCCACATTCTTGTAGTTGGCCCTCACCAAGGCATTACGGAAATACCAAGAGTGTTCCTCGAACATTCTGTTGTCTGCCTTGAAGCCGATAGATTGCAGGTACTTGATGGTGAATACAGCGGTTGTACGAGTATTGCCTTCACGGAAGGGATGAATCTGCCAAATGCCTGAAATGAATCGAGACAGATGCAGGATCACTTCATCCATCGACAAGCCTTTGTAGTTAAAGTGCTTTTCTTGCTCAATGTCATAATCCAATGCCATTCGTAAGTCTTGCCACCGCCCATAGAGAACAGTATCGCCACGCAGCACCCATTCTTTCTTGGTGATGTCGTAGTCGCGCAGTTTTCCTGCATGCTTAAACACCCCTTCAAAGATACTCCTATGGATAGATATAACGCCAGCAGCACTAAAGGTGAATGCTGGCTCATTTATCAGTTTTGTAATGTTTGTCGACACGCGGTCTGCTTCTTCCTTGTCGTCATCATCATCGTCCTGCTGAGTCTTCGAAACATAGTATTGCTTCACCAGCTCGCGTGCCTCGTCGATGGTTATCTCGCCTTCGATGTGCCTACGGGCAGTCTGCTTCAGATATTCAGATACCTTTAGGCCATCCACAGCCTGTAAGCCGATGGCCACTTTCCAAGCTTCTGCCCGCTCTCGTTTATGCGGTTCGCTCGCAACGATATACTCGTCAAAATCCAAATATCCTTCGTTCATATTGAGACATCAACAATTATTCCTACTTTGCATTTGTGGTTGCAAATATACGAATAAAAGCTGAAACTAACATATGATTTGCAGTAAAAAAAACTGCGGAATCAATAAGAAAAGACGATGGAATAGTTTTTTCAGAATCCCTCCCGATACTTCAATACGCTTTCTGCTGTCGTAAACATTGGCTCACCTTCTTCGTAAGAGCCAAACTCTTCAAGGTGTTTTACTCGCAAGTCCACTAGCATTTCACTTATTTTTAGCTTCCCAAGCGTTACCTCTTCGTCAAATCGGAAGAAGAAATGAGGTCCTTTTACGTCAAATGGATACCAAGTGCCACGCATTCGTTTTTCCGTCACTTTGCTGGCCGTATCCTTTACATGAAACACACAATACTCACCCGTTTGTTCTACACCATCGGTATAAAGAATAACGAATTGAACGTTCTTCTTGCTATAAAATCCTGAACTATGCGCACCGGCTCTTGGTTTCTCACCTTTTACCTGCAAACGTACATTATATACTAATGAGCCTTTATCGTTATGACCAAAAATCCATTTCAGATGCTCTTCATCCTTGTAGTAACCCACTAAGATGCCTTTGCCCGCATATCGTTCCAAATAGTGCAGCGTTAGCCATTGTGAATGTGCTACTGGTTGTTGTAGTTCCTGTTCAATAGCGGGTTTTAGCACGTCCTGCGGGTCTTGTCCCATACCGCATTTTCCGATAATGAAGTATCGTGATAACTCTTCGTATTGTGCCTGTGTTTTCGCCAAATTCTTAGTTGGACGAGCATAAGCGAAATACGTCATTCGATCTTCACCGTATGGCTGGAACACTCTGCCGTTCAGTTCGTAGAAATGCTGTTGTAGATACAATGCACCATCCACCCCCAATCGGGCTCGCATAGCATATATCATGAACTCCTTTTGAATGACAGCCCGTATCTCATCACGAAATTTCTTCCTTACATGTTCTTTCCATTGCGATTTCTCGTTAGCCTTGTTACGAGCATACAAGAATAGCACATATAAGAAGTTTACATCATATTGTGAAAGAAACAACGTGTCCCTGTCAAACAGACGGTCAGGAAATTGGTACGATACTTTGGTACAATGCTCTTCATTATTGTCCTTGTGTGGCCGTATGTTCTCCTGTACGTTATACTTGAGATTATTATTGACAAAGGCGCTGATAAAGAAATTGGGAATCACATCGTAGCCCTCAGTTATAGAGGCATCCTGTAAGCGTATGTCTCCAAAACAACCATTCCTGTCTGCCTGCCTTTTTTGCTTATCCAGTTCATCATACGCAGTATCGTCCGACAGGAACAAATTGATATTCCATTGTATGACATTCCGTGCGTATGTATATTGCTTATAAATAGATTCCGAAGTCAGCGGATGCCCGCTCTTATAGTACTTGCTGTCACCGATATAATAGACTTCTCTGTTTGTTTTTGCTTCTGCTGATGTTAATGCCAGGTCTGTGTACATGTGATCAACCCGCTTTCCATCATCTTGATCTGCCAATCCTTTAGGAATGTCATGATGAGGTGTGCCTATCAGTTCGTCAATCATCGCCTCAAATACGATATTGAAACTCTTGGCTAAAAGATATTCCTGAGCGTTTGTATTGATGGCAATCCGATAAGAGTTTTCGAAAAAAGCATAGCACAAATCCCATAGTTGAAGGGCTTTATCCGAGAAGTACTTATACTTTATCTGCATCAGTCGCGTCTTGCCCAGCCCTTGCATGTACTGCTTGAATAGCTTACCCGTAATCAATTCATACTGGATGTTGATGGGGGCATGGAAACCATACGCATCATTCAGATAGTTCAGAATGCTGTAGAAAATGACGAACAGTTCCTCTTCGTAGTTCACAATGCGTTTCTTATTCACAGGATTCAGATACACAACATCCTTGTCCTGCACAAAAGCCTGCGAATGAGAGATGGTTCGCGTCCAGTTGATCTTGTTGTTTCCTCTATGCAAATTCTTGATGGTGAAAAGCACAAAGTCGCGGTTCTTCTGATTGAAGTTGATGAGCGACAGCACAATATCCAGATATGTTTTAGCCTGATGTCTGCGACCTTTACCCGCCTGCGGTAGATGCTTGTAGAGAATGGCTTTACTCTTGGGATTCGCTTTGTAGAACACATTCAAGGCTTTGTATATCCATACAGAGAACTCGTAGATGAACTTTCTATACTCCTTGCTTATCTTTTCCTGACCTTTAGGTTCCAGTACCATTTCTGGTGTCACTGGTTCCCCTGATTCTAGTTTTACACCTACCAATGTTTCCTGTTCTGTCAGCAATACCTTAGGAAGAATGAACACGCAATCGTGCAAATGTGGGTTGTAGAAATAGCCCACATACTGCACACTCACCCGTTTGTCTACATCTTGCAGGACGTAGATGTCCTTCAGGACTTTCTCAACTCGTGAACTTTCGTACTGGTGTTCTTCAAACAGGATATACATTAGTTCCTTTCTTCTTCCTTTTTCTTCCAGTTCATCACTTTCTGAACGAAGTCGGACACCATTGTGGGATTCACATCGTTGCTGTCTTCCTTGTAGAAGTCGGGGAAAGTCAAATCTTGTACCTTCCCCTCATTGTCTTTATACTGAAATAACGAGGCATCCTCAAAGCCATAGTCTTTGAATACATCGTTCCAAAGATAGAACAGCACCTTGCTTACGAATATATCTACAGAGATAAGGTCGTTCTCACTATTGGGCAACTCAGCTCTTTCTGGCGTCTTCTTATCAGGCTTACAGAAGAAGTAGCCCAACTGTTTGTCGGCACTCGATGTCATAGATGCGATAATGTCGTTGACCTTACGGATAAAGTCCCACCATTTTACCAACTTTTCTTCACCATTGACGTCCTTTATCTTTACGTCTATCTTCCATTCCTTGCCCTCGTTCTTTATCTTCATATACTTCCACTCCCAACGACGTTTGAAAGCCGAGTCAATGGGGAACAGACTCTGGTCACTTGTATTCATTGTGGCCCAGATATAGAGGTTTGAAGGAAGTTTAAGTTTTGTACCATTCTTTACCTCTACTGGTATTTCATCACGCTTACTATCCGCCAATGCGATTTGCAAATAATCTGCAAGAGAAGAGTCGGCATCTACAGGATATTCAGACTCGCCATTCTTGCGGTCAAGCAACTGGAATAAATCCCCGAATATTTGTGCACAGTTTCCTCTGTTAATCTCTTCGATTATCAAATATACGTCATCTTGGGTCTTCCAGGCTTGTACATAAGCGTTGGTGAAGGCCTGAGGCTCAAAACTATATATTATCTTCTCGTCTGTTGTTGTTACACCGTCTTTAGTTATGGTGCTTCGCTTCATCTTTGGCTTATAACAACCCACAAATGTTGAGTAGTCGCTGTCTGGGTGGAACGTGGTACGGTAGTTCAATTTCCCTTGATCATCCACCTTTCTTTTAATCGTATTCGACTTGCCTGTACCTGGGGCTCCGTAGTAGATTTGTTGTAAAGGATAATCATTATTTTGTTTCCCTTGCATTTCTTCATAATTATCCTCACTATCATCTCCCGAAATAGTAGCATCATCTTTGACATTGTAAATATCCAATGTCGTAGATAACATTTGGCTTATTGATTCTGCATCAGGATTTACCTTTCCTTTCAAATTCAAAATACTTCTACTTATTCCTATCCAAGGTTCAACATCTTCTTTAAGTATGTTGTTGTAAATACGAGTGGGGCCAACAAATTCATGACTATCTGAGTATAAAACATCTTCATCGCCTTCTGTTAGAGCTTTGTATATGCCTTCTGTTTGGAAAAACAACTCACTATTACTATTGTCACGAAGCTTGAACTGGGTAAGGAAAGTACATGTTGTTATGAATTTGCATACTCTGTCCTCAAACTCATTGTTTGATGCTTTATTATTATTTAACCACTCAAATAATGATTTTTTCCGTATATTTTCAGGAAAACCTTGCAATATCAAATCTAAAACTAATGTGTTATTTGCAAAATACAATTGCTTAGGATAGCGCACCCCACCCGTGCGTTCTGCGGTATTCTGTCTACCTTCCATTTTCAGGTAGCCTAGTTTCAATAGTAAAGTTACGCCTACATAGAGAGGTTCATACTGATTCTTGATTAGTGGATTGCCATTTATTGTATCTTCCAGATCAGCTTGTCCCAAGAAGTCTTCTATTGCTTTTAGCAAATCTGGCGTAATACAAATATTGGAACCAACTGGTATGCTATAGCTGACTGATGCCTTTCGTCCACTTGCTATGTACATCAAGTACACCAATGAAATGACCGAACGAATTTGGTCCAATGAAGATTTGATACCAGTTAATGCATCTATCTTCCTTCTTACTTTTAGTTGTTTAGGGTAACTCATATTTCATTCTTTTTTATTTGTTCAGCTATTGCTTTAGCTAATAGTGGAGGGACTGCGTTTCCAACTTGCTTCATTTGGCAGGTTTTTGTACCATAGAATCTAAATGTGTCTGGGAAAGACTGTATTCTTGCAGCTTCCCTTGTCGTTATACACCTATCAAGAATTGGGTGTGTAAATCTGCCTGAAGAGGGGGTGTCGTATCTTGTCGTAATGGTAACCGAGATATCATCTTCTATCATTCTCGACCAAGTTCCACTATATATTGATTTCGTTCGTTCTTCTGGAGGCAACACCTCTTTGCCTGCTCCTTTTGGAATCATTGCCAATCGTCTTAGCGCTAATGCATTGTGTTTAGTAGCTGAATGATTGAAGAGTTTCTTGCTTTTGCTCCTCAACATCTTTTGATAGTCAGATGTTGCAGGCTTGTCATATTCCATCTCTTCGCAACCTTCTCCAGATGCAATAAAAGGGAGGTCATATATGGCATCTTTAATCGTTGTCCTTTTGTCAGATGGCATGGGAAGCGTAATTTCCAATCTCCCCAATTGTCCTAAGAATACAGCTCGATGCCTATCTTGGGGAACTCCATAATCAGCTGCACAAAGGACACCATAGGTTACATCATAGCCTAATATGTTGAATGCTTCAACTATCTGGTCTTTGAAAAATCCATTTGCTGTTGTCACTATTGTTGGTACATTTTCTAACACGAAGTATTTTGGCTTAAACTCTGCTACGAATCTGACGAATTGTTGAAAGAGATAATTTCTTGGGTCATCAAGACTAAGGCGTTTCCCCTTTTGTGAAAAACCTTGACATGGAGGACCTCCAATAATCACATCAATTGATGGATACTTTTCATGAAGTTTCTCAACATCAATGTCTCTTATGTCTTTAGCATAGACATCCGTTCCTTTATGATTGTTCTTATATGCAACAGCTATGTCTTTATCGAACTCTACAGCAAAAGAAATTTCAAAATTGCCAGCCATTTTGAATCCTTGGGACATTCCACCAACTCCTGCAAACAAATCACCGACTTTCATCATATCTTCTCAATTTCTTCTATCCTTGCTTTTGCTATCCTCAGGTACTCTTCTTCCAATTCAATACCTAGATATCTTCTTCCCAATGAGACAGCAGCTACACAGGTGGAACCACTACCCATAAAAGGGTCAAGAATTATATCATTTGGATTAGTTACTAGTTCTATTAGTCTTCTCATGATGCCTAATGGCTTTTGAGTAGGGTGCTTCCCATGTTTTTTCTCGGATAATGGGCATACAGATGATTCCAAGAAATCATGAACTACTTTGCCGCCATTATTGAAAGTGCCAGAAGTATCGTTGTTGACAAAATAGATCCAAGATTCTGTGGAGTTAACAAAGTGGATGTTCATATTTCTCGGCATAGGATTTGTCTTATGCCAAACACCTGTCGTTTTATAGTATAATTTGGTTCCCTGTGATAGATTAACTATGTCCGAGACTTTTATGACAGCCATGAAAACTATTAAAGTTCCTCCTTTTTTCAATACACGCGAACACTCCACAAGAAACTTCTTCATGGACTTTCTCCATTCCTTGTAATCCAAATTGTCCCAACCTGCATAAGCAAACTGATTGGCTCTCATTTTAACAAGATTAGTATTCCTGTCATGCATGAATTGCCCCAGGTTGTATGGAGGATCTGTAATGATACAATCCACGCTACTATCTGGAAGCAATTTCATAACTTTCAGACAGTCACCTAATAATAGTTGTGAAGTGCTTACATCTATTTGATTCTTTCTTGGCACCTTACAAAGCACATCCATCAAGCACCAAGATGGAATCATTTCTGTTTCACATATCGACTACATACAAAAAACGTGGGTGCTTAACTCATGCCTGTTCGTTGTTCACGGCCTTCCACAGCCTTGGTAATTAAACAGACAGAGAAACACCCACGCAGGAGTATATAGTACACCCGTAAAGTGTGCGTGAGGGCACAAAGTACCCTCGTAGCACACTACGGAGTAGTATATGATACACCCCGTGGTGTCACCCCTGCTTTTGTTTTTGAATTACCGTTCGATTGTGGAAGTTTTGAACAACCAAAAACAAAGCGTCAGTAACGCCTTCTAATATGTAGTGCTCCGCCCATCGGCTCCACCCTCCTCGGAGAGCATCGCAGCCGCAACAGGCAGATTGCATTTGCAAAGATACTAAATTTATCTCTTTCAAATATATAATAAGGTGTGATTTAAATCAATTTTAACCTTCTGAGGCTTTTTGTTGCCTATTCGAACACGGCGGGTTGGTCGGAGTAAGTGGGCTGGTTAGTCGGCTCAAGGTGCCAGTTTGCTACGAGCGAACTCGGATTTTGGGTTAACCTCACTCGGATTCGCGGAAAGCCTTTGTGGCTGGGGGATTGGAGCGGGTGAGGTTGGAAGTTTTAACCTCACTTGAACGTCACTTGAACCTCATTCGAACGTCACTTGTACCCCACCCCTGACACTTCGCCTTAGAAGGGAGGAAAGAGGGAAAATGAAATTCGCACGAAATGAGTCAGAAAAGGTGTTTTTTTGAGGGGGAAAATTTGCAGAAGCGGAATATTTTTTGTAACTTTGCAAGCGCATTAGAGAATGCCGAAAATATGTTTAATTACCAAGAAAAAACACTGCTATGAAAAATGAAGAATTATTGATTCAGGGTGAGGCTCTCGGAGCCTTACAGACAGGAGCACTCGAGGTGGAGCTGTTCCTGAGAGAGAACTACCTTTTCCGCCGCAATGTGCTGAACGGGAAGGTGGAGTTTGCAACCAAGCCTGCCGAAGGGCAGCAGGAGGTGTGGAAGAAGCTGACGCCGAGTGCGCTCAACAGCATCGTGATTCGTGCCAAGCGCGAGCAGATCTGTGAGAAGGGTTCGCCAAAGACTGACATCGTGGAGTTTGTGAACTCTGACGAGGTGGACCGCTTTGACCCCATCGCCGACTATCTGGAGAAGCTGCCACAATGGGACGGTGAGAACCACGTGGCAAAACTCTTCAACCGGCTGCCTGGCGTTGACTCTGAGCTGACGAGCTATCTGGCTACGTGGCTCCGTTCTGTTGTGGCGCATTGGCTGCAGATGGACACGATTCACGGCAATGAGTGCGTACCGACGCTGATTGGCGCTCAGGGCTGCGGCAAGACGACATTCGTTGTTCGGCTGTTGCCGCCTCATTTGCGTGAGTACTATTTGGACCACCTGAACCTCTCGAACAAGTTTGACAAGGAGATGGCCTTGACAAACAACCTGCTGGTGAATCTGGACGAGCTTGACGCCATCCGCCCGAGCCAGCACTCGGCTCTGAAGCAGACGCTCTCGAAGAACAAGGTGAACGGGCGCCCCATCTATGGCAGCTCGCAGGAAGACCGGCCCCGCTATGCCTCGTTTGTTGCGACGACGAACAATCCGCATCCGCTGACTGACGCTACTGGCTCACGCCGATATATCTGCCTGACGATTCCCGACGGCAAATACATCGACAACTCCAGCGAGATTGACTACGACCAGCTCTATGCGCAGGTACTCTACGAGCTGAGGGTGCAGAAGTCGCATTACTGGTTCGACAACAACGAGGTGGAGCGTATTCAGCAGCTGAACCAGAACTACTTGGCGCAGAAGGACATAGCCGACATCATCGGTATCTGCTTCCGCAAGCCGGAGCCTGGCGAACAGCCTCAGTCGATGAACTGCGAGCGGCTGCTGCAGATCATTACGAAGGAGTATCCCTCGGTGAAGGCTACTCACGGCACGAAGGTGTATCTGGGCAAGGCCATGCGGGCACTGGGTTTCGAGAGTACGGACTGCGGCCACGTGGCTCACTACAAGGTTATTCCGCTGAAGGCCGCATAAGGAGTGAGGGTGGAGTGAGGTTCGAGTGAGGTTGAAGTGAGGTTAGAATCAGTCAACCTCACTCATCGCTTTCCCTTTGTACATGGGCATTTCGGGAGATCGGAGTGAGGTTAAGCCTTATACTTGATGTTGCGCGGATGGTGCTCCAGTATTTCCTGGCGCAGCGTTGTGGTGTCGATGTGGGTGTAGATTTCGGTGGTGCCGATAGACTCGTGGCCGAGCATGGCCTGGATGGCGCGGAGGTCGGCGCCGCCTTCGAGCAGGGCGGTGGCGAAGGAGTGGCGCAGGGTGTGGGGCGAGATGGTCTTCTTGATGCCGGCCTCAGCGGCCTGGCGCTTGATCATGATGAGTATCATGGTGCGCGTCAGGTGGGCGCCTCGGCGGTTCAGGAAGACGTAGTCCTCCTCGCCGGGACGGATGGTCATGTGACGGCGGTCGTCGAACCAAAAGCCAAGTTCCTTGACGGCGCGGGGCGAGATGGGGACGAGCCGCTCCTTCGAGCCCTTGCCCATGATGCGGACGTAGCCCTCGTCGAGGTAGAGGTTCGAGAGGCGCAGCGTGACCAGCTCGGTGACGCGCAGGCCGCAGGAGAAGAGCACCTCGATGATGGCGCGGTTGCGGTGGCCCTCCCACTTCGAGAGGTCGATAGACTCTTCGAGCTGGTCGACCTCGGCGGTGGAGAGCACTTCGGGCAGGTGTTCGCCCAGGACGGGCGACTCGAGCAGCTCGGTGGGGTCGTCGTCGCGATAGCCGTCGACCAGGAGGAAGTGGAAGAAGGAGCGCACGCCGCTGAGTATGCGGCACTGCGAGCGCGGGCCGATGCCGATGTCGTGGAGGCCGGCGGCGAAGGTCTGGAGGTCTTCGAGCTTGACGTCGAGGACGTGCTTGTCGGGCTGGTTGTCGAGGAAGGTGAGTAGCTTCTGCAGGTCGCGCTGGTAGGCCTCGAGGGTGTTGGGCGACATGTTGCGCTCGAGCTTCAGGTAGCGCACGTATCGGCGCACGATGTCTTTGCTGTTTTCTGCCATATGGTGGGTGGTGGGTGATAGGTGGTGGGTGGTTATTTGCGTGCAAAGTTACGAAAATGTTGCCAAAGACGAGCGTCAATGAGACAAAATTGATAGTAAAAGAAATGGCCGTGGGGCAAAATGATACGAAATCTTAATAGAGTCAGCGTTTATTGGAAGCCCGTGTGCGTATTTATTCGTACCTTTGCAGCCGTAATTGCAATTAACAAATCAAAGCGAATATGGTAAAACGAAAGACAATGTGCAAGAGGTGCCGCGACAGTTTCGTCGCCGGTGCCCTACTCGCCTTTGGACTGGCAGGTGCTGCCTGTAGCGGGTACGACCTGGACGAGCGGGAGCCCGACACGATGGGCGGCTCGCAGTCCATCTACGGCTACCTGAGCTCGCAGCCGGGCTTCACCAACATGGTGCGGCTGATTGACGACCTGAACTACAGGGAGGTGCTGGACAAGACGGGTTCAAAGACGCTCTTCGCCGCTGATGACGAGGCCTTCGGCCGGTTCTTCAAGCGCAACGACTGGGGTGTCAGGAGTTACGAGGGGCTGTCGTTGGCGCAGAAGAAGATGCTGCTCAACGGCGCCATGATCAACAACAGCTATCAGGCGCAGACGCTGTCGAGCGTCGAGGGTCCGCTTGAGGGCCAGTGCATGCGCCGCACGTCGGCCCAGGAGGTCTACGACACGGTGTCGGTGCTGCGTGCCCAGGACATGCCCCAGAGCATCTACTGGCAGCGCCACCGCGAGAAGGGCCAGATAGTCTGTATGAGGGACAACAGCGTGGTGCCGATGATCCACTTCATCGAGCAGTTCCTGCAGAACAACAAGATTACGAACGAGGACTACGACTTCCTGACCAACCACACCACTCAGCGCAAGGCCGGCGATGCCTCGGTGAACGGTGTGCAGATGGTGGAGCCCAACATCCGCTGCTTCAACGGCTTCATTCACCGCATGGGCGAGGTGGTGACACCGCTGCCCAACATGGCCGAGATTATTGCCTCGAAGCCCAACACGACGCTGTTCAACCACCTGATGGAGCGCTACTGCGCCCCCTACCCTTGCGGCGACGAGGTGACCAGGGCGTATAACAACGTCTACGGCACGAACGTCGACACCGTCTACCAGAAGCGCTTCTTCTCGGAGAAGTCGCAGGACGGCCGCGAGCTGAGCGTGCTGCCCGACGGCGGTTCCACGCCCGAGTTCAGCCTGCTGAAGTTCGACCCCGAGTGGAACAGCTACTATGCCAGCCGCGTGCTGACGCCCGAGATTGCCCTTCAGCGCGACATGGGTGTCATCATGGTGCCCACCGACGAGGCCCTGCGCGACTACTGGGAGAACGGTACGGGCCGCATCCTGAAGGACTACTACGGCACGTGGGACAACGTTCCCAACCGCGTGCTGACGCCGCTTATAAACAACAACATGCTGGCCTCGTTCGTAGGCAGCGTGCCCTCGAAGTTCAACGGCATCCTGAACGACGCCAACGACCCGATGGGCGTCACCGCCGAGAGCATCGACTCCGTCTGGCAGGCCTGCAACGGTGCCATCTACCTGACCAACAAGGTGTATTCGCCGACGACCTACGTCAGCGTGATGTTCCCCTCACTTATCAACGAGACGATGAACATCATGTACTGGGCCATCCAGCAGCTGCAGTACTACGTCTACCTGAACTCGCTGAACTCCTACTACAGCTTCTTCCTGCCGACGAACAACGCCCTGCTTGAGTACATCGACCCCGTCAGCTACGGCAAGTCGCAGACCCAGCTGCTGCGCTTCCACTACGACGGCGAGCAGCGCAACGAGCAGGACAAGGTGTGGGCCACCATCTACCGCTACGACAAGGCTACGGGCGAGGTGGGCGACTCCATCGGCCGCGCCGGCTATCAGGAAGTGCGCGACCGCCTGGAGGACATACTTGACAGCCACATCGTCATCGGCAATGTTGAGGACGGCCACGAGTACTACCGCACCAAGGGCGGCACCGATATCCGCGTGCGCAACGTCGCCGCCGGTGCCAACGGCATGACCGTCGAGGGCTCCTATCAGGTGAACGAGGGCAAGCCGCTGCCCGTGAGCTTCGTCTACGACCAGAGCAAGGACGGCAACGGCAAGGTCTACATCCTCGAAGACGAACCCATCATGGGCACCCGGATGACCGTTCGCGACATCCTGGCCGGCAACGAGGAGTATGCCAAGTTCCTGGAACTGATGGAGGGCAGCGGACTCTTCGAGACCCTGCACACCACCGGCAGCCGCAGCAGCGCCTGCGGCGGCACGAACATCGGACTGTTCAGCAGCTACCACTACACCGTCTACGTGCCCACCAACGAGGCCATCCAGGCTCTGCACGACAGCGGCAAGCTGCCCACGTGGGAGGATGTCGACAAGGCTGAGCAGACGGGCAACCTCGCCCAGAAGACCGCCGACTCGCTGAAGATCATGAACTTCGTGAAGTACCACATACAAGATAATGCCGTCTTCGTCGGGGCCAACCCCGTTGAGGCCGACTACGAGACCTCGGTCATCGACCCGAAGACCGACCGATTCTATAAGCTACACGTCGTCTCGACGGGCGATGCCGTCAACATTACCGACAACAAGGGCAACACCCGCCACGTCGTGACCTCCGACGAGCGCCTCTTCAACAAGATGGCCCGCGAGTTCCAGTACAATGCGAGCGACGGTCCGAGAGCCACGCAAATCGAGACGTCGTCATCGGCTGTAGTCCATCTGATAGACGGTGCGTTGTTAATTGAGGATTAAGAATTGAGAATTGAGAATTATGATTACTAAGAGATTTAAGAATATTATCGGATTGATAGTTATCGGTTGTCAATTGTCAATTATCAATTCGTTTGCGCAGAGCGCCGGCGACATTATCAGCGGAACCGTGAGCGACGCCTTCGGTCCGGTGATGATGGCCAACGTGACAGAGATTGACGCGGCAAACCGTATTGTTGCCGCAGGAACGACCGATATGAACGGTAACTTCTCGTTCAAGATCAAGAGCCCGAAGGACCGCCTGAAGATTTCGTACGTGGGACTGAAGACAGTGATACTGCCCATCAACAAGACCCACTTCAAGATTACGATGTCCGACGAGACCACCATCAAGGAGGTGACCGTCACGGCCAAGCGCAAGGCGCAGGGCTCCGGTCTGGCCATTCCGCAGAAGGAGGTGTCGACCGCCCGCCAGAGCATTGACATGAAGGAGTTCGAAGGCCTGTCGTTCACCACCGTCGACGAAGCCCTGCAGGGCCGTATCGCCGGACTTGACATCGTGGCCAACTCAGGTAACCTGGGTTCGGGCACGTCGATGCGCCTGCGTGGTGTGTCGAGTATCAACGGCAACAGCGAGCCGCTCATCGTCGTCGACGGCAACGTCTGGGAGACCGACCAGAGCAACTTCGACGTCTCGTCGGCCAACGACGAAAAGTTTGCCGAACTGCTGAACATCAACCCCGAGGACATCGAGAGCATCTCCGTGCTGAAGGATGCTGCCGCTACCGCCATCTGGGGTTCGCAGGGTGCCAACGGTGTCATCGAGATCAAGACCAAGCGCGGTGCGCGCGGTAAGACGAAGGTGACCTACAGCTTCCGACTGACCGGCACCTACCAGCCCGAGGGCATGAAGCTGCTCAACGGCGACCAGTACACCATGCTGCTGAAGGAAGAGTACTTCAACCCCGAGCTGCGCAGCCAGGCCAGTGAGTTCCCCGAAATCAACTACATCTCGGGCGGCTCGTTCTCGGAGTACGAGATGTATAACAACAACACCGACTGGGTCGACGCCGTCAAGCAGACCGGCTGGCGCCAGAACCACTACGTGGCGCTGAGCGGCGGTGGCGAGAAGGCCAACTTCCGCGTGGCTGCCGGCTACGACCACGAGACCGGCTCCATCATCAAGCAGCAGCTCGACCGTCTGACCTCGCGTGTGGCCCTTGACTACTTCGTCAGCGACCGCATCAAGATTGTGACCAACGTCGCACTGACCTACACCAACAACAAGAAGAACTACGGCGACCTGTTAGGCGTCAGCTACCGCCGCATGCCTAACCTGAGCATCTACGAGCAGGACGACCAGGGCCGCGACCTCGACACCTATTATAATATGCTGCCTACGGTGAGCTCGCAGCTGCAGAGCCAGCTCAACGACTACAACCCCGTGGCGCTGGCCAATCTGGCCAAGAGCCATGAGTCGAGCTACAACATCGAGCCGGAGTTCAAGCTGAACTACGAACTGCTGGGCATCGAGGAGGAGAAGTCGCGACTGAGCTACGAGGGCAAGATCGTGTTCAACATCTTCAACCGCTACAACGACCAGTTCCTGCCGCTCGAACTGAGCACGAAGGGCTATCAGGGCAACGATGCCAACAAGGCTACGAGCGACTCGTACAAGAGTCTGGGTATCACAACCACCCACACGCTGACCTTCGTCCCCTACTTCCGCAACCACGACCACTCGCTGATGATGATGCTCCGCGGACAGCTGACCGACGGCAGCTCGACCACGCAGAACACCTCGGAGTACGGACTGCCCACGGGAACCATCCAGGGCACCGGCGTGCCGGGCATCATCTCAGGCCTGAGCACCTCGAACGGCCAGTGGCGCAGCATCTATTTCACCTACTCAGCCCACTACGCCTTCAAGGAGCGCTACGTGCTCGACTTCTCGCTGCGCCGCGACGGTTCGACCAAGTTCGGTCCCGACGAGCGCTGGGGTAACTTCCCCGCCGTCTCGGGTAAGTGGATTATCAGCGACGAGCCCTGGTTCAGGGAGCGCCTGCCCTTCATCTCGATGCTGGCCGTCCGCCCCGGTTGGGGTATCGTGGGTAACCAGCCCGGAGCCGAGTACCTCTACTTCAGCAAGTATCGCAGTGGCAGCGGCTACTTAGGCAACGGTACCGTCAACCAGAGCAACATTCAGCTCAAGACGCTGAAGTGGGAGGAGAAGGAGACCTGGAACCTCGGTTTCGACCTGGGACTCTTCGACGACCGCATCGAGGCCAACCTCGACATATATAAGCAGAACACCAAGGACCTGCTGATGACCAACCGCGGTATCCCCTCTTCGTCGGGCTTCTCGACCCTGGCCTACCAGAACGTGGGCCGCATGGAGAACGTCGGCTGGGAGTTCAACATCAACGGCAACCGCATCATCAGGGCCGGCAAGTTCTCGGCTGACTTCAACGTCACCTTCGCCAACAACCGCAACAAGATTACCGAGATGGACGAGACCTGCCTGGCCTCGCTCAACAGCGACTTCAACCGCGACAACGGTTCCTACCTGACGCGCATCGAGCTGGACCGCCCCTTCGGCAGCATCTACGGCTTCCGCTACAAGGGCGTCTACCAGTACAGCAAATACACGCCTGAGGAGATAGCCGGCGTCAGCGGTCCCAATGCCCCTGTTGCCCGCGACGAGAACGGCGATGTTATTCTTGACAACAAGGGCCGCACGTCGCCCATGATGTTCTGCTACGGCTCGTCGACGGAATATGAGTTCAAGGGCGGCGACGCCATGTACGAGGACATCAACCACGACGGACAGATCAACGAGCTCGACATCGTCTACCTCGGCTCGTCGCTCCCGAAGATTACCGGCGGTTGGGGCTTCAAGCTGCGCTACGGCCAGTGGACCCTGAACAGCCAGTTCAACTTCCGCTGGGGCAACAAGATTATCAACCGCGCCCGCATGCTGGCCGAGAATATGTACTCGAACAACAACCAGAGCCGCGCCGTGATGTGGCGCTGGCGCGTCGAGGGTGACATCACCCAGATTCCACGCGCCCTCTACCAGAGCGGCTACAACTGGCTCGGCAGCGACCGCTTCGTTGAGGACGGCTCGTTCATGCGCCTGAACTACATGCAGCTGTCGTACGCCATGACGCCGAAGCAGCTCAAGAGCATCGGCCTGTCGCAGCTCAGCTTCTACGTTTCGGCCAACAACCTCTTCTGCCTGACCAAGTACTCGGGTGCCGACCCCGAGGTGGGCTACGGCGGCTACGGCATCGTCTCCGACGCAGCCCAGACCCCGCGCGCCCGCTCGTTCACCGGTGGCATCACCATTTCGTTCTAAATTGAGAATAAAGAATTGACAATTATGATTACCAAGATAAAACATCAAATCATCGCCTGTTCGCTGTGCTGCGGCGCCGCTGCAGCCCTCACCGCCTGCTCCGACTTTCTCGACATCCTGCCCATGAACGACGTGGTGCTCGAGAACTACTACACGGAGAAGAGCGACGTGGCCTCAGTGCTCAACGGCTGCTACGAGAGCTTGGAGTCGTCCGACTGTCTGACGCGCATGGCCCTCTGGGGCGAGGTGCGCTCCGACAACCTCTACCTCGGCTCGGCCGTGCCCTGGGAGCTCGAGCAGGTCGTCAAGGAGAACATCCTGCCCTCAAACTCTTACTGCAAGTGGGAGGCTTTCTACCAGACCATCAACCGCTGCAACGCCGTCTGCTACTATGCGCCGATCGTGAACCAGCTCGACCCCAACTACACATACACCGAGATGCGGGCCAACGTGGCTGAGGCTACCGCCATCCGCACCCTCTGCTACTTCCACCTCATCCGCACGTTCCGCGACGTGCCCTTCACCCGCGAGCCGACCATCGACGACACCGGCAACTTCCGTCTGCCGGCAACGAAGTTCGACGACGTGCTCGACTCGCTCATCCTCGACCTCGAGGCAGTGAAGGACGAGGCCGTGCGCCGCTACTATACCGACGACAACGCCCTGGCCTATACCAACTCCAGCCGCATCACACGTCCGGCCATCTATGCCTTGCTGGCCGACCTCTACCTGTGGAAGGGCAACTGGGACAAGTGCATCAGTAGCTGCCAGTACGTCATCGACTTCAAGAAAGCTCAGTATGAAGAGATGTTGGAGCGCGAGGGCAACCTCAACAACATCGACCTCATCGGCGGCTACCCGCTCATCCTCGAGCGCCCCGTGGGCACCACCACGTCGGGCAACGTCTACAACGAGGTGTTCGGCACGGGCAACTCCTTCGAGAGCCTCTTCGAGCTGTACTTCCGCGAGAACCAGAGCGTGGCCAACAGCTACGTCCCCAACTTCTACATGCGCAACAACTCCGGTGCCGTGCAGATGGGCAACCTGGCCGTCAACGACGAGGAAGGATTCTTCTACGGCGACATGCCCACGACGGCTTCGCTGCTCTTTGCCAAGAGCGACTGCCGCGCCTACGAGAGCCTGGAAAACATCTCGACATCGACCAAGGGTATTGCCAAATATGCCCGCCAGCGCGTGTCGTTCAACACACAGGGCTCGGTGACCGCCACCTCCCTGCGCCTCGAACCGACGATGCGCTCCACCAACTTTGCCAACTGGATCGTCTACCGTCTGACCGACGTGATGCTGATGCAGGCCGAGGCACTGATTGAGAAGGGCGAGCTTGACCAGGCCTTCCAGCTGATCAATGTCGTCAACATGCGCGCCAACTGCATCTCGCTCGAGAGCAGCTCGCTCCTGAAGCAGACCAACTACCCCGCCCAGAGCGACATGCGCGACCTCGTGATGACGGAGCGCCAGCGTGAACTGCTCTTCGAGGGCAAGCGCTGGTACGACCTCGTCCGCATGGCCCGCCGCGAGGGCAACACCCGCTCGCTGGCCAACACCGTGGTGAAGAAGCAGAAGGTGAACAAGGACGCCATCAAGATTAAGCTGGCCGACGCCAACGCCCTCTACTTCCCCTACTATCGCGACGAACTGAAGGTGAATCCCAACCTGCACCAGAACCCGGCCTACAACACCGGCGACGACGCAGACCTTGAGAAGAACTAAGAATTGAGAATAGAGAATAGAAAAAAGAGAATTATGATTACCAAAAGCATAAAGAACCTCCTCATTGCCTGTTCGCTGTGCTGCGGCGCCGCCGCAGTCCTCACCGCCTGCAACGACGAGGACATCCCCGACAACTACTACTCGTCGACGAAGCTGACCGCCGGTGCCTTCATCGAGGCCGATGCCGACCAGTTCAGCGAATTCCAGCGCATCCTGACGCGTGGCAACTACATCGGTATGCTCAAGACCTACGGCACCTACACCCTCTTTGCACCGACCAACGACGCCGTACGCTCCTGGCTACAGGCCAACGGCTACGCATCGGTCGAGGAACTGCCGATGGCCCAGTGCGACACCATCGCCCGCAACCACATCGTCCGCACCAAGGCGCTGTTCACCACCGACTTCAGCATCTCGTCGGCCCCGATGAACATGAACGACACCTATATTGAGCTGTCGGTCGACTCTGACGCTACCAACAACAACGCGCTCATCGTCTACGTCAACAAGCACTCGAAGATTATCGAGAAGGATGACTCGGTGACCAACGGTGTCGTCCACGTGGTTGACCACCTGCTCTCGGCCACTAACCAGTTCCTGCCCGGCCTGATAAAGGAAGACCCCAACCTGACCATCTTCTACCAGGCTCTCAAGCTGACCGGTATGGCCGACTCGCTGAACCATTATATCGACATGACCTACTCATGCTCCGACGACTCCGTGAGCAAGGGGATCCGCGTCTCCTACGGTACGGCCAACGGCGGCGGCTCCAAGACCCCGCCGGCCTACTTCCCCGAGAGGCGCTACTTCAAGTACACGGCCTTCGTCGAGACCGACTCCATCTATCGTGCCAACGGCATCAACAACATCGACGACCTGAAGGCCTACGCCAAGCAGGTCTATGATGAGTCCTATCCTCAGGACGCCGGCCTCTACGACGACGACCCCACTCACCGCAAGAACCCGCTGAACCGTTTCGTCAGCTACCACCTCATCAACCGCATCGGACTCTACGAGGACTGGATCATCCAAGGCCCTATCATGGAGCGCTGCTTCGACCGTACGAAGGCCGACCCAGAGGACTACTACGAGACGATGTGTCCTGGCACGACGATGCGCTTCTGCTGTCCCACCACTGGTCTGTGGATCAACCGCAAGGGACTGGCGCGCAACGTTCAGGTGCGTGGCGTCCGCGTGCTTACCCGTGAGGAGAGCGGTTCGCGCAATCAGCAGGCCCGAAACGGTATCTACCACTATATCGACGGCATCCTGACCTACTCCAAGCAGGTGCGCGACGTCGTCTTCAACCGCCGCATCCGCGTCGACTTCACCACGCTCAGTCCCGACTTCATGAACGTCGAGGGCGGCACCCGTGGTCACCACATCGACGAGACGGAGTTCCTGACCGCCTTCAAGCGCGGTTATGTCACCGACTGGAAGTTCTCGCCCGAGACCTTCATCGGCGTCTCCAACGAGCAGACGTCCTGGTGGCACTATCAGGGCCAGGGTGTGGCTGTGCTCGGACTGTTCGACGTGTCGGTGAAACTGCCGCCCGTACCGTCAAGCACTTACGAAATCCGACTGGGCTACACCGTCGGTCCGGAGCGTGGCGTGGCTCAGGTCTACCTGAACAACGTGCCCTGCGGCATCCCCGTCGACCTGCGCGTCGGCTGCGAAGGCTATGAGGCCGACACCGAGGACGAGGACGAGAACCTGGCCATCGACAAGGCCATGCGCAACCTCGGCTTCATGAAGGCTCCCGACAGCTATTGTCCCGGTGGCGGTAACAGTATGCGTGAGAACGGCATCATCCGCCGCATTCTGGCCACCGAGTATCTCGACGAGAACCAGGAGTATTGGCTCCGCTTCCGCCAGGTGCTCGACGACCCCGACTGCTACATCTCGCTCGACTACTTAGAGCTGTGTCCCAAGAGCGTCTACGCCAGCCCCGAGGGTGAGGACCGCCACTAAATGAAGTGAAAAGTAAAGAAGTGAAAAGTGAGAAAAGAGAAAAAGATAATAATATGATTACCAAAAGCATAAAACATACCCTCAACGCCGCATGTCGGCTGTGCTGCGGCGGTGCCGCAGTCCTCGCAGCCGCCGCAGCCCTCACCGCCTGCGCCGACTGGGATGACCACTACGACGCAACGGCTGGCCCCGGCAGCGAGCTGACGCTCTGGCAGACGATGAAGCAGCAGTCGCAGCTGAGCGACTTCTGCCAGGTGCTGGAGCAGACCAAAGTGTTCCGCCAGCACAAGAAGACCGCCACGAGCTATGCCCAGCTGCTCGACGGCGGACAGTCGTTCACGGTGCTCGCACCCGTCAACGGCACGTTTAACAAGGATTCCCTTTTACGGTTGGTGCAGACGGCTGTCGGCGACTCCATCGTCGAGCAGATGTTCGTGCTCAACCACCTGTCGCGCTCCAATGTGTCCGTTTTCGGCGCTGAGTCGTCGCTGGCACCGGCGCCCGGCTTCAGGCTGGCCAACACCAAGTATGTGGCCATCGGCCAGAACCAGATTGGCGGCGTGGCAGTGGCCGAGGCCAACTGCCGCACCCACAACGGTACGCTGCACGTCATGAAGGGCAGCCTGCCCTACAACCGCAACCTCTATGAGGTGATTACCAGCCAGCCGCAGTTTGCGGCCCTCGGCCAGTTCATCCGCAGCTACGATGAGGACGACTTCGACGAGAACGCCTCGCTCTCGAGCGGCATGGTCGACGGTGTGCCCGTCTATGTCGACTCGGTCGTCATCGAGCGCAACCGCTTCCTCGAGAAGGTGGCCCTGCTCGGTGCCGAGGACTCTTCCTACGTGGCTGTGGTTCCCAGTCTCGAAGGCTGGCAGAAAGCCTACGAGGAGGCCAAGCAGTACTTCATCTACGACGAGAGCGTCAGCAAGCGCGACTCCATCCAGCAGTACTGGACCCACCGCGGACTGATGGACGATGCCGTCTTCAGCCTCAACGTGCAGCCGTCGCCCCAGGACTCGCTCATCTCGCCGCAGTACGACCGCAAGCACCCTGAGTACCACGTGTTCTACAAGCCCTTCACCGAGGGTATCATGAGCCACCCCGTGCGCACCTTCAACTGCAGCAACGGTACGCTCTACGAGACAGCCGCGTGGCCTTTCACGCCCGAGCAGACCTACTTCCGCGAGCTGAAGACCGAGGGCGAGGAGACAACGCTCATTCTTGACTACGGCTATTGCAACTACAACAAGCGCGTCTTCTCTGCCGACTCCGTCTCCGAAAGCGGCTATCTCGACATCGTGCCCGCCACGGGAACGTCTAACTGGAACATGATATTCAAGCTTGAGAATACGCTCTCAGGCACTTACGACATCTATGCCATCGTGTTGCCCAAGTCAGTTTACAACCCCCTGGAGCCCGACCTGAGGCCCTGCAAGTTCAAGGCTGCCGTCAACTATGTCGACGAGCAAGGCAAGGAAAAGACCTACGACTGTGAGAACACGGTCTTCCAGACTGATCCCCTCCGCGTCGACACCGTCCTGCTGGCCAGCAAGTTCCGTTTCCCCGCCAGCAACTACGGTCAGGTGAACACGAAGATTTCGCTCAAGCTGACCTGTAACATCCTGGCTCGCGAGACCAGCAGGTTTGCCCGCGAGATGTATCTCGACTGCATCTATCTCAGACCATCAAAGAAGGAGGAATAAGACTATGATGAAGAAACTGTTAATCATATCACTGTTCATCGCTCCCACGGTAGCGATGGCACAGACCGCCGACAAGACCGTCACCGGTACCGTCACCGATGCCGCCACGGGACAGCCGCTGGCCGGTGTCTACGTGCAGGCCTACGGCAACAGCCGCTTCTCGGCCATGACCGACGAGAACGGACAATACCAGATCAAGGTGCCTGACTACACCACGAGTCTCTCCATGCGCATCGACGGCTACCAGCTGCTGCAGAAGGCCATCGCCGGAGAGACCACCGACGCCCGTATGTACTCTGCCGCCTTCAGCCCCGTCTACCAGCAGGCCACCACGGCCGCGCTGAGCCGCCGTGCCGAGGGCTTCGACAACACCGCCGAGCAGAGTATCGACCCGCTCATTAGCCAGCGCCTCGGTGCCGACGTGCGCAGCATAGGCCGCAGCGCCAACCCCGCCGAGGGTAACGTCATGCTGCTGGCCGGCCTCAACAGCCTGCAGACCAACGCACAGCCGCTGGTCGTCATCGACGGCGTCATCACCGACATGCAGTACGACCGCACCATGCTTCACGACGGCTACTACAACAACCTGCTGGCCAACCTGAACGTCAACGACATCGAGCGCGTCACCGTGCTCAAGAACGGTACCGCCCTCTACGGCGCCAAGGGTGCCGCCGGCGTGCTGCTCATCGACACCAAGCGCAACAAGTCGATGGCCACCAAGATCGACGTCACCATCAACGGCAGCTACCAGCTCATGCCCCGCACGCCCAAGATGCTGGGCAGCGAGGACTACCGCCTCTATGCCACCGAGCTGCTGGCCAACCAGACGGCCAACGTCGGCAAGCTCGGCTTCGTCAACAGCGATCCCTCGTACTATTATTATAACCAGTACCACAACGACACTGACTGGAAGGACGAGGTCTACCACAACGCCTTCACCCAGAACTACGGCATCAACGTGCAGGGCGGCGACGACGTGGCCTCCTACAACCTCTCAGTGGGCTACTCGCTGGCCAACAGTACGCTGCGCGACAACAGCTACTCGCGCTTCAACATGCGACTGAACACCGACATCGAGATCTTCCGCAGCCTCAAGACGCGCTTCGACGCTGCCTACAGCGACGTCAACCGCAACCTGCGCGACGACGGCGCACCGGCTCCCGGCTCGCCCGTGGTCACCTCGCCCAACTTCCTCTCGCTGGTCAAGTCGCCGTTCCTCTCGCCCTATGCCTACGACCTGAACGGCCACCTGTCAAACTATCTGGCCGAGGCCGACGACTACTTGGAGCAGGTCTACGGCACCGATGCCTCGCTGGCCAACCCCACGGCCATCCTGGAGTATGGCGACGGCGAGAACCGCAACCAGTTCGGCAACCGCATGATCTCGTTCTCCATCACCCCGCGCTATGAGTTCAGCAAGAGCCTCGCACTGTCCGAGCACTTCAACTTCTCGCTCGTCAACACCAACGAGAACTACTACCTGCCCATGGGCGGCGTGCCGCAGTTCAAGGTGGCTGGTCTCGGCGAGAACTACATGAGCAACCTCGCGCAGAGTATGGCAGCCCGCCAGACCGCCATCCAGAGCGACACGCGCCTCAGCTGGAACCATCGCTTCAACGCCCACAACGTCTCCGTCATCGGCGGCATGCGCTTCCAGAGCATGAACTACAAGCTCACCTCGCAGCGCGGCTACAACACCGGCAACGACAAGACGCCCAACATGTCGACCTCGCTGCAGTACAAGTCGACTGACGGTGCCGACGACAAGTCGCGCTCCATCACGTGGTACGCACAGGCCGACTACAACATGGCCGAGAAGTACTACCTCACCGCCGGACTGTCGGCTGAGACCTCTTCGCGCTTCGGCGACGATGCCGACGGCCTGAAGCTCTTCGACACCGTCTGGGGGCTCTTCCCCAGCGTGCAGGCTGCCTGGGTGCTCAGCAACGAGTCGTGGCTCGCCCGCGTCAAGGGCATCGACTACCTGCGCCTGAACGTAGGCTTCGACATCAGCGGCAACGACAACATCGACTACACCGCCTCGCGCACCTACTTCGTGGCCAACCGCATGATGGGCTCCGGCGGCGGTGCCTCCGACGGCGTCGACGGCAAGTCCATCGGCAACATCGGCAACACCAAGCTGAAGTGGGAGACCACCAGCCGCCTGACCGCTGCCCTCGAGGGTAACTTCATCGACAACCGCCTGAACCTGCACGTGGGCTATTTCCGCAGCTGGACGCGCGACCTGCTCACACTCCACCGCCTGGCCTGGACCAGCGGTCTGGAGCAGAACTGGAGCAACGACGGCAAGCTCGAGAACGAGGGCTTCGACGCCGGCTTCGGCGTGAAGGTGCTCGCCCTGAAGGACTTTACGTGGGAGGTCGGTGCCAGTGCCGGACACTATAAGAGCAAGATGACGGCCCTGCCCGACGGCAAGCCGATTGAGACCAGCCTCTACGGTGCAACCGTGCTCACCAAGGTGGGCCAGCCCGTCGGCGTCTTCTACGGCTATAAGACCGAGGGCGTGCTCACCACGCAGGCCCAGGCCGACCAGGCCGCCCTCTATCAGGTCAACGAGCGCGGACAGCGCGAGTACTTCGCAGCAGGCGACATGGCCTTTGCCGACCTCGACGGCAACCACGTCATCGACGAGGCCGACCGCACCGTCATCGGCGACCCCAACCCCGACATCTACGGCAACATCTACACGCGCCTGGCCTGGAAGCAGTGGACGCTCAACGCCACGATGAACTACTCGCTCGGCAACGACATCTACAACTACCAGCGCGCACTCCTCGAAGGCGGCTCGCAGTTCTACAACCAGACGACGGCCATGAACAGCCGCTGGACCACCGAGGGACAGCAGACCGACGTGCCACGCATCAACTACGGCGACCCCATGGGCAACTCACGCTTCAGCGACCGCTGGATCGAGGACGGCTCATACCTACGCCTGGCTAACGTCACGCTGGCCTACGAGCTGCCCATCCAGAGCACCTACCTGCAGGGCATCACACTCTGGGGCTCGGCTCAGAACCTGTTCACCCTGACCCGCTACCTCGGCGGCGACCCCGACTGCTCACTCTCAGGCAGCGTCCTGGCGCAGGGCATCGACCGTGGCGTCCTGGCCCGTGGCCGCTCGTTCTCCTTAGGCATCAAGATCAACCTCTAATATATTCGCAATCATGATTACCAAAAGCATAAAGTCCCTCTTCATCGCCTGTCTGCTGTGCTGCGGCGGTGCCGCAGCCCTCACCGGCCTCACCGCCTGCAACGACATGCTCGACACCGACTCCGAGCTCGTCGAGTTCCAGGAGGATAACCGCCTCAACCAGCCCACCGACTCCGTCTACAGCGTCATGGGCATCATCTACAAGCTGCAGACGCTGGCCGACCGCACCGCCCTGCTCGGCGAAATGCGCGCCGACCTCGTCAGCCCCACCAGCGAGGCCAGCTCCGACCTGAAGGCCATCGCCGCCTTCGACATTGCCGACGGCAACCGCTACAACAAGATCAGCGACTACTACGCCGTCATCAACAACTGCAACTACTTCCTGGCCAAGGTCGACACCACGCTCACCAAGCATGGACGCCGCATCTTCGAGTCGGAGCATGCCGCCGTCAAGGCCTTCCGCGCTTGGACCTACCTCCAGCTGGCGCTCGTCTACGGCGACGTGCCCCTCGTGCTGCAGCCCGTGCTCACCGAGAAGGAGGCCGAGGAGGCCATGAACAAGCAGTTCTCGTCGATTACCGACATTTGCAACTACTTCGTCACCGACCTCGCGCCCTACGTCGACACCAAGCTGCCGCAGTATGGCACCATCAACAGCATGAACTCGCAGAAGTTCTTCATCCCCGTGCGCGCCCTGCTCGGCGACCTCTGCCTCTGGGCCGGACGTTATCAGGAAGCAGCCACCTACTACCACGACTACCTCACGCTGCGTACCAACCCCATCACGACGGGCGTCACCAGCGTGTCGTGGAACCGCGAGACACGCGACTTCCAGCGCGTGGAGTCGGGCTTTGCCAACTCGCTCGCTGATGCCAACGGCAGCGAGGTCATCACCTTCCTGCCTATGGAGCCGAGTGAGTATGAGGGCGTCTACAGCGACCTGCAGAACATCTACTCGTCGACGCTGCGCAACAACTACTACGCACAGGCCTCGCCCTCGACGGCGTTCTTCCGCCTGTCGGCCAGCCAGAACTACTGCATGAAGTACCGCGCCAGCGACGCCCAGACCGACACCGTCTATGCGCCGAAGGAGAATCTGCTGCAGACCTATCAGGAAGGTGACCTCCGGCTCTACGACTCCTATCGCACACAGGTGGTCAACCAGGACCAGAACTCGCGCTACGCCGCCAACCGCCAGACGCTCTCGAAGCTCAACCAGAAGGGACTGACGCTCTACCGCCGTCAGGTAGTCTACCTCCACTTCGCCGAGGCCCTCAACCGCGCTGGTTATCCGCAGTCGGCCTTCGCCGTGCTGAAGTACGGTCTCTACGACCAGACCATCCGCGAGCGCATCGACGGCATCGAGCGCCAGCAGGCTGCCGGACTCCTCACGTTCGATACCAACACCTTTACCCAGCAGAACACCCTGGGCATCCACTCTCGCGGCTGTGGCGACGCCGATGCCGACACGCTCTACGTGCTGCCCCAGCCGACGGCTCCACTGGCCTCGCGTCAGGACACCGTGGCCTTCCAGCAGCCGCTCGTCGAGGACTACATCGTGCGTGAGCTGGCACTTGAGACTGCCTTCGAGGGCCAGCGCTACTACGACCTCATGCGCGTAGCCCTGCGCCGTGGCGATGCCACCTATCTGGCCGACCCCGTCAGCCGCCGCAACGGCACCCGCGACGAGGCCCTCTTCGCCCGCCTCTCTGACAAGGCCAACTGGTACTTGAAGAAGTAGCGCGCTACGTGCGTGCCCGCGCGCACGTAGATAGCGAATCATACTTTTTAACCGACACTTCCGACACTCCCTACACCGGAAGCCGTCAACACAGAAAACCGCTACGCCTTCTCCAAGACGTGGCGGTTCTCTGTCATAACCCGCCGCCTTTTGCTCGTAAACCCCCACTTTACATTTGTCCCACGCCATGGAACAATTCCGCTGGTGGTCGCTATCGTTACTTATGTTTTATAAAAATGTCTCATTATAGGCTTATGAAACAATATTGAATGTTTTCTTTTTATATAATGTGTAATTTTGCGGCAAAGAATCGTGAACGATGAGAAGAATGAGACTTTTACTAAGTGTGATGCTGTGCTGTCTTGCTGCTGTCAGCGGCCAGGCTGCCGACGTGTTTGTTGACTTCCAGAAAGGCGACTGGCAGCTGAACGACGGTCGCCGCGTGACCATCTACGTCAGTCCGACGGAGGAACGGGGCGTCATGCTCGCTGCCCGTAACCTGAAGACCGACCTTGAGAAAGTCTGCGGGGCCGAGGTCACATTCGTCGACCGTGCCGCCGATGCCCGCATCGTGGCCGGAACAGCAACGACCCTGAAACAGCACCAAAAGGAGCTGAAGGGCAAGACCGAGCAGTACATTCTCGACGCCCGGCAGGGGCAGCTCACGATTGTGGGCAGCGACCGTCGCGGCGCCATCTTCGGCATCTACGAGCTGAGCCGCCAGATAGGTGTCTCGCCGTGGTACTACTGGGCCGACGCACCCATCGACCAACACGAAGCTATTTATATAGTTAATGGTACGCGCACGGACGGCGAGCCCGCCGTTCGCTGGCGCGGTCTGTTCCTCAACGACGAGGCTCCCTGTCTGACGACGTGGGTGAAGAACACCTTCGGCACCGACTACGGCGACCACCGCTTCTACGAGAAAGTCTTCGAACTGATACTGCGCCTGAAGGGCAACATGCTCTGGCCGGCCATGTGGGGCTGGGCCTTCTATGCCGACGACCCCGAGAACTCGAAGGTGGCCGACGAGATGGGCGTCATCATGAGCACATCGCACCACGAGCCGATGGCCCGCAACCACCAGGAGTACGCCCGCAACCGCCGCGAGTGGGGCGCCTGGAACTACCAGACGAACAAGGAGAAGCTCGACCAATTCTTCCGCGAAGGCATCGAGCGCATGAAGGGTACCGACGACATCGTGACCATCGGTATGCGCGGCGACGGCGACGAGGCCATGAGCAAGGAGACAGACACGAAACTGATGGAAAGCATCGTCGCTGGTCAGCGCAAGATCATACAGCAGGTGACGGGCCGCCCCGCCAAGGAGACGCCCCAGGTGTGGGCTCTGTATAAAGAGGTGCAGGACTACTACGACGCCGGCTTCCGCGTGCCCGACGACGTGACGATGCTCGTCAGCGACGACAACTGGGGCGACATCCGCCGCGTGCCGAAGAACGACGAGGAGCGCCGCCGTAAGGGTGGCTGGGGCATCTACTACCACGTCGACTACGTCGGTGCGCCCCGTAACTCGAAGTGGCTGAACATCACGCAGACGCAGCAGATGTTTGAGCAGCTCTCGCTGGCCTACGACTTCGGCATCGAGAAGCTCTGGATCCTGAACGTCGGCGACCTGAAGCCGATGGAATATCCCATCCAGCTCTTCATGGACATGGCCTGGGCTCCCAAGCAGTACACCCAGCAGACCGTCACCGACCACACCCGCCACTTCTTCGCCAGTGTGCTCGACGGTCCTACAGCCGAGGAGGCTGCTGCCATCTATAACCAGAACTGCCAGTACATGGGTCGCGTCACGCCCGAGATGCTCGATGCCAAGACCTACAACGTAGCAACCGGCGAATGGCGCCGCGTGGCCGACGACTACCAGCGACTCGAGGCCCGCGCCCTGCGCCTCTTCCTCGACATCCCCGAGAGCCGCCGCGACTTCTACCGCCAGTTGGTGCTCTTCCCCGTGCAGGCGATGGCCAACCTCTACGATATGTACTACGCCCAGGCGATGAACCAGCATCTGGCTGCACAGAACAACCCCGACGCCAACCAGTGGGCCGCACGCGTGGCCGACTGTTTCCGTCGCGACTCGCTGCTCTGTCTCGGCTATAACCGCGACATCGCCGGCGGCAAGTGGAACGGCATGATGATACAGAAGCACATCGGCTACCGCTCGTGGAACGACAACTTCCCCAAGGACATGCTGCCCCGAACAGCCACCGTGCCCGTCGGTTCTTCGCAGAGCGAAGCGTCCCAAGGGCCGAGCGCTCCGACAGGCTACACCTTCCCCGCCGCCCCCGGCTACCTTGCCATCGAGGCTGAGCACTACTACCACGCCACAGCCCCCGAGGGCACGCAGTGGACCGTCTATCCCGACTACGGCCGCACCCGCAGCGCCGTGGCCCTGACGCCCTATACCCGCCCGACCGGCGACGCAGCGCTCACCTACCGCTTCCAACTGCCCGAGCAGACGGCGAAGGTGAAGGTACTCGTCGTGGTGAAGTCGACGCTCGACTTCCTCGACCTCGGCGGCCACGAATATACCGTCAGCCTCGACAACTCGGAGCCCCAGACGGTGAACTTCAACAAGACGCTGGTCGACCGCCAGCCCTATCAGTACTCGGTGTTCTACCCGACGATTGCCCGCCGCGTGGTGGAGTCGGAGGTTGAACTGCCCGTAACGGCTGCCGACTGGCACGAGCTGACGCTCCGCCCCCGCCATCCCGGCATTGTGTTTGAGAAATTGGTTATTGACTACGGCGGTTACAAGCCGCAGTACCTTTTCGGCGAAGAGTCGCCGCTGAAGGTTGTCACAGAATAATAATGTTGTTATTAAGTTAGTAATTTTAATAGGTAAAAAGTAGTTAGTTTTCTTTTGTCGGCTGCTCGTATGCGAATATAGGCAGCCGGCAAACTTTTTTTTGGTCGTTTCAGATAAATTCGCTACCTTTGCACCGTCTTCTGAATAGACAAACTGAAAACTGACGACTTTTACGAAAATGAAACGACTACTTACACTGATATTACTACTGGGTATCTGTGGCCTGAAGGTCATGGCACAGACCGGACATCTCTTCGCCAGCGACAAGCTGTCGAGCACCAATATTACAAGTATCTGTCAGGACCAGATGGGCTACATCTGGATAGGCACCGAGTTCGGACTGAACCGCTTCGACGGCTACCGCTTCACCTCCTACCTGAACAACCCGCAGGACTCCACCTCGCTGGGTTTCAACACCGTGGCTTCGCTGCTTTGCGACCGTGAGGGCCGCCTCTGGGTGGGCACCACGCAGGGCCTGCAGCGTTACGACCCGGCCACCGACCGCTTCGTCAACTACCACTTCCCCGACAGCCTGCGCCCGCGAGCCTCGGCCATTCTGCAGCTGCGCGACGGCAAGCTGCTGGTGGGAACGTCGGGCTACGGCATCTACGAGCTGAACCCCTCGTCGCCTCTGCTGAAGCGTCGCAACGACTATCAGAGCGACCCCGGCGACGTGTTCTTCAACTGCATCTTCGAAGACGGTAATGGCGGCTTCTGGAAGGGCGGTGCCAACCGCTTTGGCTACAAGCCTGTGGGCAAGGAGGTACAGATGTCGTCGACGCCCTTCGGCGTGCCGACGGCCTTCTTCGACTGGGAGGGGCGCACGATGGTGGTCTGCCGTGACAGGTTTCTCGCCTACGAGCACGGCCAGCCCGTCGACAGCCCCATCGACCTGGGCGACGCGCAGGCCCTGGGCGGATTCCGCACGGCCATCAAGGACCACCTCGGCAACGTCTACGTGGGTACCCGCGGCAATGGACTCTTCTGGATTCCTGCCGGCACGCGCCGGCTGCAACGCTATTCGACCACGGCTCCCGGCTTCGATATGAACACCGCCATCATCTGGGCACTGCAGGAGGACCGGTTGGGCAACATCTGGGTGGGCTGTCAGCAAAAAGGCCTCTTCCTGATTCCCAACCGCAAGGCACAGTTCACGTCGTGGAGCTTCTCAGCCCAGAAGCAGGACATCGGCTCATACGTTTCGTCGGTCTGCGAGGGCGACGACGGCATGACCTGGTGTACGGTACAGAACAAGGGTGTCTACGGCTTCGACCGCCAGGGCCGCATCGTGGCCCACCCGCAGTCGCCTGCCAGTGTAGAGTTCATCTACCGCGATACTGAAAAGGCCTACTGGCTGGGCACCACTCACGGACTGTATGCCTACGACCCGCTGACGGGGCGCTCGCAGCTGTTCTCCGACTTCGAGTGCGACAAGTTCAACACGATGGTCGACGACGGCCACGGCCATCTCTTTATCTCCGCCTACGCCAAGGGTATGCTGCGCTACGACCGCGCCACCCGCCAGTTCCGTCTCATCACGATGACGCGCACGGTAGACGAGAAGCGGGGCACACTCTGTAACGACTGGATTCTGTCGATGATGGCCGACCGCGACGGCCGCGTCTGGGTAGGCACCGCCGACGGCGTGACCTGCTACGACCCGCAGGGCGACACGTTCAAGCCCTTCGGCTGGACCAGCCTCCTGCACAAGTCGGTCAACACGCTCATGGAGACCCGCGACGGCGACATCAGCATCGGCACGGAGCAGGGACCCTACATGTGGTTCCGCAACACCAACCGGATGATGGAGCTGCCCGAGTCGGAACCGCTGAAGAACCTGTCGGTGTGCTACGTCGTGCAGGACAATGCCGGCGACTACTGGTGCTCGACCACAATGGGCATCTGGCACTTCCTGATGGACGAGCAGAAGTGGGTGAGCTACATCAGCGGATCGGGACTGGCCGGGCGCGAGTATGTGGCGAGTGCCGGTCTGCATACCTCTGACGACCGCATCTTCTTCGCCACCGGCGACGGACTGACCACCTTCACGCCCCAGCAGGTGCGCAGCGTGCAGGTGCAGCCCGGAAAGCTCCAGCTGACAGGCTTCTACATCGGCGGGCGCGCCGTCTCGACGCTGACTGAGTCGAACGGCACGCAGGTCACAGAACGGCCCGTGGCCGAGAGCGACCACTTCACCGTGAGCTATCTTGACAACACCTTCACCCTGGAATTCTCGCTGCTCAACTACGTCGGCGCTGCCAACGTCGTCTTCGAGCACCGCCTTAACGGCGGCGAATGGATTGGGGGCGAGATTGGCCGCAACATGATAACGATGAACCACCTGCCCAGCGGCACCTACCAGCTCGAGGTGCGCGCCGTCGACAACGGCGTAGCCTCGGAGCCATGCACCTATACCATCGTGGTCAAGGCCCCGTGGTACCGCTCCCGTCTGGCCTACGCCCTCTACATCTTAGGTCTGCTGGGTATTGCCGGACTGCTGGGCTGGACTTACCGCCGCCGCATGCGCCAGCGCCTGGACGAGGACAAGATGAAGTTCCTCATCAACGCTACCCACGACATACGCTCGCCGCTGACGCTAATCCTGGGACCGCTTGAGAAGCTGCGCCGCCGAGGCCTCGACGACGAGTCGAAGCAGGACCTGAGCGTCATCGACCGCAACGCCCAGCGCATCCTGTCGCTGGTGAACCAGATTCTCGACGTGCGCAAGATTGACAAGCAGCAGATGCACCTGCACTGCCGCGAGACCAACATGCACGACTTCATAGCCACCATCTACAAAATCTATGAGTACAACGCCCGCGAGCGCGGCATCAACTTCACGTTTACCGGCGACGAGGACATCACGGCTTGGGTTGACCGCACGCAGTTCGACAAGGTGGTGTCGAACCTGCTGTCGAACGCCTTCAAGTACAGCTACGACCGTGGCGACATCAGTATGGTGCTCTCGCAGGGCCACGACGACAATGCCCGCGGTCCGCTCAGCGACTACGTCGAGCTGACCGTCACCGACACGGGAACGGGTATGCGTGAGGACACGATGCAGCACCTCTTCGACCGTTTCTACCAGGGTAAGTCTGACAAGTCGGCCCACATACAGGGAACGGGCATCGGCCTGAACCTGTGCAAGATGATTGTCGACATGCACCACGGCTCCATCAGCGGGCGCAACCGCACCGACGGCGTAAAGGGCTCCGTCTTCACCGTCAGGCTGCCACAAGGCAGCAGCCACTTTACCGAGGAAGAGCTCGACACCACGGCCGAGCGGCCGCAGAGCGTCCGCCTGTCGGGGCGCCGCCAGCCCAGCTCGACGTTCCACGTGCTGGTGGTCGACGACGACGAGGAGATAGCACGCTTCATCGGTCAGGAGCTGGCCGACTACTACTACTTCACTGCCTGCCACAACGGCAAGGACGGACTGAAGGAGCTACTGACAAACCACTACGACCTCGTCATCAGCGACGTGATGATGCCCGAGATGGACGGCTTCACCATGCTCCGCATGATTCGCACGAACGTCAACATCTCGCACCTGCCCGTCATCATGCTGACGTCGAAGACCGACATCGGCAACCGCCTCGAAGGACTGGAGAAGGGAGCCGACGCCTACCTGACGAAGCCCTTCAATGTCGACGAGCTGCACGCCACCATCGACAACCTCATCAGCACCCGCCTGCGCCTGCGCGGCAAATTCTCGGGCTCGCAGCAGCCCGTCGAGAAGGTGCAGCAGATAGAGGTGAAGGGCAACGACGAGCAGCTGATGGAGCGCATCATCAAGAGCATCAACGACCACATCGGCGACAGCGAGTTCGGCGTCGACGACATCTGCAGCGATGCCGGCATCAGCCGTGCCCACCTGCACCGCAAGATGAAGGAGATGACGGGCATCCCCGTCTCGGAATTCATACGCAACATCCGCATGGAGCAGGCCGCCCGTCTGCTGAAGGAGCAGAAGCTGAACATCACGCAGGTGGCCTACACCGTCGGCTACTCGTCGCTGCCCTACTTCTCGTCGGTCTTCCGCAAGCACTTCGGACAGTCGCCCCGTGAGTTCATCGACAAGTCACAATCAGACACATAATAACACACAGAACTTATGAAGATACAGATTATCAACGGCCCCAACCTTAACCTTCTGGGCCAGCGCGAACCGGGCATCTACGGCAGCGAGTCGTTCGACGCCTATCTGGAACAGCTCCGCGCCAAGTACCCCGACGTGACGATTGACTACTATCAGAGCAACGTCGAGGGCGAACTGATTGACAAGATGCAGCAGGCAGGATTCTTCGAGCCCTGCGACGGCATCGTGCTCAACGCCGGCGCCTACACCCACACCAGCGTGGCCCTGCACGACTGCATCCGCTCGCTGCGCTGTCCCGTCATCGAGGTACACATCTCGAACGTCCACCAGCGCGAGCCGTTCCGCCACCACTCGTTCCTGTCGGCCGCCTGCAAGGGCATCATCTGCGGCTTCGGTCTCGACAGCTACCGACTGGCCATTGAGGCATTACTGAAATGACGCTCGACGACTATATCCTTGACCACACGTCGCCAGAGCCTGACTACCTGTATCGGCTCTGGCGCGCCACCAACGTGAAGACTCTGCACGGACGGATGGCCAGCGGCCACCTGCAGGGGCGGCTGCTGAAGATGCTCGTCGAGATGATTCGCCCGCAGAACGTGCTCGAGGTGGGAACGTTCAGCGGCTATTCGGCCATCTCTATGGCCGATGGACTAACCGAAGGCAGCCGACTCTACACGTTCGAGGTGAACGACGAGATGGAGGACTTCACGCGGCCGTGGATAGAGCAGTCGGCGGTGGCCGACAAGATTACCTTTATCATCGGCGATGCGCTGGATGGTGCTCCCCGTTTGGGCGTTGAGTTCGACATGGTGTTCATCGACGGCGACAAGCGGGCCTACTGCGACTATTACGACATGGCGCTCTCCGTGCTGCGGCCTGGCGGCTTCATCGTGGCCGACAACACGCTATGGGACGGTCACGTCACCGACCCCGCCTACGACCACGACCAGCAGACGCAGGGCATACGCCGCTTCAATGACTACGTCGCCGGCGACCCTCGCACCGAACAGGTCATCCTGCCCATGCGGGATGGCCTCACCTTAATCATGAAGAAATGATACGCTATACTAAGAAAGAGGAAATCTGGAACTCGGCATCCCACGGCGGCGGCATCCTGCTTGGTGTCGTCTTTGGCATCATCTTCCTTGTCTGGTGCTTCCAGGCCGACAACAACTGGGCACGTATCGGGGTAATCCTCTATCTCTTCGGCATGCTCGGCAGTTATGTTGCCTCAACGCTCTACCACTCGATGAAGCACCACTCGAAGTGGAAGGAGCGGCTCCGGCGCTGGGACCACGCCGCCATCTACTGGCACATTGCCGGCTCTTACTCGCCGCTGACGCTCGTCGCCCTGCGCCAGCAGGGCTACTGGGGCTGGAGCCTCTTTTCCTTCGTCTGGCTCTGCGCCATTGCCGGAACCATCGTCAGCTTCATCCACCTGAAGGAGCACTCCAACCTCGAGACCCTCTGCTTCATCGGCATGGGCCTCAGCATCCTTGTCGCCTTCAAGCCGCTGATAGATTCCGTCTCCACCGCCGCCGTCGTCTGGATTATCTCCGAAGGTGTCTGCTACATCACCGGTGCCCTTTTCTACTCGCTCAACAAGCGGAAGTACATGCACTCCGTCTTCCACTTTTTTGTGCTGGCAGGTAGCGTCTGCCACATCATCGCCGTCTGGGACGTGCTCATGGAATACCTTTGAAAGGTAAAAAAGTGTAATATGTGGAGCGTAAGTGAAAAATAATTAGTAACTTTGCACCGAAATTCGTAAACAACAAAGAAATATGGCTTATACGAAACTGACAGCTGCAGAGGCTGCAGCACTGATTAAGAACGGCGACCAGATCGCCATGAGTGGTTTTACGCCGGCCGGTGTGGCCAAGGCTACCACGAAGGAGTTAGCAAAGTTAGCACTGGCCGAGCACGAGGCCGGGCGCGAGTTCAAAGTGGCCATCTTCACCGGCGCTTCGACGGGACAGTCGACCGACGGCGACTTGGCCAACGCACAGGCCATCAAGTACCGTGCGCCCTACACGACGAACCCCGACTTCCGTAAGCATGTCAATGCCGGCGAGATTCCCTACAACGACCTGCACCTGAGCCACATGGCACAAGAGCTGCGCTACGGCTTCTACGGCGAGCTCGACTGGGCCATCCTCGAGGTTTGCGACATTGAGGACTGCGGCGACGACTGGCACGTCTACCTGACGGCTGCCGGCGGCATTTCGCCCACGGCCGCTCGCCTGGCCAAGAAGGTCATCCTCGAGCTCAACTCGTTCCACAGCCCCGACGCCAAGTATCTGCACGACGTCTATGAGCCCCTCGACCCGCCCTACCGTAAGCCCATACCCATCTTCAACGTCTCCGACCGCATCGGCGTGCCCTACGTCTCGATACCGAAGTCGAAGGTGGTTGGCGTCGTGGAGTGCAACATCCCCGACGAGGCCCGCGCCTTTAAGGACAGCGACCCCGTGACCGACCGCATCGGCTACCTCGTGGCCGAGTTCCTCGTCGACGAGCTGCACAAGGGCCGCATTCCTAAGGAGTTCCTGCCCCTGCAGAGCGGTGTCGGCTCGACGGCCAACGCCATCCTGGGCGCTCTGGGCGAGGATAAGCACGTGCCCGACTTCAACATCTACACCGAGGTGCTGCAGGATGCCGTTGTCGGCATGATGATGAGCGGCCGCGTGAAGGATGCCTCGGCCTGCTCGCTGACCGTTTCGAACGAGTGCCTGAAGCAGGTGTACGACAACATGGACTACTTCAAGAACCACCTGACGCTGCGCCAGAGTGAGATTTCGAACCACCCGGCTGTCATCCGCCGTCTCGGCGTCATCGCCATCAACACCGCCATCGAGGTCGACATCTACGGCAACGCCAACTCGACGCACATCAGCGGCACGAAGATGATGAACGGCATTGGCGGTTCAGGCGACTTCATCCGCAACGCGTACCTATCTATATTTACGTGCCCGTCGGTAGCCAAGGGCGGTCTCATCTCGAGCGTGGTGCCCTTCGTTACCCATCAGGACTCGTCGGAGCACGACGTGAACATCATCGTCACGGAGCAGGGTGTGGCCGACCTGCGCGGCAAGAGCCCCATGCAGCGCGCACAGACCATCATCGAGAACTGTGCCCACCCCGACTACAAGCAGTTGCTCTGGGACTACCTGAAGCTCGGCACAGGCGGACACACGCGCCACTGCCTCACCGCCGCCTTCGCCATGCACGACACGCTGGCCAGGAAGGGCGATATGCACCTGACCGACTTCTCGGAGTACATCAAATAACATTCCACAGGGGGACAAGCCAGTCTCCCTGTTTTTGTAAATACCTTGACAGTAGAAGAACTATATGAACGCTGCCTGGAACTGGCGACGACGGAACCGGCGGCGGCGGCAAACCGATTCATGCACGAGACGCTGGTGCTGTGCTGCGCCGAGGGGCTAAAGTCGGCGGGTACGGGCTTCGGCAACCTGTTCTCGCAGGTAGACTACTTGGCGAAGCGGTGCGGCATGCAGACAGCGGAGCGGATGGCGGTGCAGCAGATGCGGCGCCACTCCAACCATGCTACGGTGCTGAGCCGCGAGGAGTGGCTGCACGACGTGCGGGCGCTGGCGCTGTTCGTCTCGGCGGTGTTCAAGTCGGGCATTCCCGGTGAACTGCTGCAGCTGCTACCCCTCCACCCTTCATCCACCACCCAACACCCATCACCCAACACCCGCTACCTGCGCTGCGTCGTCAGCCGCTTCGACGGGCAGACCATCTGGGCCGACACTGCCGACGGCGGGCACGTCGAGGTGGACTATTCGGAGCATGAGTACCTGGGCAAGATGCTGCGCGAGGGGATGCAGCTGAACCTGCTCGACAGTCACGCGGAGGGAGAGCGTGTGCAGCCCGGCCTGGTGGTGGTAGAGCCCGACTTCCTGCTTGACATCTCGGCGCTGGCCCACTGCTTCCAGGGCAGCTACGGGCACCACCCGCTCTTCTACACCGCCGAACGGCTCAGGCCCCGCGGCAACTCGCAGGCGATGCTCCTGGGTAACTTTGCCGGGGCGGCACTCGACGACATCATCCACGACAGCGAGGCGCCGCTGAGCGACACGATGAACAGCTTCTTCCGCGAGCAGGCGCTGCAGTTCACCACCTGCGACGACTTCAACCCCCAGCGGTTTGTCGACGATGCCCGCCAGCAGTCGGCAAACATCCGCGAGGCCGTCGAGGCACTCTTCGGCCAGGACTACGACCGCCAGAAGGCGCTGCTCGAGCCGTCGTTCGTCTGCGAACGGCTGGGCCTGCAGGGGCGTGTCGACCTGATGACCAGCGACATGCGACTGCTGGTGGAGCAGAAGTCGGGCAAGAACTACAACCTCGAACGCAACGCCCGGCCGACGGGCACCGGCCTGCAGAAGGAGGAGCACTACGTGCAGCTGCTGCTCTACTACGGCATCCTGCGCTATAACTTCGGGCGCACCGACTCGCAGGTCGACATCCGCCTGCTCTACTCGCGCTACCCCGCCGCCCGCGGACTGCTCTACGTCAACTTCTACCGCGAGCTGTTCCGCGAGGCCATCCGTCTGCGCAACCGGATTGTGGCCACCGAGATGCTCATTGCCCGCGAGGGCTTCGGCCGCATTCTGCCGCTGCTGCGCGCCGACGTCGTCTTCAAGGGTGCCGAGCGCGACGGCTACTTCCACCGCTACATCGAGCCCCAATTGTCAATTCTCAATTCCCAATTCTCAATTCTGACTCCCACCGAGCGTGCCTACTACGAGCGCATGATGACCTTCGTCTACCGCGAACAGCTGCTGGCGAAGGTTGGCCGGCAGGAGGGGCAGGGCGGTGCCGTGAGCGACCTGTGGAACATGCCGCTGGCCGAGAAGCAGGAGACGGGCAACATCATACTGGGCAACGGGGCGAACCCCACGCTGAACTTCCGCCGGGGCGACATGGTCTATCTCTACAACTACGACGGCGACGAGCCCGACGTGCGCAAGGCTATATTATATAAAGGTACGATAGAGCAGATGGGCAGCGACGGCGTGAAGGTTAGGCTCGCCGACGAGCAGCAGGGCATCGACCCGATGAAGCAGGGGCGCTGGGCCATCGAGCACGCCGGCAGCGACATGAACACCACGAGTGCCATCAAGAGTCTGCACCAGTTCATCACGTCGGCCCCCCGCAAGCGCGCTCTGCTCTTGGGCCAGCGCGAACCCGAAGCCGATGCGTCGCTACGGCTCTCACGCTCGTACCACCCCCACTACGACGACGTGCTGCTGCGCGCCAAGCAGGCCCGCGACTACTTCCTGCTGGTCGGACCGCCGGGAACGGGCAAGACGTCGATGGCGCTCCGGTTTATGGTGGAGGAGGCCGAGGGCGACCTGTTGCTGATGAGCTACACGAACCGCGCCGTCGACGAGATCTGCGCCATGCTGGAGGACAGCGGGCAGGACTACCTGCGCATAGGCAACGAGACGTCGTGCGACCCGCGCTTCAGGGACCGCCTGCTGGAGAACAGGCTCGGCGAAAAGCCCAAGCTCGACGACATACGCCGGCGCATCGAGGCCACGCCCGTCGTCGTCGGCACCACGTCGATGCTGCAGGCTCGGCCCTGGATTTTCCAGCTGAAGCACTTCGCGCTGTGCATCGTCGACGAGGCCTCGCAGATTCTGGAGCCGGGACTCGTCGGACTGCTCAGCAGCGACAGCATCGACCGCTTCATACTCGTCGGCGACCACAAGCAGCTGCCCGCCGTCGTGCAGCAGTCGGAGCAGGAGTCAAGGGTCGACGACCCGCTGCTCAACGCCATCGGCATCGGCGACTGCCGCCAGTCGCTCTTCGAGCGCCTGCTGAACTGGGAGCGCCGCTGCGGGCGCACGCTGTTTACCGGCATTCTGCGCAAGCAGGGCCGTATGCACCCCGACATTGCCCGGTTCCCCAACGAGATGTTCTACCATAGCGAGCGGCTGGAGCCGGTGCCCCTGGAGCACCAGCTCGACACGTCGCTGCACTACGACCTGCCCTCGGACGACGCCCTCGACGCCCTGCTGAAGCAGCACCGCGTCCTCTTCTTTGACAGCGACTCCCAAAATGCCCACATTGCCCATAATACCCATAACCCCCACACCTTCTCCGACAAGACGAACCCCGCCGAGGCGCGCATCGTGGCCGACCTGCTGCGGCGCATCTGCCGATTCTACGGCGACCGCTTCGACCCGCTGAAGACGGTGGGCGTCATCGTGCCCTACCGCAACCAGATAGCCATGATCCGCCAGGAAATAGCGCAGCTGGGACTGCCCCAACTGGAACAGATCTCCATCGACACCGTGGAGCGCTACCAAGGGTCGCAGCGCGACGTCATCATCTACTCGTTCACCGTCAGCCGGCCCTATCAGCTCGACTTCCTCACCAGCAACTGCTTCACTGAGGACGGCCGCACCATCGACCGCAAGCTGAACGTCGCCATCACCCGTGCCCGCTGTCAGCTCCTGATGACGGGCAACGCCCGGCTGCTGCGCCGCAATCCCGTCTTCCGCGCCCTCATTGAGCAATCTTCATAAAAAAGGCAGGGCAAAAGCAATCTTTTTCCCGGAAATGTTGTAACTTTGCACCCCAAATTCCAGAAAGCTGATGTCATTCCTTACCCGCACATATCCATTCAAGAAGAGTCGGTTCTGGCTGAGAGACAGCATCGTCTATGGTGTCTTTGTCTGGGCGATACTCTTTCTCTTACAGCCGTTTGGATTCAGTATGTATCAAGGCAGCAAATGCCTGGTAGCCGCTTTATTCGGACTCGTCACGACCGGCTGCTATGCGCTCTATGCGTGGGCTGTCGTCGAGCCGTTATATGCTCGCGTCAAGCCGTGGCGCATCTGGCATCAGGCGAGTGCCGTACTCGGGCTGATACTCTTTATCGCCATCGGCAACTTCCTCCTGTTCTCATTCGTCTTCACTTATCCCGTCACGCTCCAGCTGTTTCTCATTTTCCTGTACTGGACCTTGATCATCGGGGGTATCATCACCGCACTGACCGTCGGCTTCGAGTATAACCTGAGCCTGAGAGAGAGGATGGAGGCCCTGCTGAGCAACACGACCGAGGAGCAGAAGGACATTACAATCACCATCCACGACAACAACGTCAGGGGGAACGACCTCACTATTCCCATCAACTGCCTGCTTTACGTCGAGGCGCAGAAGAACAACGTTTCTGTATGCCATACGAAAGACGGGAAGCCGACAGCCACGGAAGTTCATACCACGCTGACGGCCGTCATTGACGAGCTGAAGGACTATGAGAACATCTTCCAGTGCCACCGCTCGTTCGTCGTCAACGTGAACAACATCACCTCGGCCAAGGGCAACTCCAACGGCTATCAGCTGACGCTCGGAACATGCCCTACCAGCATCCCCGTATCCCGCTCATACGTGCCTCGGCTAAAGTCGTTTATCGCTTAGTCATTCGTCCTCAGTCTTAGTCATTCGCCGCTGGGCATAGCTTTCCGTCAGCGGTTTTAGCTGTCTGTCACGGATATTTGGAGGGGTAAGAATCTTGCCGTATCTTTGCGGCATGAAACATCGGATTACGCACATCGTTCTACTGCTGACGGCTGCCTGTAACCTGGCTGCGCAGACCCTCGTCTCGGGCATTGTCAGCGACGGCAAGGAACCGCTCGCCGGAGCCAACGTATTTATAATAGGCACCATCGACGGATGCCTGACCGACTCGCTCGGACGGTTCTCGTTCGCCACGTCGGTAGCGGGCGAAGTCACCCTCAAGGCCACCTTCATCGGCTACGAGGACTATACGCTGACTGCCGACGCCGACCAGCTTGCCGACCTCACCATCCGGATGACTGAGCGGAGCGCTACCATCAACGAGGTGGTGGTGACGGCCAGCACCTTCAGCTTCGGCAAGGGCGACAGCTTCAAGACGATGGACGCGCTCGACGTGGTAATGGCAGGCAATTCGTGCGGCGACATCGTGGCAGCACTGCAGACGCTGCCCGGCACGCAGAAGGTGGGCGAGGACGGTAAGCTGTATGTCCGCGGCGGCACCCACGACGAGTGCCAGACGTTCGTCAACGGTATGCACGTGCTTGTGCCCTACAGCACCAACACGGAGAACACCGCCGTGCGCGGACGCTTCTCGCCGTTCCTGTTCAAAGGCATCAACTTCTCGCTGGGCGGCTATGGCGGCGAATACGGACAGGCACTTTCGGCTGTGCTGCCGATGGAAACGACCGATGCGGCCACAAGCGACAAGTTTGGCGTGAGTGCCTCGCTAGTCGACTGGAATATCGGAGGCACCAAGGCTTATCAGAGCAGCAGCCTGTCGTTCAATGCCGCCCTGACCAGCACGGGCCTCTACGACCGGCTGTTCTCTCAGCGCTACGACTTCACCCGCCCTTATCGCAAGCTGTCGGGCGAGGCGCAATACAAGAAGGAGTTCCAGACGGCTGGCGTGCTGAAATCATACGTCGGCTACGACCTAACGTCGGTAGGACTGCATACCGGCAACCGCAGCCTCTCGCTGAAGGAGCACAACATCTATGCTAACGTCACTCAGAGGACGCCGATAGGCCGCGGCTATTCGCTCTTTGCCGGCGTCGCCAACTCCACGGTGTTCAACGATATTGACAATGCGCAGACCGCAGGCGACCACTACCACAACTTCCGCAACGAAGTCCACTTGAAGGCCGAAGTGCGCAAGGTCTGCTCTGACGTACTGAAACTGTCGGCAGGCACTGAGGACTATCTCCGCAACAGCTCATTGAGCTACGATGCCTACCACTATCAGCTCGACTACAACATCCTCGCTGCTCACGCCGATGCCCAGTGGCGCGTCGTCCCCCGCCTGTTTCTCAACATGTCGGCAAGAGCTGAACTGATGGAATCAAGCTGGCTCCTGATGCCACGAGCAACGCTGAGCTATATCCCCAACCAGCGCCTGCAATTCTCGTTGGTGGCGGGCCGCTATAGCCAGACGGCTGAGGACGACTATCTGGCAATGAGCCATCAGGCGCTGAGCCAGTCTACCGCCGACCACGCCATCCTTTCCGTGCAGTATCGGTCGCAGTCCTCCCTTCTGCGCATCGAACCCTACTGGAAGAAATACCGCCACCTACCGCTGTTGGTGGAGGCCGCTTACCAGTCTTCTGGCTACGGCACGAGCCGGGGCGTGGACGTCTTTCTGGAAGACCATTCGCTCAGCAAGCGCCTGGCGACCACCCTCTCTTACTCGTTCAATGACTCCGAACGGCTCTGCCTCGACTATCCTGAACTGCGGACACCCGACTACGTCTCGCGCCACAATTTGCGCCTGACAGCCAAATACGCCATCGGCAAAGTCATCGTCGGCCTGTCGGAATCATACGCCAGCGGACGGCATTTCCCCGCCGGCACCACGCCACATTACAACAGCGTGGACGTGAATCTAACCTACCTGCTGAGCCCAAAGGTCATCGTCTATACCTCGCTGAACAACGTTTTCGGTCGGACAAACATCTTCCGCTACGACGCAAATGGCACCCCCGTCGTGCCCTCACGCGACCGCTTCCTATACATCGGCATATTTGTTTCACTTAAAAATAACAAAGCTTATGACATCTCAAATTTCTAAACAACGCGTGTTAGTTATCGCCCTCTTCGTGATGGCAAGTCTTGGAACCTTTGCCCAGCAGCCTGTGCAGATGCAGGCGCTCATCGGCCAGTCGCTCGCCAAACTGCAGCAGCCGACGCCCGAGGCTTTCGTCAACTGCATTGCGGAAATGAAGCGCATCGAGGCCATGTTCCCCGACAGCATCCAGCCCAAGTACCAGATGACCTTGCAGAGCCTCAATTTCTCAGTGATGAATCCACACGCCCCGCAGACCGAGAACCTTCTGAAGGAAGCGGAACAGACGATCACGACGTTGGAGCAGATGACGTCTGCCGACCCGTCGGACGTCTGCACCCTCCGCGGCTTCCTCTACATGGTGCGCATCGTACAGAACCCCGCCCAGAACGGCCAGCGCTACTACATCGACGTGATGCAGAACTACGAGAAAGCCCTGAAACTCAATCCCGACAACCAGCTTGCCCGCCAGCTGCAGCAAAAATTCTTTGAAGGAATGAAGCAACAGACGGGGGGATAAATGCATCGTAATTTGTCTTGCTACTGCCATAGTTTTTCTTGGTTTTAAAATGAATAGTTAGTTCGGCTAAGTGGCTTAGTTAGTCGTGCTAAGTGGCCGGGGTTGCACTTCTAAGTCGCCGCTTGTCTCTACAGGTGCGAAGTTACGACATTCTCATTGCGGTCTACGAATAACGAGGCGATTATTTTTTATTATTGCACAAAAAAGCGGGGTGCTGCGGTCATTTGGTCATTTGGTCATTTGTCAAAATCGAAAACAGACAATGTCAAAAATCAGCACTATATATAAATATTAAAATATTTATATATAGTGAGTAAATAACAGCGTTTCCGAAATCGATTTTGACCAAAATGACCATGACCAAATGACCACGAATGGCGAGTGCTAAGGGTGAGGGGAGGTCTGAACAAGCGAATCATCCATTGTTCAGACCCCTCCTAACCTCCCCTGACTCAGGGGAGGAATCCGACCCGCCCATAATTCCCCTCCTGAGTCAGGAGGGGCCAGGGGAGGTCTGAAGAGGCGAATCATCATTTCCTGTTGGATTTTGCGTGGATTTAAGGTTCAATACTCAGTGTTAGGCAAAATGCGTCCTTACACAATTGTGAACACAGTGCGTTCGCAATTAAAATGGAGTCAGCATGGACTCAGGTTACTCAGGGAAAATTTTCCCTCAGTTCTTACCAAGACGCTACGGGGCGCACACTGCCACGGTTCTTCGAGCCACGCCTTGAATCAGGGCACAAAAAAGCTTCCCGGCGGGGGAAGCTTCGGTTGGTGAATCCTAACAATCTCTACAAGGCTGGAATAAAAGAATGAAAGGCATCCGACACTCATAGTCAACCGGGTGGTAGTGCGATGTGCAGCATGAACAGTGCATGCGAGTAAGGACGTGCTGAGCCTGCGCCGTAACAGTTCCTGAATCGAACAGATTGCTGCCGGCTCCGGACAGCGGCCATGATTGGGTTTCCAGTTCGCCCTGTGAATGCGGATGCCAGTTTGTCACTCTGTCAGTTCTGTCTGGAAATTCAGCGACTGTATCTCGATGTCAAGCTTGCGGAGCTGGGCCGAACAGTCGTCAATCTGCTTCCCGAGTGCCTTTACGTCAATGACTGTTACCATCTTTATCTCCGATCGCGAATAACGGTCGTGACCTGAAGAAGCCGTTTCAAAGGCACTGCGCAGCGTACCGATTCTCATGGTCAGCACGTCTTTCTTCGCCATCAGTTCTGTCAGCGTCCTGCCATCGCTGTTGCGGGTACTCATGTTCGTCGCGTTGATACGCCAGATGAGGGACTCAAGCTGAACAAGGCACGAGTCAAGTTCCTTCATCAGCTCTGTGGGGTGCTCAGACGGCTCATCGCCCTCCTGCACCTTTACGTTGTTTTGTATGCGCTGTCCCAACTGCTGTATGCGCTTCTGTAAGTCCTTTCGGATGCTTAATGCTTCTGCTAGTTTCATATTCCAAACTGTTTTTATTATATTACCGACATTCTCATTTTAATATCATTAATGAGCATTATGGCAACAAAAAATGAGAACCCTGCACCCTTCATGGCAGTGCTCGCAAGTCGTTTGCCACATCAACTAATCGCATATCAGTTCTTCCAAATCCGTATCTTCAAAGACTATTTTCATCTTAATGTTGCAAATATAACGAACAATTCCCAAATATGGGAATATTTTATCAAGTAATTATCACTTTTTAACTTTAACGTCTTCTCTCTTACATCAGGCAAGATACAAACAATTATTGAGACAGTTATGCTTTTACGCGAAATCTTTGGCGTTTTAAACGAAAAGCATTACTTTTGCAGGGTAAAAAGAAATAGGTTATGAAATCTATCATCACAAGCTTCGTACTGACGGCAGTCTGCCTGACGGCTACGGCGCAGGAGTCCCACTACCGTTGGGCCTTACGGACAGACAAGCAGAATGAGAAATACGGCGTGGTTGGTATGGGTGACAGCCATGCAAGCGGCATGACCAGCGGCATCTACTGGTCGAGGGTGCGCGATGCCGACGATGTGGCCATCGTTGATGACGAGTCAATGGAGGATTCACTGACGCGCGTCAGTGAGTTCAAGCGGCTCTGCCAACTGGCTTATGACGCATACGAAGCGGATGACGCCCTGCACACCATTATCTATGGCGATAGCGCACTGAGTAAACGCTACCACACGCCCGATCTTTATCTGTTCATGGCCGTTTCTTACGAGCGACTGGGTGCTTACGGCGAGGCTCGCCAGACATACAAGAAAGCACTTGCCGCCGGCCACCCGGCAGGCTCTATAGCCTATAAGGGGTTCAAGAAGCGGCAGAAACAGCGACAGAAAACAAAATGAGTACTTGAACCCCCATTTCCTGCACTGACCACTGACTGCCAATAGGTTATGAGCCTTGGAGTCCCGTTTTTCCTGCACTTGAACTTGCACTCGTTCCTGCACCGGCCCCTTTGGGGCAAGGTGCGGTGTAAAACATTTTCAAAATCCCAGTCAGCATTATTTTCAAATAGTGAAAATCGGATTTTCAAGGCAGGAAAAAGAGATTTTCACGGCGCGAAACAACTGAAAAGCGGGCGCTCTGACCAGTAAATGTCCATGAGCGGGTTCTTGTGCAGGTCTCAGTACGGAATTCAGTGCAGGTGTCAGTGCTGGTATGAGTGCAGGAAAAAGATACTGATATGCCACGTAACTGGCTGACATTCAGTGGTCAGTGCAGAAAGTGCAGGATATTTCAGGCTTTATCATCCTCTGTAGCTGTCGACGGATTTGAAAATGGTGGTCAAGGCAGCTGACTCAAACTTACAGGCCGGAAAATTTGGTGGAAACAAGATTATTGCCTAACTTTGCAGCAAAAAGTTGAATGAACAACAACATGAATGAGAGCGTCAGGCTGGAAAACCTGACCATCGGTTACCAGAAGAAAGGCAGCGTGAAGACGGTTGCCTCGGGTATCAATGCCGCCATCCGGCAGGGGGAACTGACCTGCCTGATAGGCGCCAACGGCGTGGGCAAGTCGACTCTGCTGCGCACGCTGTCGGGCTTTCAGCCGAAACTGAGCGGCAGGGTGGTGACAGCCGACCGTGAGATAGACGACTATACGCCCAAGGAGCTGAGCCGGATTATTGGCGTGGTGCTGACCGAGAAACCCGACGTGAGGAATATGACGGTACGCGAGCTGGTGAGCCTGGGCCGGTCGCCCTACACCGGCTTCTGGGGTACGAACTCCAAGGAGGACCTGCGCATCGTCGACGAGTCGCTGCAGCTGGTGGGTATCAGCGGACTGAGCAGCAGGCTGGTCGACACGCTGTCGGACGGTGAGCGGCAGAAGGTGATGATAGCCAAGGCTCTGGCCCAGCAGACGCCCGTCATCTATCTGGACGAGCCGACGGCCTTCCTCGACTTCCCGAGCAAGGTGGAGGTGATGCTGTTGCTAAGGCGTATCAGCCGTGAGCAGCAGAAGACCATCTTCCTCTCCACACACGACTTGGAACTGGCCCTGCAGATAGCCGACTGCATCTGGCTGATGGACGCAGAAAAAGGTCTCAGTATCGGCACGCCCCAGGAATTGGGAGAGGCTGGCATACTGAGACACTTTGTAGAACGTCAAGGTATTCATTTCGACAGTCATACCCTCACCGTCAAGATTGACAAGACGGTATGACCGCTACACATTACTGGGCTTCAAAGGCCGCGGCCTCGGCAGCGGCGATGATGTCTTCGCGCGACGGCTCCTCCGGCGTTGACTTGATGTCGCTCAGGTCGAACTCGTCGGCTTCTTCGGCAGCAGCCGGTTCGGGGACTGTCTCCTGAACCTCGGGAGTCTCGGGCTTTTCCGTCACTTCCTGACGGATGACAAACTCCTGCTCAGCCTCCGGGTCGGGGACGCTCATGGTGGGCATCTCCTCCATCTTCGTGCGCTCCGACTTGGCGGTGAAGATGGCATCGATGAACTGCGGTTCGCGCTTCAGGCGCTTGAGCGTGGCCTCTGAAGCCAGCTGCTGAGCCTCCTTTTTAGAAAAACCCTTGCCCGACTCGCCAGGCACGCCCTCGATGTAGACTTGGAACCTGAAGACGGGTGAGCCGGTTTCCTTGTCAACCTCCTGCTTTTTCATCTTATACTCCATCCGCACACGGTTCTTCTGGCTCCACTCCAGAAGCTTCGACTTGAAGTTCACCTCCTTGTAGGCCACCTTGTCGATGTTGATAAGCTGGGCGAGGATGCGCTTCTTCATAAACCGCATGACGCCTTCGTAGCCCTGGTCCAGATAGATGGCTCCGACCAGCGCCTCGAAGGCGTTGCCGGCCATGTAGCTGTTGTGCGAGTTGTTCTGTCCGCTGCTGACGATGAGCCGTTTCAGTCCCATTTCCTCGGCAAGCTTGCCAAGCGTGTCGCGGCTGACGAGCTTCGAGCGCGTATTAGTCAGGAAGCCCTCACGCTTGCCGGGGAAATGGTCGTAGACGATATGGCCCACGACGGCATCGAGCAGTGCGTCGCCGAGAAACTCAAGGCGCTCGTTGTTCAGCGGCTTGCCCTTCTCGTTGCGGCGGCCGATGCTCTTGTGCATCAGTGCCTGCTTGTAGTAACTGATGTCATGAGGATAGAACCCCATGACCTCGTAGAGAGAAGAAAAAAGCTCCTTCTCCTGGCGGAAAGGGAGCCTTATACGGTCGATAATGTCATTAAGCCTCATACTTCTTGAAGACGACACAAGCGTTGTGGCCGCCGAATCCGAACGTGTTACTGAGTCCGGCGCGGACGGTGCGCTGCTGTGCCTTGTTGAAGGTGAAGTTCAGGTTATAGTCAATCTCGGGATCCTCGTCGCCCTCCTCATGGTTGATGGTGGGCGGCACGATGTCGTTCTTGACGGCCAGCACGGTGACCATAGCCTCAACGGCACCGGCAGCACCGAGCAGGTGACCCGTCATCGACTTCGTCGACGAGATGTTCAGCTTGAAGGCAGCGTCGCCGAAGACCTCCTTGATGGCCTTGGCCTCGGAGATGTCGCCGACGTGGGTGCTGGTACCGTGAACGTTGATGTAGTCGATGTCCTCGGGCTTCATCTGAGCATCCTCGAGGGCGTTCTGCATCACGAGCTTGGCACCGAGGCCCTCGGGGTGAGAGGCGGTGATGTGGTGAGCGTCGGCACTCATGCCGGCACCGACCATCTCGGCATAAATCTTGGCACCACGGGCCTTGGCGTGCTCCAGCTCCTCGAGGATGAGACAGCCGGCACCCTCGGCCATGACGAATCCGTCGCGCGAGGCGCTGAACGGACGGCTGGCCTTCTCGGGCTCGTCGTTG
>CAMHHO010000005.1:0-56914 GCA_946184965.1 uncultured Prevotellaceae bacterium | reverse complement strand
CCAAGCGTGCCGCCAACGGCCACCCCGAGCCCTACAACGTGAAGTACTGGGAGATTGACAACGAGATGTGGGAGATGGGCATCGACCGCTATGAGAAGTGCGTGCGCGACTTCAGCACCGCGATGCGGCAGATTGACCCTGGAATCAAGATCATAGCCTGCGGCGGATTCCGCGAGGACGAGGACTTCATCCGTCGCAGCGGCAATTACTTCGACTACCTGAGCCTGCACCACTACGAGCAACAGAACGGCTACGCCACGGGGCCCGTCCGCCTGGGCCTGCAGTACGACCGCTACGCCCGGATGATAGCCGACGGGCCGAACCCGAACATCAAGCTCTTCATCTCGGAGTGGAACCTGAACAGCATCGACTGGCGCACAGGCCTCTTTGCCGGCGGATTCCTTAATATGTGCGAGGCGCGCGACGTGGTGGCGATGGGTGCTGCGGCCCTGTTCATACGCCGCACCGACGCGCCCGACTGGAACAACGCCTTCATCAACTTCGACTATAAGGACCTGTTCAAGGCGCCCAACTGCCAGGTGACCGAGCTCTGGTACGACCACTTCTCGAAGTACCGACTGGCCTACAGCGGCGAGACGGGCGACCTCAGCGTGAGCACCACAATGTCGGAGAACGGTGCCGACGTGATTGTGAAGGTGGTGAACCCCGCCGAAGAGCCGGCGGTGCTGCGCGTGAAAGGCGACTGGACTGAAGTCAGGGGCACTGTGTTCGACTATTACGCCCCCGGCTCGCTGACCGTAGCCAACAGCATGGAGAACAAGCAGGCCGTAGCCCTCAAGAAGGCAACGCCGAAGACCGACGGCTGCGACGTCGTCCTCAGCGTCCCCGCCCTCTCGGCCGGCGTACTGACTATTTCGAAGCAGTAACGGCTTGCGGAAGCTGAGTTAGTTATATTTCTTCCTGGCCTGGCTAATCACTGCCTCGGCAGCCCTGATCTCCTCAAACATAGCATTCATGATGGAGTCCTCTTCCGGATTATGAGTGTCAGCGACGCGCTGCTGGCTGAACAGTGCCATCTGCTGTTCGCTGACGCCCATCATACGCATGCAGTTGCCTCGTTTTTCCTTCAGGATCAGCAGGAACAGCTGATTGTCCATCGTATAATTCGGGATATCAAGCCTGAACAAGTCCTCTATCGACTCCATAATCTTTATCTCCTTCAGTTCTTCCTTCAGCATATCGATGACCTGCTCCTTGGGGGTGTGTAGTTTTACGTTCATATTTGTGTGGTTTATTGTTTCACTGTTGCGGTCAGCCCCATCTGGCGGGCTTTCTCCATGAGCAGCTGCATCAGCGGCTCGCGCTCGTTCTCGACACGGTTGTCGAGCACGGCGTCCTTAAGGAACTGCTTGAGCGTGCCCACCTCGCGGCTGGGCTTCAGGCCGAAGAGCTCCATGATCTCGTTGCCGTCGATGACGGGCTGCAGCAGGCGCTTGTAGTCCTTCACCTTGAGGTCGGCCAGCTTCTCGCGCACCATGCGGAAGTTCTCGAGGAATATTTTCTTCTTCACCTCGTTCTTCGACGTGATGTCGGCCTCGCAGAGCGTCATCAAGTCGTCAATGTCGTCGCCGGCATCGTTCAGCAGGCGGCGCACGGCCGAGTCGGTGACCTCGCTGTCGGCAATGGCCTGCGGCCGCATGTGCAGGTCGACGAGCTTCTGCACGTACTTCATCTCGGCACCCATGGGCAGCTTCAGCCGGCGGAAGATGTCGGGCACCATCTTCGCCCCGATATAATTATGGTTGTGGAAGGTCCAGCCCACGGCCGGCTCCCACCGCTTCGTCCGCGTCTTCCCGATGTCGTGGAGCAGGGCGGACCAGCGAAGCCAGAGACCCACCTCCTGCCCCTCCCTGTATGGAGGGGAGTAATTACCTCGCACGCCCAAATCATCTGAGTTTGGAGTATCGCCTCCCCTCCCTTCGGGGGAGGGGCCGAGGGAGAGGCTTACATTCTCCAGCACCTCGAGTGTATGGTAGAAGTTGTTCTTGTGGGCACGGCCCTGCTTCTGCTCGACGATGTCGAGGGCAGCCAGCTCGGGGAGGATGATGTTGAGCAGGCCCGAGCGCTGCAGGTCGACGAAACCGCGGCTGGGATGGGGCGACATGATGATCTTGTTGAGCTCCACCTCGATGCGCTCGCCGCTGACAATCTTGATGCGGTCGGCCATGCGCTCGAGGGCTTCGAAGGTGGCATCCTCAATCTGGAAGTTCAGCTGGGTGGCGAAGCGTATGCAGCGCATCATGCGCAGCGGGTCGTCGCTGAAGGTGATGTCGGGGTCGAGGGGCGTGGCGATGATGCCGTCCTCGAGGTCGGCCAGGCCGTTGAAGGGGTCGACCAGTTCGCCGAAGCGGTCGCGGTTCAGGCAGATGGCCATCGCGTTGATGGTGAAGTCGCGCCGGTTCTGGTCGTCCTCCAGGGTGCCGTCCTCGACGATGGGCTTGCGCGAGTCGTGGCTGTAGCTCTCGCGGCGGGCGCCGACGAACTCCACCTCTTCGTCACCCATCTTCACCTGTGCAGTCCCGAAGTTCTTGAAAACTGAGAGGTGAGCCTTGCGGCCGAGCATGCGCTTCAGCTCCTTGGCCACCGCAATGCCCACGCTGACGTGCTTTTCCCCCTCGCCAGTCGGAGAGGGGGCCAGGGGGTGAGGCTTTCCCACGACAACGACGTCGATGTCGTTGCTGGGCCGCTCGAGGAAAATGTCGCGCACGTAACCGCCCACAACATAGCACTCCACGCCGAGGCGGTCGGCGGCAGCGCTGATCTGATGGAATATCTCTTGGTCTAGTATTTCTGCCAGTTCTTCGTCTGAATATAGCTTCATCTTGATGTCAAAATTTCTGTCTTTGCTCAAAAAGTGAGCACAAAATTACAAAAATATCAGGAGGGAATGCAAAGAATTAAAAAAAATTAGTAACTTTGCCAACGAAATATTCATATTTTAAAACATGACGCATACAAGAAAAAGGCTGGCTCTGCTGGCAGCAGTCTGCACGGCAGCCATACTTACCGCAACAGCCGACAGCGGTTTTGAGATGAAACCACTCAAGTTGGAAGTTCCCGAAATGAAGCCCGAACTGGTGGACGTCAGTACCGACAAGACGTTCAGCTACACGGCCCCGACGGCAGGCCCCGACCTGGACTTCCTGAAGTCGAAGACCAACCCCGGCACCAAGGCGTACCGCGTGATGGACGACCTGACCTTCGTCGGTGTTCCCCTGTTCATTGCCGGCTGGGCCGTGAAGGGCGACAAGGCCATGTTCCGCGTCAACAACAAGGAAGCGAAAGAGAACACACAGCTGCTGACGAACTTCAAGACGGGCATTGACGACTACACGCAGTTCTTCGGACCTGCCGTCACCGTCGGCCTGAAGCTGGCAGGCTACGAGGGCCGCAGCGACTGGCCGCGACTGATGGCCAGTGCCGCCATGTCATACGGCATCATGGCCGCCTTCGTCAACGGCATCAAGTACACGGCCAAGGAGATGCGCCCCGACGGCACGACGGCCAACTCGTGGCCCTCGGGCCACACGGCGACGGCCTTCGTGGGCGCCTCGCTGCTGCATAAGGAGTACGGTCTGACGCGCTCGCCGTGGTTCTCGGTGGCTGGCTACGGCGTGGCCACGGCTACCGGCGTGATGCGCGTGCTGAACAACCGCCACTGGATCAGCGACGTCATGTCGGGTGCCGGCATCGGCATCATGTCCACCGAGCTGGGTTATGCCCTGAGCGACATTCTGTTCAAGGGCAAAGGCCTGCTGCACAACAATCTGGAGACCGACTTCGACGACCCCTCGTTCTTCAGCATCTCAATGGGTCTGGGCCTGGGCAGCAAGGGCATTGAATTCACCGATGACGACCTGGTTGACGCCGAGAAATACGAAGATATGTTCTCTGGATACGACGATGAAGCCGACGTGGAAGACGACGTTGACGCCGACGTGGAATACGGCGAGAATCCGAACGTGAAATTCCGTGCAGCCACGGTGGTCGATGCCGAGGGTGCTTACTTCTTCAACAAATATGTAGGCGTGGGCGGCCGCTTCCGTGTACGCGCTATGTCGGCCCGCTCGTTTGGTAAGTACACCGAGTTGGTCGACGAGACGGCCATTGATGCCTGGGATTATGCCGTCGGCGACCTCTACAACCACTCTAACGAATTCTACGAGGCAGTACTGGAGGGCGGGTCGCCCATCACCAGCCTCTCAGGAACCGTCGAGAGCGACCACCTGGCGGAGTTCACCGCCAGTGCCGGCCTGTACTTCAACCTGCCCCTAAGCCAACACTTCGCCCTGGGCAGCAAGCTCCTCTTAGGCCGCTCCTTCACCCAAGAGCTTGACATCGACGGACATGCCGAGGGCAACGTCAAGGACATCAAGTTCGGCGTCTACTTCGACAACGAGGGCATTGACCTCACTCAGAGCTACATCAACGAACCCACGCCGACTGGCCAGACTTACTCTGACGACTGGGACTACCTCACCATAGGCGCCGAGAGCGCCACGTCGTGGGGCACGGGGCTGTCGCTCACCTATCGCTACAAGTCGAACTTCTCGTGGAAGGTGTTTGTCGACTACGACTACAGCAAGAAGAAGTTCACCATGACCTACGACCCCTACCACTACCTGAAGAAGGGACTCACCGAGGCGGCCTACGGCATTGTCGGGCTGTTCTCCGAGGCGTCGCCGCTGCTGGAGCCCGTCCAATACAAGAAGAAGAAGGAGATGAACTACGTCACCTTGGGCATGTCATTCTCAGTTAACTTCTAACGACGCCACGGCATGAAACGACTCGTCACCATCGCCACCATCCTGACAACGCTGGCATTCGCTGCCTGCCGCGACAACAAGCAGCAGCAGGCCAACCTGATGCTCGACCGGGCCAACCAACTGTTCGCCGAGCAGAAGTACGACCGCGCACTCATCGTCATCGACTCGCTGCGCGAGGTCTACCCCGGGGCCATCGACACCCGCAAGCGGGCACTCCGCCTGCAGCAGGACATTGAACTGAAACGGTCGCAAGAGGAGCTGGCCGTGGTCGACAGCGCCCTTGAGGCCGTCAAGCACGACTACGAATACCAGCGCCAGAAGGTAGAGAAAGACAAGCAGCAGCTGCGTGCCACGGCCGACGAGCTGACCATGCTGACGAAGACGCGCGTGCGCCGCGACTCGCTGCAGACGCGCTTCGACGTGCTCTGCGCCAAAATCCGCTACATCCACAAAAAGCAGAAAGAACTGTAATCTTTTGGTTATTTCAATAGAATTGCGTAACTTTGCACCCTGAAATGGATAAGTTTGAACTGACGAACGCCGAATTTGAACAGGCCGTGGCCGAATGTCGCGCTCTCTTCGAGAAGAAACTGCACGACTACAGGGCCTCGTGGCGCATACTACGCCCGACCGCACTCACCGACCAGCTGTTCATCAAGGCCAAGCGCATCAGGTCGCTCGAGGTGAAGAAGGTGAGCCGCGTGGGCGAAGGCATCAGGCCGGAGTTCATCGCACTCATCAACTACGGCATCGTCGGGCTGATTCAGCTGGAGCGCGGCTATGCCGACACCGTCGACATCAGCAACGACGAGGCCATGGCCCTCTACGACAAGCACGCCCACGAGGCACTCGAGCTGATGAAGCGCAAGAACCACGACTACGACGAGGCGTGGCGCTCGATGCGCGTCAGCTCGTACACCGACCTCATCCTGACCAAGATTGAGCGCATCAAGGAGATTGAGGACCTGAGCGGCGAGACGCTCGTCTCGGAAGGCATCGACGCCAACTACATGGACATCATCAACTACGCCGTCTTCGGGCTAATCAAACTGAGTGGGAAATGAAGAAACTGTGCGTCAACCTCTGCCGGCTCGTTCTCGCCGTAACGTTTATCCTGTCGGGATTCGTCAAGGCGGTCGACCCCTTAGGCACGCAGTATAAGATAAACGACTACCTCGAGGCCATGGGCCTGGGCGGACTGCCCGACTGGTCGATGCTCGTGGCGTCGGTACTTCTGTCAGCAGCAGAGTTCTGCCTCGGCATCTTCCTGCTGTTTGCGATTCGGCGGCGGCTGACGTCGCGACTCATCTTACTGATGATGGCGGTGATGACGCCGCTGACGCTCTGGCTGGCCATCGCCAACCCCATCCACGACTGCGGCTGCTTCGGCGACGCCGTGGTGCTGACCAACTGGCAGACGTTCTTGAAGAATATCGTGCTGCTGGGCTGCGCCGTCGTCGTGGCCATGTGGCCGAAGGAGATGTTCCGATTCGTCAGCGAGTCGAACCAGTGGATTGTCATCAACTACTCGGCGCTGTTCATCCTCGCCATCTCGGCGTGGAGCCTCTACTACCTGCCCACGTTCGACTTCCGGCCCTACCACGTAGGCACCAACCTCCGCGAACAGTGGCAGCGAACGATGGACGGCGAGGACCTGCCCTATGCCGACTTCTTCATCGAGCAGCATAGCGACGGCGAGGACATCACCGAGGCCGTACTGGCCGACACGAGCTACGTGTTCCTATTAGTATCGCCGCACCTGGAGCAGGCCGACGACTCGCGGCTCGACCTCATCAACGAGCTGTACGAGTATGCCCGCGACCACGACTACGGCTTCTACTGCCTGACGGCCAGCACACAGCAGAACATTGAGCGCTGGCACGACATAACGGGTGCCGAATACCCATTCTGCCAGACAGACGAGATCACGCTGAAGACCGTCATACGGAGCAATCCCGGACTGTTGCTGCTGAAGAATGGCACCATCATTCGAAAGTGGAGCCACAACGACCTGCCCGTCATCGACGAGACCGCAACCTCGAAGCCGCTGCAGCAGCAGCCCTTCGGCCAGCTGCCCGACGACAGCGTGGCCCGCAAGATTACACTGATACTGCTGTGGTTCGTGCTGCCCCTGGCCCTGCTCACGCTGGCCGACCGCACATGGATGTGGACCAAGTGGCTGCGCCGCAAGTCGCGCAAGTCCCAAAACGCCCAAGATGCCCATCAAGCCCAAGATGCCCATCAAGCCCATTAAAACAACCCAAATAAAACAAAGAAAAATGAGAAAGAAAATTGTTGCAGGAAACTGGAAGATGAACATGAATCTCCAGGACGGTATTGCTCTCGCAAAGGAGCTGAACGAAACATTGAAGGCTGACAAGCCCAACTGCGGTGTGGTCATCTGCACACCGTTCATCCATCTGGCATCTGTCGCACAGTTCCTCGACCAGGACATCATCGGCCTGGGTGCTGAGAACTGCGCCGACAAGGAGAAGGGTGCCTTCACCGGTGAGGTGAGCGCCGAGATGGTGAAGTCGACGGGTGCACAGTACGTCATCCTCGGCCACAGCGAGCGCCGCGAATACTACAATGAGACGCCCGAGATTCTGAAGGAGAAGGTCATCCTGGCTCAGAAGCAGGGCCTGAAGGTCATCTTCTGCATCGGCGAGAGCAAGGAGGAGCGCATTGCCGGCAAGCAGAACGAGGTGGTCAAGGCCGAGCTCGAGGGCAGCGTCTTCAACCTCAGCGAAGAGGACTTCCGCAAGATCGTCATCGCCTACGAGCCCATCTGGGCCATCGGCACCGGCCTCACCGCCACCGCCGAGCAGGCTGAGGAGATTCACGCCTACATCCGCTCAATCATTGCCGAGAAGTACGGCCAGGCTGTTGCCGACGACACAACCATCCTCTACGGAGGCTCGTGCAAGGCCTCGAATGCCCCCGAACTGTTTGCAAAGCCCGACATCGACGGTGGCCTTATCGGTGGTGCCTCGCTGAAGGCTGCCGACTTCAAGGGTATCATCGACGCCTGGAAATAAGAAACCGACAAAGATGAGACGCTTAGTCACCATAGTAATGCTGTGCATTGGCTGTCTGACGACGGCCAATGCGCAGACATTTACCCAGCGCATACAGCAGAAGGGCCAGGCAGGTGAAGGAACGGTGACCGTCAGCCAGAGCAAGGAAATCGATGACCTTGTGAACGGCAAAGAGGCAGAGAAAGTGCCCGAGAAGAAGGCTGAGAAGAAGTCGGTTGACACGCTCGACACCAACAAGCCCGCCTCGGTGAAGGCACGCGAGGAGCTGGCCAAGATTCTGGAGCAGAAGGTCGACACAGCGGCCACCGAGGTCACCATCGACAGAAGCAAGAAGGTGATGCGCGGCGGCTACAAGATCAACGGCTACCGCGTGCAGGCCTTTGCCGGCGGCAACCAGCGCACCGACCGCCAGAAGGCTGAGCAGATAGGAAACACCATCAAGAACAACTTCCCCAACGAGCCTATCTACGTGCACTTCTACTCGCCACGCTGGATCTGCCGCGTGGGAAACTACCGCACCTATGAGGAAGCGCGCCAGATGCTGAACGCCATACGCAAGCTGGGCATCAGCGGTGCCTCCATTGTGAAAGGAAAAATTACCGTCAGTAATCTATGAACCCAGAAACAGAGTACCGCGAGGGACTTGAAGAACTCGCATCGCACTACAAGCAGATTATCACCCTGCTCGGCGAAGACACCGAGCGCGACGGACTGCTGAAAACGCCCATGCGCGTGGCGAAGGCCATGCAGGTGCTGACGCGCGGCTACACGATGGATGCCCGCAAGGTGCTGACCGACGCGCTCTTCAAGGAGGACTACAACCACATGGTCATTGTCAAGGACATTGACTTCTTCTCGCTCTGCGAGCACCACATGCTGCCCTTCTACGGCAAGGTTCACGTGGCCTACATCCCCAACGGCTACATCACTGGACTGTCGAAGATTGCCCGCGTGGTCGACATCTTCAGTCACCGCCTGCAGGTGCAGGAGCGCATGACGATGCAGATACGCGAGTGTATCGACGAGACGCTGCACCCCCTCGGCGTCATGGTGGTGGTCGAGGCCAAGCACATGTGCATGCAGATGCGCGGCGTCGAGAAGCAGAACAGCATTACCACCACCAGCGAATTCAGCGGCGCCTTCAACCAGGCAAAAACCCGCCAGGAGTTCATGAACCTGATTTCGCACACAAGCCTGTAAACGACTGAAAACCAATAACACCGACAAACTTATGAACAAACTACTACTAACCATCATGGCCGTATTGGCCTTCACCGCCAGCTGGGCCGACGACAAAACAAATGTTACGGCGAAGTACGTCGTTAACGCATCGTTTGAGGGTGACGACATTTCGACGTTGACACCAGTAAACAACAGCGCCGATGGTCTTCGCGGCTATGCTGTCAGCAATCCTACAGGCTGGACGGTCAGCAACGACGCCAATGCAGTCAGCCTCATCGTTACCAAAGATTGTTACACCGACAATAACTTCGGCAAGGTCACAACCCTCGCCGACGGCAAGCAGGCTTACTACCTGCGCATGGGCTGGAGCTCCGGTATAACCACGATACGCCAAACCATCAGTAAGCTGCCCAAGGGCAAGTACCAACTGACGGCCAGCGTGCGCTCGGCCTACGCCAACCAAGCCGCCTCGACATTGAGCATCACGGCTGGCAAGATTGCAGAATCCGTCCCATTCGCCTCGGGCAGTCCGAACTTTTTCGTCACCGCCCCATGGAACACAGAGAAGATCGATTTTGAACAGGTAGCCGAAAGCGATGTTTCCATCGGTTTCAGCGTCAATTGGCTCTCGGGCGGCTCCTGCGTCATGATTGACAACGTGCGTCTCTACCAGTTACCCGAAGGTTATGTCGAGCCTATAGAGCCAGTAAGCAGCCCCACCGAGGGCGTTATCACCAGCAATTTTGTCACCGAGGAGAATATGAAGCTTGACCTGCTGAAAATGCTGGCAAACTTCGCTGTCTATATGAAGAACGACTTCCAGGACTGCGCCGCCCCCAACAGCGTGGGCGAGGTCTGCGGTTGTTTCAAGGGCGAGAACACAATGGCCAACGACGAACGTGGAGTGCGCCCCAACGCCGACCTCTCGATGATTTGCGCCTTCCTCGTTAAATATGGTAAGAAAGTTGTGAAGCTGCCCGATGGCGTGTTATGGGAAGACCTCGAGAATATGGCTATGAAGAGCCTCGTCTTCGCCTATTCCACCCATAAAGCCAACAAGCTAAAGGTCTGCGCAGGCAACAACTACTGGGGCTCTGTCAGCAATGCCGACCACGTCTGGGAAAGCTCGCTCTGGGCTATGTCCGTCGCCTACAGCGCCTTCTTCCAGTGGGACAAGCTCACCGACAAACAGAAGAATTACATCTACCAACTGCTGAAGGCAGAGTGCAACTATGAGCTGGAGCGCAGCATCCCCACGGGCTATGCCGGCGACACCAAGGCCGAAGAGAACGGCTGGGAGGCCGATGTGCTTGCCGCTACCTTGGGGCTGTTCCCTAAAGATGAACTGGCTCCAAAGTGGTTTGATCGCCTGCGGGAGTTTGCCATCAATAGTTATTCACAGAAGGACGACGCTACGGACAACACCGTCATCGACCCCGACTACGACAAAAAGACCATTGCTGACCTCTACAAAGGCCAAAACCTCTACGACGACTATACGCTGCAAAACCATAACTACTTCCACACCAGCTATCAAAACGTGGTCATCCAGGAACTGGGTGAGGCCGCCCTGGCTCTGAAGCTGTTCCAGCAGGGACTCTACGGCGTGGAGAAATGGAAGACCAACGCCTTGATGCACAACAACCAGAAGGTGATGGAGGAAGTGCTCTACTGGCTTGCACTGGCTGACGGTGAACTGGCGATGCCCAACGGCAACGACTGGAGCCTCTTCCTCTACGACCAGATTACCTCCTATTCTACCAACGCCTGCTTCCTGCGCGACAAGCGCGCGCTGTTGCTCGAAAATCTGGCCTATAAGATGATCAAGGCCCGCCAGACGACCACTAAGGACGGCTCGTGGCTGCTGCGCCCCGACGTGGGTGCCCGCCGTATGGGCGTCGAGGCTCACCGCGTTATGATGACGTGGCTCATGCACGAGATGCTCCCTACTGCCGAGATACGCCCCTTCAACTGGGCCAACTTCACACACGATTATTCGGAGGCGAAGCATTTTGCCTCGCAGAACATCGTCCGCGCAGCCACCGACAACCGCTTCACCTGCTTCTCCTGGAGCAAGGGTCTGCAAAGCTATACCGGCTACATAGCCGCCAACAGCGTTGACAAAAACAAGATCATCGTCCCCTTCCGCGCCAACAACACGGGCAACTTCCTCGGCTGGTATGAAGTTAGCGGCAAGAGTACCAACGCTACGCCCGTCGTCAGCGGCATCTACAACCTGCAGGGCAACGCCTACACCATGAACGGCGAACTGAACACCAACGACGCCACGCTCAACAACCGCTTCGTCATCTACTCTACACCGGGCAACGCCGTTGTATATTTAGATTATGTACGCGCGAATGCTGACGCTACCATCACCGCCGAGAAGGGCGGACTGATGGCTATCAGCGTCGACGAACTGACCAAGACAAAGCGCACGCTCTACTATGCCGACAGCTACAAGCAGTTGGACGGCTCTACCCTTACCACCATCAACGGTCCCTGGGTGAACATCGACGACGCCCTCGGCATTGTCAATCTGAATAAGGACAAGCAGATAGCCTTCGGCGACAAGGCCAACAACAACTCGATTATGACGGCCAAGCTTTATACGTCATACAGCAAGGACCGTCCCGTCCAAAAGGGCAGCATCGTTGACCGCCGCGCCATCGTCTACTACTCGAACATTGACGCTGAAGGAACAGAAAAACTCTCAACGCTCAATACCCAACTCGAAACACAAGAAGGCTGGAACGGGGCCATCGTCTTCGACCCCGACCAGACGGGATATCTGCTGCTCTCGAACTTCGCCAGCGACCAGAAATGCCAGATTACCGAAGTCACGACTCAGTTAGGACATCCGGTCTTTACGGCTGCCACGACCATCAACTCTGAAGGCTCGTCGGCAGTATTCGGCGTCGAAGAGAACCATTCGGTGGCCAATACGCTGCGCTTCTTCATCAAGGGCGACGGTTTGCAGGCTGTGCAGGCTTTGGAAGAGCCGACGGTCATCTACCTGCTGAACCTGAAGAAAGGCAGCAACAAACTGACTGTCAATGCTGTAGACGACGGGAATAATCTATCTGAAAACGTGACACTCAGTACGAAGGTGTTGAAGGTCTCAATTGTGGGAGGCGAGCTTCTGGTCGAGGAAGCCAACGGGTTTCCCGACTCAGCTGAATCCCCCCAGACGAAAGGCTACAGGGATGTCACGTCAGCCTATCTGAAGAATGCCAACTTCGAGGAAGACAAGACCTACGGAGAGAAAAACTCCGACGGTCTGACCATAGAAAGCGGTACTTACAAGCCCTGCTATGTGAACACCGTCAAAGCCACCGACTCGAGATGGTCCAACATCCTGCCCGTCACCGGCTGGACGCCAGCCAACGGACTGAGCGACGGCTCCAACTATTGCCGCATGTACTCCATGCCCTACAGCTCTGACATATACTGCGTAAGTCCTTCTAAAGTCGGCAACTATGCCGCGCGCTGTTCTAAGCCGCTCATCGACGACGGCTGCGGCGACCGCGTGCTCACCGTTCTCAACTCATGGGACATGGGTAGTAACGCCATCACGCAGGGAGTCTCTTTGTATCCCGGCAAATACCGCCTGATGCTGGACATGCGCTATGAGTGCCCCAACCAGATGTCGAACGACGGAGAAGTCATCGTAACAACCGGAAACAACTTCAACACCTCGCTGACGGGCGTGAAGACCAAGGCTGGTAACGATTTCCGCTTCCCCTCAGAGCCTAATGCATGGCAGCAGCTGTGCTACGACCTCAACATGGGCGGCAAGGAGACGGTGACCGTTTCTCTCGGCTTCAACACCTCAGCCAAACAGGGTGCTGCCAACAACACGCTGCTCTACATCGACGACCTGCGGCTGTATGTTCTCAACGGCGATGCTGACGGTAACGGACTGGTTGACGGCAAAGACCTCGACACGCTTGTCAACCATATCATCGGTCGCAAGCCGGCGCTGTCCAATCCCGACGCTGCCGACCTCAACGGCGACAGCCAGATTGACATCGCCGACGTAGCTTCACTCATCTCCATTCTCCAGCAAGCCCTATGAAGAGGACTGCACTATTGACCATTGCCTTGCTCCTGCTAGCCCTTGCCGCCAAGGCGCAGTACACGAGGATGACCGACCTGCCCACCGTCTACATCGAGACGTTCGACGGGCGGAGCATCACCAGCAAAGACGTCTACAAGTACTGCCGCCTGCACTACGTCGACGAGGATGACCTGCTGACCAGCTACGACTCTGTCTCCATACGCGGTCGCGGCAACTCCACCTGGGGTCTGCCGAAGAAGCCCTACAAGATAAAGTTCCTGGAAAAAGAGAAGTTTCTGGGCAAGGGCTACGCCAAGGCCAAGAAGTGGACGCTGCTGGCCAACGCCGGCGACAAGACGATGATGCGCAACGCCGTCACCTCGGCATTGGGAGCCTTCACGTCGCTCAAGTTCAACCCCGCAGCCAAGTTCGTCGACCTCGTGCTCAACAACAGTTATATGGGCACCTATCAGATCAGCGATCAGATAGATGTGCGACCCCACCGCGTGAACATCACCGAGCAGGAGTACCCTCTGGGCGAGGACGACGACATCACGGGCGGCTACCTGCTCGAAGTCGACGGCTTCAAGGACGGCAACTACTTCAACACCCCGCGCTATCGGGCTCCTGTGCGCATCCACTATCCTGACGAGGATGAGATTGACGTCAGACAGAGAAACTACATCCGAAACTACGTAAACGAATTTGACACGCGGCTGGCCGATGCCAACTTCGCCGACCCCGAGGAAGGATACAAGGCAATGGTCGATACGACGTCGCTCATCGACTGGTATATCTGTACTGAGGTAAGCGCCAACATCGACGGTTTCTTCTCTACCTATTTCTATAAGGACCAAGGCGACCCCAAGCTCTACTGGGGGCCACTCTGGGACTACGACATCGCCTACAACAACGACCAGCGCGTATGGTCGGAACACTGGCTCAACAGCACCGACCAGTCGATGATGGCCGACATTGCCTACGCTGGCTCAAAGGACTGGGTCAACCGCATGTGGGAAGACCCTTGGTTCCAACGCGCCGTCTACCGCCGCTATACGGAGCTGATAGACCGTGGTCTCGTCGACCACATGCAGCAATACATCGACAGCCTGCACGTGCTGCTCAGTCAGTCGCAGGAGCTGAACTACCAGAAGTGGGGCATCAGCACCAAGGTGTATCATGAAATGGTGCTCTACTCGTCGTACGACCAATACGTCTACGACCTGAAGTCCTTCATCGACAGCCACTGCGACTACCTGCTCCAGGCCTTTGCCGGGCGCCGTCCGCCGGAGCCGTTCTCAGCCGGCAACTTCTACTACAAATTTGTCAATGCGCGAACGGGCAAGGCCATCGACGGCGACGCCACGCAAAATGCTCCCTACGGGAATGAAAGTGTCGACTGGATACTCGTCAAGCATGACGACTACTACCAGTTCATCAACCGCAGTACGGGCATGGCGCTCAACGACCCCACCGTCGGCGAGGTCGGACCGACCACCAATGTGGGCACGAAGCTGAACACGTCCCCTCCCGACCCTACTGACAGCCGCCAGTTGTGGATGCTTGTGGCCCAAGGCAACAGCGGGCTCCATAACCTCGTAAACGTCTACACCCAGCATGTGGCTAACCTGCAGGGAGGAAGTCAGACGGACGGAGTGCCCATACTGAGCTACACCAACGACTCGCGCAACGGCCAGAGCCAGAACCGCCTGTGGCTTATCGTCGAGGGTGAACCGCTGCCTGCCGACGTAAGTGCCATCACGGCTACTGAGCCCGCCGACTATGCGCTGGCCTACAATCCAGCGACTCGCCGGCTGCACTTCGGCTCCGCTACACCCGAGGCTCTGAACTTCACCGTCAGCATCACCACGCTCGGCGGCGTCAATGTCGCTACGTTCACGGCTGCCGACGGCTACACCCTCACGACCGCCCCCTCCGGCGTCTACATCGTCAGTTGGAACGTCGGCGGCAAGCATCGCTCTACAAAGCTCGTCGTCCGCTAAGCGGAAACGTTTACGATGGGAAAACAGCCGCAGGAATTGCTGCGGTTTGTTTTTTTCCGTACTTTTGCAGAAAATATCAAAACTAATAAAGCTACTATGACTAAAAAGTTACTGTTCTCGTGTGTGTGTTTCCTGCTTTGTGCCATGACAGCCAAGGCTGCAGCCGTTAGCATTACCGGCCAGGGCGGCTGGTTTGAGAGTGCCTACGTGACGTGGCAGAAGACAGCCGGACTGGCTTACAACGTCTATGTCAGTCCCGCCAGCTCTGACTCCTGGACCAAGCTCGACGACGAGCTGGTGCGCGAATACCCGACCTACGGCCGCGCCGACGCCCTTGGGCTGAAAGCTGGCAGCTATAAATTCAAGGTGGTGCCCGTCAGCGGCGACAGCGAAGTAACGGCCGATGCAGCCATCTCATCAGCAGTAGAGGTCAAGGCCCACGACCGCTCGGGATTTGCCCACGTCGGCATGTCGGGCGGCATCGGAGCCTACAAGAATGACGGAACGCTGAAGCAGGGCGCAAAGGTCCTCTACGTCTGGGCCGACAATGCCAAGACCATTACCCACAACGTCGTCACCAGCAGCAGTGGCGCCGTCACCACTGGTAAAGGACTTCAAGACATCATCACACTCTACCAGAAGGGCTACGACACCACGCCGCTTGCCATCCGCATCATCGGCACCATCAAGGCCGACGATATGGACCGCTTCGATTCCTCTGCAGAGGGACTGCAGGTAAAGGGTAAGGGAGCCTACGGCGAAATGCCCATCACCATCGAGGGCGTTGGCAACGATGCCGCCATCTGGGGCTTCGGCATCCTCGTCCACGGATGCAAGGACACGGAGTTCCGCAACTTCGCCATTATGCTCTGTATGGACGATGTTCTGTCGTTGGATACCGACAACTCCAATGTTTGGATTCACAACATGGACTTCTTCTACGGCAAAACGGGCAGCGACGCCGACCAGGCCAAGGGCGACGGTACAGTGGACATCAAGAAACGTTCGAAAAACATCACTGTCTCTTACAACCACTTCGTCGACTGCGGCAAGAGCAGTCTTGCCGGCATGAAGAGCGAGACCACCGACTACTGGATGACCTACCACCACAACTGGTTCGACCACAGCGACTCGCGCCACCCACGCATCCGTACCGCCTTCTATCACGTCTATAACAACTACTTCGACGGCGTGTCGAAATATGGCGTAGGCGTTACGATGGGCGGTTCGGCCTTCGTCGAGAACAACTACTTCCGCAACACCAAGTACCCCATGCTCAGCTCCAAGCAGGGCACCGATGCTGAGGGCGACGGCACGTTCTCAGGCGAGAACGGTGGCGTCATCAAGGCTTACAACAACAAGATTGACAATCCGCGCAAGTTGCAGTACTGGAGCAGTGCCGTGCAGTCGACCGGCGCCTGGGATGCAGTGCTGGTCAACAGCCGCGATGCTTCTGTCTCAGCCAAGGCCTACACCGGCGGCACTGCCTACAACGCCACTGCCGACCAGGCCGCCCGCACCACCTATATAGAGAACAAAATTGATGCGCCCGAGCAGGTGAAGTCTATCGTCAAAGGCGACCTTGGCGCAGGCCGTATGCAGCACGGCGATTTCCACTGGACGTTCAACAACTCACTGCAGGATGCCAACTATGACGTCATCAGCGAGCTAAAGAACGCATTGCAGAGCTATAAGTCGACACTCGTGGGCTTCTTCGGCCAGGCCATTAGCAATGGTGGCGCCACGGCAACCGTTGACAGCGGCGACGGCAAGGGCATGAGCGAGGAGGTGAACGATGCCTACATGCCCTCTTGGGGCAGTGGCGGCGGCAGTGGCACTATCACTGCTGGCGAGTATGTCATCGGTTCGTCGAAGGAGTTCTTTTGGTTCAACGAAGCTAACCAAACAGCCTATAATGCCTATATCGCCGACGGCACGTTCACGACAAACGGGGAATTCCAACCAAAGCGTGTGGTCGTTAAGAGTGATAACACGTCGTGCTCCGACTACATCGGTGCCATCCGCCTGGACCAAAACGAATACCTGACCGTCCATTACGCTGACTGCATCGGCGCGGCCTATTTCTATGCCTCAAGCACCGGTTCGCAGAATTGGAAAATGGAGACCTCGAACGACGGCACCACGTGGACAACCACAGGAACTGCAACGGGCAACTCAGGCGCCCACCCTGCCTGCAACATCATGCCGCAAGAGCCGGTGAAATATGTGCGTATCACCAATACCAATTCCGGCACTCGAGATCTGCAGGGCGTAAAGATTGCCAAGCCCGGCGAGGGCAACTCTGACGTCGACCCCGGCGACGACAACGATGAGGAGACACTGAGCAGCGAAGCATCGGCTGAGTTCCTGCTCGGCGGCGACGACATCACAATGTCGGGCTATGCCTATACGCTGAACGTGGCCTACGATGCTGCCGACCAAGCTGGCTACGCTGTCACTGTAACTCCCGCTGAGGGAGCCACCGTAGCCGCCGTGACAGGAGCTTCCGGCTCTAATGGCAACTACACCATCGCAGCCCCCGCCCCTGGGCAGACTATCACCGCCACCTTCCGTATCCTGGCAGAGAACAAGGCCAACACGCGCAGCTATACCATTAATATTGTCAAGGCAGCAGATCCAGCAACACAGCCTGTTACAGAAGGAGAGTTCACCTACTTCCCCGATAAGAACGCCACAGCTGGCACGAATAGTTTCTACACCATCAGCGGTAACCTTGGCGACCCCTCGAAATACGGCTCAACTAACTATGTACACAACGGCGAGACCATGCAGTGTACTTATTCTCTGAAGTTAGAGTCTGAAACTTCTATCACTTTCACCCCGGCTAAAGACGGCATTCTGCAGATTGGCATGGCCACAACCTACAAGACCACCGATCTGAAGCTGAACGGCTCAACTCTGACAGCCAGCGCCAACAACATCATCACAGCCACCGTCAAAGCAGGTACCAAGTACTCCATCACTAAAGCTGGCACAGCAGGTCTCTTTTACATCGACCTCGTCTACGAAGACAACATACTCCGCGGCGATGCCGACGGCAACGGCACGGTAGAACCGGCGGACGCCCTCGCTTTAGCCAACCACCTGATTGGCAACCCTGGAAGCTACAACGCCAAGGCTGCCGACGTCAACAAGGACGGCAAGGTTGATATCACTGATCTTGTAGCACTCATTAAGAAGTTAATCCCGTAACATATTTGCTTTATGCCCACGACAGCCCGCGTGTTCCAGATATTCAAGGAACTGAACCAGATTCCCCGTCCTTCGCACCACGAAGAACAGGTGGCCGACTATCTCTGCCAGTTTGCAGAGCGTCTGCATTTAGACTACAAGCGCGACGCCGAGAACTGCGTCGTCATCAGCAAACCGGCCACGCCAGGCCACGAGGGGGCTGAGCCCATCGTGCTGCTGAACCACATGGATATGGTCTGCGTGGGCATGAGCGACCCACTCCACGCTCCCATCGAGGCGTATGTGGAGAACGGGTGGATGAAGGCTCACGACACTTCGTTAGGTGCCGACAATGGCATCGGACTCTCTATGGCGCTCGCCGTGCTCGAAAGCAGCGACATCGTACATGGCCCGCTGGAGGTGATGACCACCACCAACGAGGAAGACGGCATGTCGGGAGCCTCACAGCTTAGCAAAGACTTCCTGCGGGGCCGCAAGGTCATCAACCTCGACTCCGAGGACTACGACACCATCACCACGGGAGCCGCCGGTGCCTGTCTGCAGTTCCACCGCATCCCGCTGGCACGAGTCGCCCCTCCGTCTATCGGGGAGCGCTCCTGGTACGCTATTCGCTTTGAGGGCGGACTGGGCGGTCACTCCGGCGTCGACATCAACAAAGGCCGTTGCAGCGCCGTGGTGGCGACACGCACTCTCTTAGCCACTATCCGCAAAGAGCACGACCTCGACATCGCGTCTATTAAAATAGGTGAAGCCAACGCATCGATCGCCTCAACTGCTGAAATCGTTGTCAGCACGGCTTCCGACGCGACTGAGTTCATGCAGCAACAGGAGAGGGCGATAAACGATTGGCTGCATGAGACGTTTGGTAACAGCGACCCCCGCATGCATTGCACCATCACCGAATCCGAGCCGCAAGCCATGGTCATCAGCCGCAAGACTATTGAAGCGCTGATGACGTGCCTGCAACAGATTCCACAGGGTGTCGTGAAGATGAGCGACGTGATGAAGGACACCGTGGAGACTTCGAACAACATCGGTCGCATCCTGACCGAAGAAGACCACATCTTCGTATCTACCCACTCACGCAGCTTCATCGACAGCGAGATGGACAAGCTCAGTCGCGCCATCGCGAAGGTTTTCGCAGCCAACGGTGCTACCAGCGAGACCATCATGTCGGCTCCCGCCTGGCAGGAGGATCAGGAGTCCGGCTTCCTGCGCCTCACCTCCGACACGTTCAACGACGTCTTAGGCTGGCGCCCCCGCATGGTCGCCATGCACTTTGTGCTCGAAGCCGGTTTCTTCGTGCAGCACTATCCCGGCATCCAGATGGCGAGCATCGGCCCCCGCATCGTTGAGCCCCACTCTACCAGTGAGCGCGTGGAGCTCTCAACCGTCGAGGACATCTGGCGCGTACTCATCGAGCTGCTCCGCCGTCTGGCGTAGTCTTTGGCGTTTGCTGTTCTTCTTCCACTACCAGTCCGGTCATGCCGACCGTCTTCGACTGGTAGTTCTCCTTGGCCACGATGTTCACGGTGTTGCCCTCGAAGTGTAGCTTCAGCAGCACGGCCCCCATCCAGTTCACGAAGTGGAGCTTCACCTGCAGTTCGTCGTCCTGCCAGGCATAGCAGGCCCCTGCAAGGAAGGGCGGACTGATGGTGCTGAACTGGTTGCGCACGGCGTAGCGGGCATTGAGCGGGTAGAGAGGGACCGACGAGGTGGCCCACGCCTGGTGCCCCATCACCACCTGTCCCTTGCGTCCTACGGTGTCGGTAATCTCCATGATGTCGTCGGCCACGAAGCGCAGGGCCGACCATCCCAGTGGGTTCTTTCCGAGACTGATGGTCTTGCCAAGATAGTCTGCCAGCACCTTGCTGGTCAGTTCGCCCTCAAGCAGCGGCAGCGACCATTCCCTCTGCTGCAGTTGGCGGTAAGCCTCCGACGCGGGCAGTGCCCCGTCCTGCATCCCTTTGAAGAGCGTATTCCAGATATACTCGCGCTGGCGCAAGCCGTCGTTGAGGTTGCACTGGTTGATGACCACAACCACGTCCTTGTCGGGAATGATGACGATGTACTGTCCGTAAGCGCCGTCGGCACGAACAGTCCCGGGGTGGCCTTGGCACATCCACATCTGATAGCCGTAGCCGTCGCTCTTGTCGCGTGTCACCTGCTGCTTCATCATCTCGCCGACCCACTGGGCGGGAATCAGCTGCCTGCCGTTCCACTGGCCGCGCTGCAGCAGCAGCTGCCCGAACTTCGCCAGCGACTCGCCCTGTATGTACAGTCCCCACCCTCCTGTGTTGATGCCCTCTGGGCTCTGTTCCCACCTGACCTCCCGAATGTTAAGATACCTGAACACCTTCTCCGCGAGATAGTCCAGCAGCGTCATGCCCGTCACTTGCTGCACGATGGCCGACAGCAGATAGGTGTCGATAGAGTCATACTGAAACCGCTTGCCCGGCGCAGCGTTCATGGGGTGTGCCAGATAGTCCTTAATCCACTGTGTGCTGGCGTTGCGCATCTTCGTGTCGACGACAAAGCCCGACTGCATCGTGAGCAGGTCGCGGACGGTGATGCTGTTCAGCCGCCAGCTCACCACCTTCGGCAGCTGCTTGGGGAAGAAGCTCACCAGCCGGTCGTCGAGGCGCAGCCGTTTCTCTCCGATGGCAATACCGACGGCGGCGGCCACAAACGTCTTCGAGCACGAGAACTGCGTATGCTGATACTCCGGGCGGAAGGGAGCCGGAAACAGCTCGCCAACCACCTTCCCATGCCGCATCACGATGGTACTGTGAATCTCGCAGCGGGGATAGGCCAGCAGCGAGTCGAAGAAGGCAGCAACCTGCTCCGACCGTATGCCCACGGCTTCGGGCGACGTACGGGGCAGGTCGTTGACCTGTGCGCCAACGTCTATCCATCCCATCAGGGTTATGACGACCATTATCAATACTGATTTCTTCATTATGATTGCAAAATTACACATTTTGTGGGAAACAATACGATTTATGGCTGAAAAGTGCGACATTTAAGGCAGTTTAACTATTGGTCATCCACACACAAAAAAAAGAACCCAACTGAAATCAGTTAGGTTCCTCTTTGGTCGGGATTACTGGACTCGAACCAGCGACCTCGCGCCCCCCAGACGTGTGCGCTACCAACTGCGCTAAATCCCGATCCTTTTTAGCTTGGCATCTGACCATTTCTGTCGAATGCGGGTGCAAAAGTACATACTTTTTCCGACATTTGCAAATTTTATGGGAACTTTTTTTGTTTTTTATTGTAATTCATGTACCTTTGCACACAAAAATAGCGCCAAATCATGCAATATACGATAAAAGCACCAGCTAAACTGAATACAAACATCTCGCTGCCAGCATCGAAAAGCATCTCTAACCGTTCACTCATCATTTATGCCCTCAGCGGCGGCCGGTTACTGCCCCAGAATCTAAGTGACTGCGACGATACGACAGTTATCATTAATGCGATACGCCACATGCCCGAGGTCATCGACATTAGGGCGGCAGGCACGGCCATGCGTTTTATGACGGCCTACCTAAGCGTGATGCGCGGCACCCACGTCATTACCGGAACGGAACGCATGAAGCACCGCCCTATCGGCGTGCTTGTCGACGCGCTGCGTAGGCTGGGGGCTGATATTGAATATGAAGGCGAAGAAGGGTTTCCACCGCTGCGCATCACAGGCAAATCGCTGACGGGCGGCATTTTGGAAGTGCCTGGCGACATTAGCTCGCAGTATATCTCAGCCCTGCTCATGATCGGTCCGGTGTTAGAGGAAGGACTGGAGCTGCACCTGACTGGCGACATCATCTCGCGGCCCTATATCGACCTGACGCTGTGGATGATGCGGGAATTCGGAGCCGACGCGGAGTGGAGTGCCGGCGACACCATCAGCGTGAAGCCGCAGCCCTACACCAGCCGCGACTATTTCATTGAGAATGACTGGAGCGGTGCGAGCTACTGGTACGAAATGGTGGCTTTATCGAAAGATCGCGACGCCACGGTGCAGTTATCAGGACTGATGGACGGCTCGAAACAGGGCGACTCCGTGGTGAAGTACATCTTCAGCCTGTTAGGTGTGAAGACCATCTTCCAGTCGAAGACAGAGGGACGTCTGCAGACGGTAACGCTTAAACGTAGTGGCCGCTGCGTGCCCCGACTTGAATACGACTTCGTCAATTCCCCTGACCTTGCCCAAACCGTTATCGTGACGTGTTGCGGACTGGGGGTTCCCTTCCACTTCAGGGGACTGTCAACATTAAAGATTAAGGAGACGGACCGCATAGAGGCCATGAAGCGGGAGATGTTGAAGCTCGGCTTTGTGCTGCAGGACATCAACGACTGTGAACTAATATGGGATGGTACGCGGTGCCAACCCCTGCCCGACGCCGTCATCGGTACTTACGAGGACCATCGCATGGCTCTCTCGTTTGCCCCCCTCAGCCTGCGCCATACCCTCACCATCAGTCAGCCACAGGTTGTGACAAAATCATACCCTCACTTCTGGGACGACATGAAAAATGCAGGATTTGACATCACCGAAACATAATAAAACATGAGTTTTGCCGTTCTTTGTATAGGTGCTCTTGCCATACTGGGCATCGTGGCTGCCGCAGCCTCCTACCTGCAAGGTGGAGACGACGTGGTAACGGCAGGACACGACTGCAGTTCATGCACGTCGGCCAACGACGGTTCGTGCAAACTGCACTGCCTGATGGAAGAGAGGAAAGAGAAAGAATGCGCAGAACGACATACCTCTTTATAATAGCTGCCACAATGCTGTTGGCGGTGGGCTGCTCTACGAAGAAAAACACTTCGCAGACCAGAATGTGGCATTCGTTCACCGCACGCTACAACACCTACTACAATGGTTCGCAGGCGTTCATTGACGGGTCATTGGAAAAGGAGAAGGGCAACAAAGACAACTATACCGAGATGCTGCCCCTCTATACGGTAGGCAACAAGAAAAGTCGCGAGATAGGTAAGGGACAGTTCGACCGTGCCATCGAGAAAATGGAGAAGACCATCAAACTGCACAGCATCAAGGCCAAGCCCGAATGGAACAAGTCGGGGCGCAAGACTGCCAAGGACCGCGAATGGCTGGGGCGCAAGGAGTATAACCCGTTTCTTTGGAAAGCATGGCTGCTCATGGGCAAGGCCCAGTTCCAGCAGGGTGCTTTCGACGAGGCTGCCTCTACATTCTCATACATGAGCCATCTCTACCAGACACAACCCATGCAGAACGCCATTGCCCGTGCATGGTTGGCCAAGTGCTATACCGAACTGGACTGGCTCTACGATGCCGAGGACGTCATCCGTGGCATGAACCGCGACTCCATCCACTATCGCTCGGTGAAGGACTGGGACTACACCTATGCCGACTACTACATCCGTAATGGCGAATATGAGAAGGCCGTCCCCTACCTCCAGAAAGTCATTAAGCACGAGCGGCGCAAGACACAGAAGGCACGCGAGTGGTTCCTGATGGGACAGATTCAAACGATTCTCGGCAACAGAGATCAAGCCTACCGTGCCTACCAGCGCGTGGTACGCCAGAGTCCGCCCTACGAACTGGAGTTCAATGCCCGCATCGCCCAGACCGAGGTGATGGCCGCCACCAACGGGCGCGGTATGATCAGCCGTCTGAAGCGCATGGCCCGCAACGACAACAACAAGGACTACCTTGACCAGGTCTACTATGCCATCGGCAACATCTATCTTTCGCAGAAAGACACCCTTCAAGCCATTGGTGCCTACGAAAAGGGCAATGAGAAGGCCACACGCAGCGGCATCGAAAAGGGCGTGCTGCTACTCAAGCTTGGCGGACTGTACTGGGACAAGGAGAAATACGCTGACGCCCAGCGCTGTTATGGCGAAGCCATCGGACTGTTGGACAAGGACCGCCCCGACTACGAGCAGTTGTCGAACCGCTCGAAAATGCTCGACGAGCTGGTGCCCTTTACCGAGGCCATCCACTTGCAGGATTCGTTGCAGGAACTGGCAAAGATGCCTGAGAAGGAGCGACTGGAAGCCATCGACCGCGTGATTGAGGCCTTGAAGAAAAAGGAGAAGGAGGAGCGCGACAAGGCTCTGGAGGCCGAGGTTGAGAAAACACTCCAACAGCGAGGCGCTACTGGCAACCGCACCAACACCCCCAACCGCCCTTCGCCCAACGTCGCCCAGCAGGGCAATGGCCAGTGGTACTTCTACAACCCCACCGCCGTCAATCAGGGTAAACAGACGTTCCAGCGACAATGGGGCAAGCGCGAGAATACCGACGACTGGCAGCGTGCCAACCGGACTGTGGTCAATCTTCAGGCCAACATGGACACTCCGGAAGCGCAGGAAAGCAACGACAGCATAGGCGGCGCTCAGCCTGACAGCGCTTTGGCTGACGTTGAACAGCCCACCGACTCCGTGGCCAACGACACTTTGGCCAACGACCCGCACAACCGAGAATACTATCTGGCTCAGATACCCTTCACAGAAGACCAAGTTGCCGCTTCTAACGACATTATCAAGGACGGTCTGTTCCATGCCGGCATCATCTTCAAGGACAAGCTCGGCAACCTGAACCTGAGCGAAAAGCACCTGCTGAGACTAACCGACAACTTTGGCGATTTCCCGCAGTTGGATGAGGCCTGGTACCATCTGTTCCTGCTCTACTCTCTGCAGGGTCGCACTGACAAGGCCAACGACTGCCTTTCGCATCTGAAAGCCGACTTTGCCGAGAGCCAGTGGACCATCCTGCTCTCTGACCCCAACTTCACCGAGAACCAGCGTTTCGGCGTACACATCGAAGACTCGCTTTATGCAGCCACCTACGATGCCTTCAATGACGACCGCTATCAGGAGGCGCAGGCCAACGCACGGCTGGCCATCGAGCGGTTCCCGTTGGGCCAGAACCAGCCGAAATTCCTGTTCATCAGCGGTTTGAGCAAGCTTAACGAGGGCGACGGCAACGGCTGCATCGAACTGCTGAAGCAAGTAGTCGAAAAGTACCCCCAGAGCGAGGTCAGCGAGATAGCTGGTATGATTGTGAAAGGCGTACAAGAGGGGCGACCACTACACGGAGGGAAGTTCGACTTGGGCGACGTCTGGTCGCGACGCGACATCGCCATGGTCACTAATGACTCCACGGGCACCGACTCGCTGTCTGCCGAGCGAAACACCAATTTTCTGTTCCTCCTCGTATATGAGCCCGACTCCGTCAACGAGAACCAGCTGCTCTTCGAAATGGCGCGCTACAACTTCACTAACTTCCTGGTGCGCAACTTCGACCTGAGCATTGAACAGGAGTACGGTCTGCACCGCATGCTCATCAGCGGATTCCTCAACTACGACGAAGCTCTGCAATATGCCCGCAAACTGCATGGCGCTGAGGCCATGAAGGCTATCTTGAACCACTGCCACAGCCTCATTATCAGCCAGCAGAATCTCGCCCTCATCGGCGCCCGCTACAGCTACGACGACTACCAGAAGTTCTACGAGAAGACCTTCACGCCTCTCAAGGTCAGCAACGAGCAACTGCTCAACATACCCGAGCGAGTAGAACAGCCTGACAGCGAGGACGAAGAGGATGTCCCCGCCGAAGAGGCTGACGATGCCGACGACACCCCAGAGCAGGGCGGAGACCTCGACTTCGGTGAAGATTTCTGGTAATAATACAAAACGTAAAAATATAAACGGAAATATGACAAACGGAGTATTGCTTTGGGTGGACGACGAGATAGAGCAACTGCGGGCACACCTGCTGTTTCTCGAGAAGAAAGGTTACGAGGTGGTGACCGTCTCGAACGGCACCGATGCCATCGACCAATGCCGCGAACGCTCGTTCGACCTCGTGCTGCTCGACGAGCAGATGCCAGGCCTCAGCGGACTGGAGACACTACAGCGTATCAAGCAGCTGCAGCCCGCACTGCCCGTGGTCATGGTGACCAAGAGTGAGGAGGAGAACATCATGGAGCAGGCCATCGGCCAGCAGATTGCCGACTACCTCATCAAGCCTGTCAACCCCAATCAGATACTGCTGACGCTGAAGAAGAACATCCATCGCCGCGAGATTGTGACCGAGGTGACGCAGAGCCAGTACCAGCAGAGTTTCCAGCAGATTGCCATGCAGATCATGGACTGCCAAACGTGGCAGGACTGGACCGAGGTCTACCGCCGGCTCGTCCACTGGGAACTTCAGCTCTCGTCGACCGACAGTTCGATGACCGAAATGCTGCAGATGCAGAAGGAGGAGGCCAATCTCGGCTTTGCTAAGTTCGTGAAGAAGAACTACATGACGTGGGTCGATGGCAAGGACGCCCCTCTCATGTCGCACCGCGTCTTCAAGGAACGGCTGTTCCCCCTGCTCAACGCCAAGCAGAAGGTGTTCCTCGTCGTACTCGATAACTTCCGCTACGACCAATGGCGTATGCTGGCACAGGAGTTGGGCGACCAATTCGACATCGATGAAGACCTTTACTGCTCCATCTTGCCAACCGCCACACAGTATGCCCGCAACGCCATCTTCTCGGGACTCATGCCCGACCAGATAGCCCGTATGTTCCCCGACCTGTGGGTCGACGAGGACGAGGAGGAGGGCAAGAACCTGAACGAGGCGCCGCTCATACAGACACAGATAGAGCGCTACCGCCGTCACGACACTTTTTCTTATAATAAGGTGAACAACTCGCAGGATGCCGACCGACTGATGCAGCAGCTGAACCAGCTGAAGAAGAACGACCTCAACGTCGTCGTCTTCAACTTCATCGACATGCTCAGCCACGCCCGCACAGAGAGCCGCATGGTGCGCGAGCTGGCCAACAACGAAAGTGCCTACCGCAGCATCACCCTCTCCTGGTTCCGCCACTCGGTTATCGCCGACTTCTTCCGACAGCTGGCACAGACCGACTACAAGGTCATCGTCACGACCGACCACGGCTCCATCCGCTGCACGAGGCCTGTCAAGATTGTCGGCGACCGCAACACCAACACCAACCTGCGCTACAAGTTAGGCAAGAACCTGAGCTACAACGATAAGGACGTCTACGTCATCCGCGAGCCGCAGAAGGCGCAGCTGCCCTCCCCCAACCTGTCGACGAGCTACGTCTTCGCAACCGGCGACGCCTTCTTCGCCTACCCCAACAACTACAACTACTACGTTTCCTATTATCGCGACACCTTCCAGCACGGCGGCATCTCGATGGAGGAGATGATTATTCCCATCGTCACACTGACAGGAAAGAAAAGATAGAGCTATTTACGATTTACAGATTTTCGATTAACGATTTATGGAGATTACAATAACAGATATTGAGCACATCGGCGACGCCGCCCGCCAGTTTGTCGACGCCATCGGCGACCACCGCGTCTTTGCCTTCTACGGCAGCATGGGCGCCGGCAAGACCACCTTCATCAAGGCCATCTGCGAGCAGTTGGGCGTCGAGGATGTCATTACCTCGCCCACCTTCGCCATTGTCAACGAGTACACACTCAACACTCAACACTCAACACTTAACACTCAACAGATCTTCCACTTCGACTTCTACCGCATCAAACGGTTGGAGGAGGTCTACGACATGGGCTACGAGGACTACTTCTACTCGGGCTCCCTCTGCTTCATCGAATGGCCGGAGCTGATTGAGGAACTTTTGCCCGACGATGCCGTCCGCGTCACCATCACCGAGCAGCCTGACGGCTCGCGCACCGTCAGCATGGAATAAAAAAGAGAACTGCCAAGTGTTGAAACTCAACTACTTGGCAGTTCTTTCAGTTGGGGTACTCGGACTCGAACCAAGAATGACAGGACCAGAATCTGTAGTGTTACCATTACACCATACCCCAATGTCGTTTGCAAAGCAGAACAGCCTTGTTCCGAATTGCGGGTGCAAAGGTACTACTTTTTCTGAAACTACCAAAACTTTTTGGCAGATTTTTTTAAAAATACTCAATTTTTCTCCCTTTATGTGGCAGAAACGAAGAAAAAGCACTATCTTTGCAGAATATTTCACATATCATTCATTAAATGGAGCAAACAAAGGAATTAGTAGAAACAATTACCAAAGGAATTCAAGAGAAGAAAGGCACGGGCATCGTGGTGGCCGACCTCAGCGGCATCGACGGCACCATCTGCCACTATTTCGTGATTTGTCAAGGCAACTCACCTTCGCAGGTTGAGGCCATTACCGAGTCGGTAGGCGACTTTGCCCGCAAGGAGCTTGACGAGCGGCCGGCCCATGTCGTCGGTCTGGAGAACGCCCAGTGGGTGGCCATGGACTATACAGACGTGCTGGTTCACGTCTTCCTGCCCGACGTCCGCGAGTACTACGACCTGGAGCACCTTTGGGACGATGCGAAGCTGACATATATACCTGATTTGGATTAAGGTAAAGAAAACATGGAACAGAAAAAGACGAATAATAACAACAACGGGCCGAAGATGAACATGCCCAAGTTCAACATGAACTGGATATACTTCGTGGCCATCCTGACGCTGATCATGCTCTACATGACCAACTCAGGCGATGGCGTTGCTGCCGTACAGGCTCACACAGAGTCGACGTACAGCGACTTCAAGGCGTTTGTTGAGCGCGGCTATGCCGACAAGATTGTTGTGAACAAGACCCAGAACACGCTGAAGATGTATGTCACGGCCGACCACATCCGCGACGTGTTCAAGCAGGGTCACAAGCAGACGGGCACCTCGCCCTACGTCGATGTCGAGATAGGCTCGGTAGACCAGGTTGAGCAGTTTGTCGAGAAGATGAAGGATGAAGGAAAGTTCAAAGGCAAGCTGAGCTACGAGAACAAGTCGGGTGGCAGTGTCATTGGCGACATTTTTTACAGTTTGCTGCCGCTCCTGCTTCTCATCGGTGTGTGGATGTTCTTCTTCCGCCGCATGGGCGGCGGTGGCGGCTTCGGCGGCGGTATGTTCTCAGTCGGCAAATCGAAGGCGAAGATGTACGAGAAGGGCGGCGAACTGGGCATCACGTTCAAGGACGTGGCAGGACAGGCCGGTGCCAAGCAGGAAATGCAGGAGATTGTGGACTTCCTGAAGAATCCGCAGAAATATACGGAACTGGGCGGCAAGATTCCCAAGGGCGCCCTGCTCGTAGGTCCTCCGGGAACGGGTAAGACGTTGTTAGCCAAGGCCGTAGCCGGTGAGGCCGGTGTACCGTTCTTCTCGATGTCGGGTTCCGACTTTGTCGAGATGTTCGTCGGCGTGGGAGCCAGTCGTGTGCGCGACCTGTTTGAGCAGGCCAAGCAGAAGGCGCCGTGTATCATCTTCATCGACGAGATTGACGCCGTGGGCCGTGCCCGCTCGAAGAACCCCGCAATGGGCGGCAACGACGAGCGCGAGAACACGCTGAATGCCCTGCTGACCGAGATGGACGGCTTCGGTACGAATAGCGGTATCATCACCCTGGCCGCCACCAACCGTGCCGACATGCTCGACTCGGCCCTGCTGCGTGCTGGCCGCTTCGACCGACAGATACACGTCGACCTGCCCGACCTGAACGAGCGCAAGGAGGTATTCCATGTTCATCTGAAGCCGCTAAAACTGGCCGACGACGTTGATGTGGACTTCCTGGCCCGACAGACGCCCGGCTTCTCGGGTGCCGACATTGCCAACGTCTGCAACGAGGCCGCTCTGATAGCTGCCCGCTTCAACCGCGACAAGGTGGGGCGGCAGGACTTTCTTGACGCCGTCGACCGCATCATCGGCGGCTTGGAGAAGAAGACGAAGGTGATGACCGAGTCGGAGAAGCGCTCCATCGCCATCCACGAGGCCGGTCACGCCACCATCTCGTGGTTCACCGAGTTTGCCAACCCGCTGGTCAAGGTCTCCATCGTGCCGCGTGGTCAGGCTTTGGGTGCCGCTTGGTACCTGCCCGAGGAGCGCGTCTTGCAGACCAAGGAGGCCATGCTCGACGAGATGTGCTCGCTTCTTGGCGGTCGTGCTGCCGAGGAGCTGTTCATCGGCCACGTCTCCACAGGAGCCATGAACGACCTGGAGCGCACCACGAAGCAGGCCTACGGCATGATAGCCTATGCCGGTATGTCGGACAAGCTGCCCAACGTGTGCTATTACAATAACCAGGAATACCAGTTCCAGCGTCCCTATTCGGAAGCCACGGCCAAGCTGATGGACGACGAGGTGCTAAAGATGGTTAACGAACAGTACGAGCGTGCGAAGCAGATTCTGACCGAGCACGCCGAAGGCCACGCCCAGCTCGCCCAGCTTCTGGTAGAGCGCGAGGTCATCTTCGCCGAAGATGTGGAGAAGATTTTCGGCAAGCGTCCCTGGACCAGCCGTGCCGAGGAACTCCTTGAGGCCCAGATGCGCGCCGATGCCGAGCGCATGGCAGAGGAGCGGGGTCGCCAGCTTGCTGAACAAGCCGGCGAGGTGAAGGGTGAAGAGTGAAAGGTGAAGGGAGAATAGTATGCTACAGGAAAAGAGCTAATACAATATATGTTTAATTATGAATGACTTCTTTTATAAGAATCTTGACGCATATAAGGCTGCTAAGGAGTTTACTCTTTACGCTTATTCCTTAATAAAGAAGTTTCCCGCATACGAGCAATTTGCGTTATGCGACCAATTACGCCGTGCAGCCGTCTCTATACCATCAAACTTAGCCGAAGGTATGGGACGCATGGCCATCAAGGAGCGTCTACATTTCATTGATATCTCTAATGGATCTCTTATAGAAGTGTTGTGCCAACTTGACATCTCACAGTCTCTTGGATATATCTCTAACGAAGACCTAGAGCAGGCAGAAGCCAAAGCCTCTCACTATTCCCGGGTCGCTTCTGGCTTGCGTAAATACTTGACTGAAAAGCTACCGCCGCAAGAGTAACCTCCCTTCACCTTTCACCCTTCACCTTTCACAAAAAATATGAAGAATTTCATCGTCCGCACTATCACCAGCGTATTCTTCGTCGCGGCTATCGTGACAAGTTTCCTTAACCCACGGGCTATGACGTTGCTGTTCAGCATCGTCACCGGCATGACCATCTGGGAGTTTGCCGGACTGGTCAACGACCGGCCGTTTATCTCCATCAACCGGTTTATCTGCACCGTCAGCGGCATCTACCTGTTCCTCGCCATGGCGGGCTACAACAGCGGACTGACGCCGGCAACGGTGTTCATACCCTATCTGGTCAGCATCATCTATCTCATGGTGGCCGAACTCTACCTCAAGGCCAAGGATCCCATCAACAACTGGGCCTACACCATGCTGTCGCAGCTCTACATCGCCTTGCCCCTGTCGCTGCTCAACGTGCTGGCCTTCCGTTCAAACGGCTACGACATACAGTACACCTACCTCATGCCGCTTTCCGTCTTCGTTTTCCTGTGGATAAACGACGCTGGAGCCTACTGCGTTGGCTCGCTCCTGGGCCGTCATAAGCTGTTCCCGCGCATATCGCCTGGCAAGTCGTGGGAGGGCAGCATCGGCGGTGCCGTGTTAGTAGTGGCTGCTGCCGTGCTTATCTGGTATTACACGGACTTCTACGACGTCAACGACCTCGGACTGACCGCCTACGAATGGGCTGGCCTTGGGCTGGTGGTGGTCGTCTTCGGCACGTGGGGCGACCTGATTGAGTCGCTCTTCAAGCGCACGCTTGGCATCAAGGACTCGGGCAACGTGCTGCCTGGCCACGGCGGTATGCTCGACCGCTTCGACTCGACGCTGATGGCCGTCCCCGCCTCGGTGGTATATCTCTACACGCTAACGCTCATTTAAAAGCCGCACCATGATTCCTGCCGCACGGTCGGGAGCGTCGCTCTCGCCCAGTCGGCGGTGTACCTCTTCGTAGTTGTCAAGCATGCGCTGGCGGTCAGGCCCACCGGGCAGTATGCGCTCCAGCTCACGCCTGATGTTGTCGACACTGAACGACTCGGCCACCAACTCCGTGACCACCTCGCGATCAGCTATCAGATTGACCAGCGAGACGTACTTCACGCTCAACACCTTCTTGCGTAACCAGCCGATGAGCCGAGGCAATGGCGTCTCATAACACACCACCTGCGGCACGCTGAACATACAGGTTTCCAGCGTCGCCGTTCCGCTGGTAACCAGTGCGGCGGTGGCACGGTTCAGCAACTGGTAGGTCTCGTTCATCACCAGCTTCACGTGCGTACCCTCGATAAACGGTTCGTAATACGCCCGTTCAATGGACGGTGCTCCTGCCAAAACTACGTCATACTGGCCGGCCAGATGGCGCGTGGCCTCAATCATGGCAGGCAGGTTGTCCTTGATTTCCTGCTTGCGCGAACCGGCGAGGAGGGCTATAAGCCTCCCCCCTGCCCCCTCCCGTAGAGGGGGCGTAAAGTTAGCCTCCCCTACTGGGGGAGGTGTGGAGGGGGCAATAAACTCCCGTACTTCCTGAGCCGTAGGATTGCCCACATAGTGTATGGGATAGTGATGCTTCTGCTCAAAGAACTCCACTTCGAAGGGAAGGATGGAGAACAGCTCGTCGACATCGCGCTTGATAGCCTTGATGCGATACTCCTTCCACGCCCAAATTTTCGGCGAGATGTAGTAGTAGACGGGACATATCTTGCTGGCCTTCACATACTTGGCTATGCCGAGGTTGAAGCCCGGATAGTCTACGAGAATGACCACGTCAGGATGCCACTCGCGGATGTCCTGCTTGCACTGCCTCATACCCTTCAGAATCGTTGGTAGATGCATCAGCACGGGCACGAAGCCCATGTAGGCCAGCTCACGGTAGTGCTTGACGAGCGTGCCGCCCTCAGCCGCCATCAGGTCGCCGCCGAAGAAGCGGAACTCCGCCTCATCGTCCTTTTCCTTCAGCGACCGCATCAGTCGCGAGGCATGCAGGTCGCCGCTGGCCTCGCCGACTATCAGGTAGTATTTCATGTTTCCCAGTTCCGAATCTGTTCCATTGCCTCGTAGGCAGTAACGTCGAATGTAGTCGGCGTAATGGCCACATAGCCGTGCGTGAGTGCCCAGTTGTCGGTGTCATCAGCCTCTGGCTCATCGTTTTGATAATGCCCCACCATCCAGTGGTAGTCGTAACCCCGTGGGTGGTGGCAGGTGGTGATTTCGTTGCACCACGACCCTTGCGCCATGCGGCAGACCTTCACGCCCCGATATTCGCCCTCCAACAACGGGAAGTTGATGTTCAGGCAGACGCCCTTCGGGAGTCCGTTCTCAAGCACATGTCGGGTATACTTCACGACATAGGGCCGCAACGGCTCGAAGTCGGCATCTGGCTTATGGTCGCAGAGCGAGAAAGCCACCGAGGGAATATACTTCATGCAGCCCTCCATCACCACGCCCATTGTCCCGCTGTAGTGGCTGTTCACCGAGCCGTTATCCCCGTGGTTGATGCCGCCGATAACCAGGTCGGGCCGGCGGTCCAGGATACGTGCCAAGGCCAGCTTGACACAGTCTACGGGCGTGCCGTTCGACGACCACACCTCGAACCCCTCTTCCCGCCGCTGCAGATTCAGCCGCAGCGGAATCTCAGCCGAGAAGGCACACGAGTAGCCCGACCGTGGCCCGTCGGGGGCGCAGACGACGATGTCGGCCAGCGGCCGCAGCATGTCCACCAGCGCATTGATGCCTTTGGCCTGATAGCCGTCATCATTTGAAATGAGTATTAACGGGCGTTTATTTTCCATAAAATATCATGTTTTGGCTGCAAAGTTACAAAAAAATGAGAAATGAGAAATGAGAAATGAGAAATAATTCGTATCTTTGCAACCTGTTTTTTTAGTAAAAGGATTGAAAATGGGAAAAATCATTGCATTAGCCAACCAAAAAGGTGGCGTGGGAAAGACGACGACGACCATCAATCTGGCGGCCTCACTGGCTACGCTGGAGAAGACGGTATTGGTCATCGACGCCGACCCGCAGGCCAACGCCTCGAGCGGACTGGGGGTGAACATTCAGGAGGTGGACTGCTCCATCTACGAATGTATCATCGACAAGGCCGACGTCCACGACGCCATCTACACCACCGATATTGAGGGGTTGGACATCATTCCGAGCCACATCGACCTGGTGGGCGCCGAGATCGAGATGCTGAACCTGAACGATCGCGAGCGTGTCATCAAGCAGATACTGGCACCTATTGAGAACGAATACGACTATATACTGATTGACTGCTCACCGTCGCTGGGCCTCATCACCGTGAACGCCTTGACGGCCGCCGACTCGGTCATCATCCCCGTGCAGTGCGAATACTTTGCCCTGGAGGGCATCTCGAAACTACTGAACACCATCAAGATTATCAAAACCAAGCTGAACCCGAGACTCGAGATTGAGGGTTTCCTGCTGACGATGTACGACTCCCGCCTGCGTCTGGCTAACCAGATTTACGACGAGGTGAAGCGCCACTTCCAGGAGCTGGTGTTCAAGACCGTCATCCAGCGTAATGTAAAACTGTCGGAAAGTCCGTCACATGGTCTGCCCGTCATCCTCTATGATGCTGATTCAACCGGTTCAAAGAACCATCTGGCCCTGGCCAAGGAAATCATAAACAAGAACAAATAATGGCTGTTAAGAAGAAATACGCAAAAACGAGTGCGGTGCTGGGCCGCGGACTTGACGACATTGGCAACGGCCGCGGGCTGGATGCCTTGATTGACACGTCGGACGTGAAGACTGGCGGATCGTCGAACCTCAACGAGATTCCCATCGACCAGATAGAGCCGAACCCCGACCAGCCGCGCCGGGAATTCGACCCGGAAGCCATGCAGGAGCTGGCCGGCAGCATCAAGGCACTGGGCATCATCGCTCCTATCACGCTGCGCAAGGTTAGCGAAGGGCACTACCAGATTATTGCCGGTGAGCGCCGTTGGCGCGCCTCGCAGATGGCTGGACTGACGTCAATACCGGCTTACATCCGTACCGTCGAGGACGAGAACGTGATGGAGATGGCGCTGGTAGAGAACATCCAGCGCGAGGACCTGAATGCCATCGAGATTGCCCTGGCCTATCAGCACCTTGCCGAGACAACGGGCATGACGCAGGCCAAGATTTCGGAGCGCGTCGGCAAGAGCCGCGCCGCTGTCACCAACTACATGCGCCTGCTGAAGCTCCCTGCCCAGGTGCAAATGGCACTGAAAGACAAGGAGATAGACATGGGCCACGCCCGCGCCCTGCTGTCGTTGGAGAGTCCCACCCAGCAGATTAAGTTGTTCAAGGAGGTCCAGAAGCAGGGCTACTCCGTGCGCAAGGTTGAGGAGATGGTGCAGTTGCTGAAACAGGGCGACGACCTGCAGAACGCCAGGAAATCTGTCACCGCCAAGGTCCAGCTGCCCGCTGAGTACAACGCCCTGCGCCAGCGGCTGGCCGATTTCTTCCAGACAAAAGTGCAGATGACCTGCTCACCTAAGGGCAAGGGGAAAATCAGCATCGTCTTCGACAACGAGGAGGAGCTGGAACGCATCATGAATGTGCTCGACGGGAAGAAGTGAGAAGAGAAAAGTGAAGAGTGAAAAGTGAAAAGTGAAGAGTGTGAAGTGATGAGTGAAATGAAAACAACGGTTATTGCCATGCTGATGATGATCTGCTGCCTGGGTTGTATGGCTCAGACGGATTCCACACGGTATGAACCGATCGACAGCGACTCCATCTTCACCATCAGCAGCGACTCGGCTCTGCTGCAGGACTTGGCACCGCTCGACACCATCGCTGACCAGGACGCCCGCCAACTGGACCTGAAGCTGCCGATGCCCGACTCCACCCTGACGCTGAAGAAGAAGCAGAAGCGCGACTGGACCACATGGACTCCCAACCCCCAACGCGCCCTCTGGCTGGCGCTGGTAATTCCCGGCGGCGGACAAATCTACAACCGCAAGTACTGGAAGCTGCCCATCGTCTACGGCGGATTCATGGGCTGTATCTACGCCCTCACATGGAACAACACCATGTATAAGGACTACTCGCAGGCATTCATCGACATCTCCGACGACGACCCCGCAACGGCCAGCTACATGAAGTTCATGCACCTGGGCCGCGTTATTGACAGTTCAAACATCGAGCGCTACACCAATCTCTTCAAAAGGCGTAAGGACAAGTACCGCCGATGGCGCGACCTGAGTTTCTTTGTGATGATAGGTGTCTACGCCATCAGCGTCATCGATGCCTATGTCGACGCCGAGCTGTCGGTGTTCGACATCTCCAGAGACCTAAGCCTGAAAGTGCAGCCGACGGTCATCGGCAACCCGATGGTCAACAACCCGATTTACGCCTCCTCGTTAGGCGTGAACTGCCAACTGAACTTTTAAACGACTGAAAATTTGATTATGAAGAAATACCTGTTACTGCTTGCAATGCTGTTTGCCTCGGCCAGTGCCATGATGGCGCAGGACGTCTACGACTTCGACGAGGATGACGAGGAAGACGAAGAGGAAGTGGAAATGACCGACGAAGAGATGACCGACGACGAGATGATGGTCACCGATCTGGAGGGAAACGAGGAAATCATCGACTTCCCCGAGGCCATGACCTACGACCTCGACTCGCTGATGAACCTCTATATGTCGAAGACCTACCTCAGCGAAGACGGCGACTGCCGCACAACCGACGAGAACCCCACCTTCGACCGCGACGTCTACGTTGAGCGCCTCACGCGCATGCCGACCATCATGGAGATGCCCTTCAACGAGGTTGTGCAGAAGTTCATCGAGCGTTACAGCGGCCGCCTGCGCCATTCGGTGAGCTACATGCTGGGCGCCTGCAACTTCTACATGCCCATCTTCGAGGAAGCACTCGAGGCCTACGGGCTGCCCTTGGAACTGAAGTATCTGCCCGTCATCGAGTCGGCTCTCAACCCGAAGGCCGTTTCGCGTGTCGGCGCCACCGGACTCTGGCAGTTCATGCTGACCACCGGAAAGCAGTACGGACTCGAGGTGAACTCGCTCGTCGACGAGCGCCGCGACCCCGTCAAGGCCAGCTACGCCGCTGCCCACTACCTGAGCGACCTCTACAAGGTATTTGGCGACTGGAGCCTGGTCATCGCTTCCTACAACTGCGGACCGGGCAACATCAACAAGGCCATCCACCGCGCCGGCGGCGCCAAGGACTACTGGCTGATTTATCCCTATCTGCCCCGCGAGACCCGTGGCTACGTGCCCGCCTTCATCGCCGCCAACTACGTCATGAACTACTACTCGGCCCACAACATCTGTCCGATGCGCACCAAGCTGCCGCTGAAGACCGACACTGTCGTCGTCAACCGCAACGTACACCTGTCGCAGATTGCCGCCGTTCTCGACCTCGATATCGACATGCTGCGCACGCTGAACCCTGAGTACCGACGCGACATCGTCCCCGGACTGACCAAGCCCTCGGCCATCAAGCTGGCTCTGAACGATGTCACGCGCTTCATCGACAACCAGGACTCTATCTACAACTACAACGCCAGCGAGCTGCTCAGCAAGCGCGCCGAGGTGGCTGTACCCGACGACGTGCCCACCTTCACCAGCTATAAGAAGACCAAGAAGAGCCGCAAGGCCACAGTCCGCAAGGGCCGCAAGACCACCAAGGCCTCTGCCCGCAAAAAGACGACCGCCCGCAAGAAGACGGCAACCAGGTCAAGGGCTAAGGCAAAGGCAAAGCCGAAGGCCAAGACCAAGACTAAGGCCAAAGCTAAGACCTCCAAGCGCAGAAGAAGGTAAGATAATAATATAGTACACACGCGCACGGGAAGAAGAATTATGGATGAACAAGAGAGAAAACCTGTCATCGACGACGACGAACTGATTAACGGTGCGTTTCAGAAGCTGCTCAACAGCTATCTGTCCTCGCGCCACCGCAAGAAGGTTGACCTTATCACCAAGGCCTTCAACTTCGCTCGTCAGGCTCATAAGGGTGTGAGGCGCCTCTCGGGAGAGCCCTACATCATGCACCCCATCGCCGTAGCACAGATTGCGTGCTCGGAGATAGGACTCGGCTCTACCAGCATCTGCTCGGCACTGCTCCACGACGTCGTCGAGGATACCGACTACACCGTCGAGGACATCGAGAACATCTTCGGCCCCAAGATAGCACAGATTGTCGACGGCCTGACCAAGATTTCGGGCGGCATCTTCGGCGAGCAGGCCTCGGCACAGGCCGAGAACTTCAAGAAGCTGCTGCTCACCATGAGCGACGACATCCGCGTCATACTCATCAAGATTGCCGACCGCCTGCACAACATGCGCACCCTGGAGTCGCAGCCCGCCAACAAGCAGTATAAGATTGCCGGCGAAACGCTCTACATCTACGCTCCCCTCGCCCACCGCTTAGGTCTCTATAAGATTAAGTCCGAGCTCGAGAACCTCAGCTTCCGCTTCGAGCACCCCGAGGAGTTTGCCAGCATCAAGGCGAAGCTCGCATCGACCGAGGCCAAGCGCCACGAACTCTTCGACGAGTTCATCGTGCCCATCGAGGTCGAGCTTCAGAAGATGGGCCTCCAGTACACCATCAAGGAACGCGTAAAATCCCCCTACTCCATCTGGAACAAGATGCAGAACAAGCACGTCACGTTCGAGGAAATCTACGACATCCTCGCCGTGCGCATCATCTTCACCCCGCGTTCTCGCGAGGAGGAGGTCAACGAGTGCTTCAACATCTACGTCGCCATCTCGAAAATCTACAAGAGCCACCCCGACCGGCTGCGCGACTGGCTCAACCACCCCAAGACCAACGGCTACCAGGCCCTGCACGTCACGCTCATGTCGAAGCAGGGACACTGGATTGAGGTCCAGATACGCTCCGACCGTATGGACGAGGTGGCCGAGCAGGGACTCGCAGCCCACTGGAAATACAAGGAGGGCGACGACGAAGAGGAGTACACCGAGGACGAGGCCGAGCTCAACGAGTGGCTACGCACCATCAAGGAAATCCTCGACGACCCGCAGCCCGACGCCATGGACTTCCTCGACGCCATTAAGCTCAACCTCTTTGCCTCCGAGATATTCGTCTTCACGCCAAAGGGCGAAATCAAGACCATGCCCGCCGGCTGTACCGCCCTCGACTTCGCCTTCTCCATCCACACATTCCTCGGCAGCCATTGCATCGGTGCCAAGGTGAACCACAAGCTGGTACCCCTGAGCCATAAGCTGCAGAGCGGCGACCAGGTGGAGATTCTCACCTCGAAGTCGCAGCACGTGCAACCCGCATGGATCAACTTCGTCTCCACAGCCAAGGCCAAGGGCAAGATTCAGACCATCCTGCGCCGCGACAACCGCGAGACGCAGAAGAAGGGCGAAGAGCTGCTCACCGCCTGGCTCACGAAGAACGAAAAGGAGTACTCCCTCGCCGTGGCCGACCAGCTGGCCGAATACCACGAATACAAGCGCCGCGAGGACTTCTTCCTTGCCCTGGGCGAGAAGCGGGTGCTGCTGGGCGAGAAAGACCTCGACGAACTCAACGGCAAGAACAAGAAGAAGCAGCCCTCTGGCAGCGGATGGCGCAAGTACGTGCCCTTCGTCAAGAGCAAGAAGCCCGACGACGATGCCGACCAGGAGCTGTTCACCGTGCCCGAGAAGTTCAACCGCAAGAAGCCCATCTACATCAGCGAGGAAACCATCCAGCAATATAAGTTCCCTACCTGTTGCCACCCCATTCCCGGCGACGACGCCCTGGGCTATATCACGGCCAAGAACCAGATCGAAATCCACAAGCGCAACTGCCCCGTGGCCGCCAAGCTGAAGTCGGGCTTCGGCAACCGCATCCTCGATGCCAAGTGGGACATGCACAAGCGCCTGCTCTTCATCGCCACCATCCGCATCAGCGGCATCGACCGCGTCGGCCTGCTCAACGAAATTACCCAGATTATCTCATCGCAGATGAGCGTCAACATCCGCAACCTCAACATCACCTGCGAGGACGGCATGTTCGACGGCACACTCGAGCTCCGCGTCCACGACCGTGACGACGTACGCCTCATCATCAATAACCTCAAGACCATCAAGGACCTCAAGGAAATTTCAGAAATAGTATAACCCAATGAACAAACTACTAACAACCCTCATCGCCCTCTGTCTCCTATGCTGCAACATCGTTGCAGCCACAGCAGCCAACTACGACAACCCCGACACCCTCGTCGTCGCACGCGACGGCACCGGCCAGTTCCGCACCGTCACCGAAGCCGTCGAAGTATGCCGCGCCTTCATGGACTACCACAAAGTCATCTATATTAAGAAAGGTACATACAAGGAGAAACTCATCATCCCCCAGTGGCTGCAGAACATCGAGCTCTGCGGCGAGGACCGCGACCAGACCGTCATCACCTACGACGACCACGCCAACATCACGATGGACGGCAGCTTCTGGCCCAAGCAACTGAAAGACCAGCTGCTGGCAATGGGCGACCGCCCCAAACTGGGCACCTTCCGTTCGTTCACCGTCAGAATCGATGCCAACAACATCACGCTGAAGAACCTCACCATCGAGAACAACGCCGCCCGACTCGGTCAGGCAGTGGCCATCCACACACAGGGCGACCGCCTCAAGTTCCTCAACTGCCGCTTCCTCGGCCATCAGGACACCGTCTACACCGGCATGCCCAACACCCGCCTCTGGTTCAACGACTGTTACATCGAGGGCACCACCGACTTCATCTTCGGCGCCTCCACGGCGTGGTTCGAGCATTGCACCATCCACTGCAAAGCCAACAGCTACATCACCGCCGCTTCAACCCCCCAAGAAGCTGATTTCGGCTACGTCTTCAACAACTGCACAGTGACCGTGGCCGACGGTGTCGATAAAGTCTACCTCGGCCGCCCCTGGCGCGACTACGGCTACACCCTCTTCATGCAGTGCGAGCTGCCCGCCCAGATACGCCCTGAGGGCTGGCACCACTGGGAGCAGCACCGCGAGCAGACCGCCCGCTACCTTGAGTACAACAACCGCGGCCCCGGCGCCGCCACCGCCCAGCGCGTAGCCTGGAGCCGCCAGCTCACCAAGAAAGAGGCCGCCCTCATCACCCCTGCCCGCGTCTTCGCCCAGAAGAGCGAATGGACCCCCGCCCCCTGATCATGAAGCTCCCCTCCCGCCTCCTCCCCCTAACCCTCCTCCTGCTCCTCCTGTCCCCCCCCCGGTCCAGTGAGTCGCATACATGCGACGCCAGCAGAACCCGCCGACACCTTCCGCCTCGCCCCCGACAGCAGCAATTTCGTGAAGGCCAGCCTCATGATAGCCGAGCCTCTGACGGCTATCTACTCCGTCTTCGGTCACGCCACCCTCCGCATGGAGTGCCCCATCCACCACCTCGACTACGTCTTCACCTTCGAGAGCGACCCTGACGTCAGCGCCTTCATGACCGGCATTGCCGGCACGGCAACAGCCAAGTTCGTCCCTGTGCCCGCCGAGGTCTATATCGAAGATGCCCGAAAGCAGGGCCGCGAACTCTGGCAATACGAGCTAAACCTCAACCTCCACGAGAAGCAAGACCTCTGGCGCATGCTCGACGAAGAAGTTGCTGCTGGCGCCTACCGCCATTTCAACCTGCTCTACACCAACTGTCTCACCACCTCCGTCCATACCGTTCATCACTGTCTCATTGGTGAGCATTTCGAATGGGGACCGATAAAGTTCCCGCAGAATTTGATTGACGGCGACTTCCTCCGTAATGCCACGCGCCACGCCCCTTGGTCGGAGTTCCTGTTCACCACCTTCATAGGCTCTGCCTACTATCATTATTCCAGCATCGATTTCCACATGACGCCTGAGACCATCATCCAGATGCTCCGCGATGCACGAATCGTGGATGATGCAACGAGCGTAAGTCGCCACGTTGTCACCGACCCTGGTCAGCGGATAATCGAGGGTACGCCAAAACCACAGTCACCAATAACGCCTACCCTTGTTTTTGGCACCTTGCTCGTCATCACCCTGCTCATCACCGCTGCCGAATGGTGCCTGCGCTGGAAACGCTTGGCACGAGTCTACGACATCCTAATCTTCACAGCGCAGGCTCTGATCTTCGCCCTGATGGTCTACATGACATTCATTTCCAAGATGTTTGATAGCAATTGGAATTGGTACTTCGTCGCCACCTTCCCCCTGCCCCTGCTTCTGCTGTTCCACCGTCCGTCGCCCACCGTCACCCGCCTCTGGCTCGTCTACAGCTGCGTGCTGGCCCTCTTCATCCTCGCCACTCCCTTCATCGCCCTCCTCGACCTGCCCCACCAGCTCGTCACCGCCACCTTCCTCACCCGCAGCCTCAGTCACTATTTCTCAACAAACCGACAAACGAGAAACCTTTCACGCTAAACATAAGCCACTGAAACCCAACGGTTTACAGTGAATAGTTAAAAACGGATGAATAGAGCCGCTATTCACCCCGTTTGGAGGCTCCATTCACCCCGTTTGGAGGCTCCATTCACCTCGTTTGGAGGCTCCATTCGCCCCGTTTGGAGCCGCTTTTTGATTTGCTGACCTAGGTCAGCAACACGTAACACGCCATCCCAAACAACCATTCACCGTAAACAGATGACTAACAACCGCCTACAGAATATGTGAAGGGATTGCAACTCTCCGTTTTTCCCCCTCGGTTCAGTGAGTCGCATACTTGCGACGCCCCTCCTCGCCGCCACCCTCCTCACCCCGAGCATCAGCCATAGCCACTAAAGAAAAACTCAACAAGTGTAGGAAGTGCCGGGAGTGTAGGATATTTCCTATGAACAACAATCATAAGAGCAAATAATCAGGCTTAAATCAAGGAAGGCCTTGTTGGGTGTCATGTAGTTTGCAGTGAAGTAGAACCATCCCAAATCACCGTCAACCTTTGAGAGGATAAACATGCTCGACTTATTGTTCGTTATCTTATTGGGCTCTGCTCCATTTTCAGAGATGGATATATAGCTGTGGTGCTGGAATGCCCTGCTGTCTACAATGACGCCAACAACAGGCTGATTCCGCTGATGCAGGATCAGAATCCTGGATCTCTCCCTGATTACAACCTGCTGAATGGCCTCATTCTGATGTTCATGGTATAGTTCATCCCATGGGCCCGTGAAATCAAGTTTGTGTTCGGCAAGGGCGATGATGACGAGGCAACAGGTGTCATTGCACCAAAATACGCCGATCAAGTCGAAGGCCCGCTGTTCGACTTTAACGGTCGCCGAGTGACAGATGGCGATGCATACAGCCTGAAGAAGGGTATATATATCACTAACGGAAAGAAAATTGTTGTAAAGTAAAGGAGGAAACGTATGAAAAAGCAATATAAAAAGCCCTGCTCGAGGAACGTCGTGTGCTACGAACCGCTGATGGAACTCGTTATGACCGTCAGCCAAAAAGAAACATCCAACGAAGCCTCCCGCGAATCTAAGTTCGGCACCGAAGAATCCGACACAGAGGACCATGAGAACTTCTGGGACGAATAAGTTCCCAACAGGCACGAATTAACGCTGCCTCATCATCACCATAACAACACGGCTTGCTGCGCACAACCACAGCAAGCCGTGTTTTATATATATAGCCCTAAACACTGCAGCAACTGAGACAGAAAGCCGCCCGAAAATTTGGAAGTTTCAAAAATTAATCCTAACTTTGCGGCGTAAAACAAAAAACAGGAGGATTATGACGCAGATTTTAGTGACATTGAATGAAGACGTGACCACGCAACATGTGCGTAAGGCCATTGAATTGCTTCGTGGCGTGGTGTCGACCACGGTTTTCAAGACCAAAGGTGGCGCAGATGACAAGACTATTCGCCAGCAGACATACGTGAAGGAGTCACTCGAAAGGGCATTTGACGAGGTGAAGCGGGCACGTCGCGGAGAGCATAAGTTGATGACAGACGAGGAATTCATCAAAAAGCTACAAGCCGAAGGTATAGCATGAAGATAAAGTTCATTTTATCTGACGAATTTTACCGTCAGTTTAAGCGCCTTGCCAAGAAATATCCATCGCTGACTAACGACTATGATACTTTCAAAAAAGATTTGAGTAAGAACCCGTTCCAAGGCGATGATTTAGGCGGCAGCACTCGAAAGGTGCGCATGGCCATCGCATCTAAGGGCAAAGGCAAAAGTGGCGGTGCCCGCATCATCACTTTCAATGTCATTCAGCACGAGGACGAGACAATTGAAATTACTTTATTGACGATATACGACAAAGGAGAAATATCCTGTGTCACGGACAAATACATCAAGTGGCTCGTCTCACTGATAGCCACATAACAGAACTTCTGGGACGAATAAGCTTGCTGCGCACATACACAGCAAGCCGCGTTGTTTTTCTGTAAAAGTATTTTCTATACCGCTTGATTTATGTCAAAAAAATCAAGAGGGAGGACAACGTTTTAATGCCTCAACGCTTTCGCTTTTGGGCGTTTTTTCTATATTTGCAATGAGAAAACACAGATACTAGATCGATATACAATGCTTACTACAGCAGAGCACTACTATAGTCTGGCACAATTCTCCTACATCCTCTCGGCACTGTTCTTCGCTGCCGTGAGGTGGTTTCACATGTGCCGGCCTTACGATGCCAACCCGGACTACTACTATCCGGGCAGGCGCGAAATAGTCGTCGTCTCGCTGTGTGCCCTCATCCTGGTGCCCTTCGCCCTGTGCCCGCTCTGCGCCGACACCTGGATGCTGGCCAAGGCATACTACCTGATACTCATCCCCTTCTTCATAGCATTCCTGCTCTACAAATACTTCGGCCGCATCAAGCAATGGGACGGGTGGCGGCGCGAGTCGGCTATCTTCGGCATACCCTTCACGCTATTTGTCCTGAGCCTGTTCGTGTTAGCCGTCATACCTCACGAGCATTTGCAGCCGCAAGTGCAGCACGCCATCTCCACCGCCATTCTGTGCGTAGGTGCCGCCTCGCTTGGTTTCTATGCATACGTCTCGTACAAAATCCATCAGTGGATGCAGCAATATTTCGACGAGAACTACTCCAACGAAGACGACTTCCCCATACAGTTCGCCCGCAAGATGCTGATGTTCCCGCTCGTGCCGGTGATTCCCATCATCATTGCCGTCATGGCCGACTCCTTGGTGGGAATAGCCGTGGTGGGGCTGCTGATGACCATCTGCAACGTCGTGCTGCTCATCATCGTGCTCCATCCACAGCGCAAGGGCACCGTCAAACTGGCATCTGACTCGCCGGCCAAGACCGAAGACAACCAGCAGACGTCAGGCATGGCGCCCTCGGAGCGCACCATAGAGGCAATCGAGAAGAGCATACGCGAGAACATAGAAGACCGCCAGCTCTACCTCAACCAGCACCTCTCCATGCAGGATGTCGTCGACAAGTGCGGATTCGGCCGCACCTATGTCTCGTGGGTGTTCATGAACAGGCTTGGCGGCTTCTTCTACTACGTCAACCATCTCCGCCTCAACTATGCCGCCCAATACCGGCAGCAGCACCCCATGGCCACCCTCGACGAAGTGGCCACCGCCTCAGGTTTCGCCACCCGCCAGTCGTACTATCGCGTCAAGCGACGGATTGAGGAACTGTCATGATAGGCGAATTTTACCGATGAAACCGCGATTTTTCGCGAATTTCTGAAACAAATGATTCCTTCGAATGAAACCATTAATTCGCGTTTGAAACAATTGATTCCTATTTGAAACGAGCGTTACCGCCTATAAGGAAATTTCTTTGTACTTTTGCACCGTATTTGAAATTAATAACAACTAAATTATACGCATATGAAAAAGAAACTACTTTTTGCTCTATTGAGCTTACTTTTATTACCATTGGGGGTGATGGCACAGGACGTGACCGTCAGAAGCGACAATGGTAATACTATTCCAGCCGTGAAACAGAGTGGTGGCAACTCTACAAACGACACTTTTTATCGTAATGAAGGTTTTGCCCTTTGGAAGCATAACCAGCTCAACCTGTCTATGACAACGGCCGACAAAGACGAGTATTTTAGTCTTCTTGATAATGGAGGATTTAAAAACCCGGCCAACAACATCTTTAAGTCGCCAATTGCCAATAGTAAGAATTTGGTATTAGGACGAGGCCGTAATCAAGACTGTTATGTTGCCTTCACATTGCCAAAAGGTTACCGTTTCACGCGTTACACCATCGTGTTTCGTAGAAATGTTAACATGGATCCTGTATGGACATATTCCGATGCAGGCGATGCTGATGGAGAAGATGGAAATGCATCTTTTGGTGAAGTAATTGAAGGTGGAGAAGGAGAAGCAAATTGGGCGTGGTACAGTGACGACACCCATAAGACTGGGCTTGCATACGGTTCTGGCAGACAGACCATTGAACGCTCCAGTATGACTGATACAGATATGGACAACACTCTGTATTTTAAACTGACGAACAGCCAAAGTGATCGAGTGTTTATTGCGCTGGAAAGTGTGACTCTATATTTTACGGCTGAAGCAGACTACACCCCGTTGACACCAGCTGGTACTTTTATGAATAAGCACGCGGTTGACGTGCCGTTCTCTACCAGTACCGTCGACTACGGCACAGTGGAAAATCGTCGCTATAATGGTGGTGATCGTATTAGTTATGACTACAACAACGTTAAAGACATCATGGCTAACCTGACACTCTTCGAGGCAGAGGCAGTGAAGGATGGCAACAACTATGACGGAATAAGTGGCAAGGTGGTGGACCCCGCTGGAGGCACCAATTCAAGTAAAGACGGTACCATTACCTCAAATGGAGACTACTTCCAGATTGGCAGCAATGACGGCCAATGGCATTATTACTATATTGAGACACCGACATACACTGAGCTGAAAAACGGATCGGGAACGAAGAACCCGATTGGCTACCGCATTACCGGCGCCAAGATTAATTACACCTATGGCGAAAGTAAAGGTGCTCATACTGAAGAGGTTTCTGAAGATGTGTTTGACCATTCAGAAGTTTATCCAACCTTTACGATTAGTCAGGTTCTTGATGTATGGACATGGATTGATAATTGGGGATGGTCAAATGATTACTGGTCTGGACCTGTATCCACAACTTATTATCTAACTTCAACTGGCGGCATTTCGACTGACGAAGCCCAAAAAGCCTCTTGGTTCAAAGATGACGAGGGATATATCCGATTAGCATCAGATCCTGAAAAATACCTGAAAAATGCTAGAGTTAATAATACCAATAATAGGGTTAGTATAGTAGGAAAAAATGATTCGCCTGCTAAGTTCAATATTAGTACAAATGGACAAATATCCATTATCACTTCGAATAATAGTAACATGGTTCTTTGTCTTACTTCCCCTAATACTGAACGTCATGATAGCCAAACCCATATAACAGGAGTTGATTATTTTATATTTATCAACAATGGCAATGACTATCCAGCTCCGAGCACTCCGACAGGTTACACCAAGACCCTCAATATCTATACGACAACTCAAAGCACGGTAAACTTCCCAGCTTTCACACCAAGCACATTCCAGTTGAAGGTGTTCGACAAGACAGGTACTAAAGTGGCAGTTTATGGAGATAATGGAGATCAAGTTTGGGTGGATGATGCAGATAATCAGTATATTGAAGTTGATGGTGATTCTGAGGATGGTATCGTTGAAGGTTTCGTTGAAATCGCAGGCATGAACAACGATGCAGTGAAGATTGGCGTCAAAGGTGTCGGCTTGATTCAAGGTGACATCACCATGCAAGCTCTCGACCCTTATATTAACCGCATAGAAATCGTCTGCCAGGAAGCTTCTAAGAATTCATCTAATGAATACGTGCCTATAAGCAACGGCAACAAGCTCATTCAGACCTTTACAGCCAGCGACTTCTCGGTTGGTGGCGACGCATTCCATTTCTATGTTCCAGAAGGCTGGACAAATGACTGTCTGTTCACGTTCGAGAATCTATATAGCACTTACGGCGACAACACCTATTATAATAATATAACGTCAAAGAACAATGCCCGATACAGTTTCGTGAAGTCACCGTATTGGGATAGTAATGCCGATTTGTACGCAACCAGCTACGATCCAGATTCAGAATATGAAGACAAGGTTATCGCTTATGTTAAGGGTAACTACGCTTACAGATTCAACAATGCCGCCGAAGTGGGTGCAGGTGGTGGCACTGTTGAGGAGTATCCTTTCTCGTTAGCTTTGTATGGTGCGGCGCATCCGGGTGAAGCTTTGTTCTCGCAGTTGTCTTATACAAATTCCGAGATGACAGTTTCTACCACAAATCCTGCCACTCAAAAGATAGCCTATCTGTTCACCTGCGACGAGACGCGCTACAACATCTCTACAGCTACGGCTACTCAACACCGTACATACGCCTTCTACGAAATGGATATCACGGCGCAGAAAGAGACCTTCACACCTGTGTTTGAATGGTCAAAGATTTATAACAGTTCCTTCTATCTGGATGGTAATGAGGAGAAGACTGGTCCTCTCTATGGTCTGAAACTGAAAACAACCACATACTCTAACGACGCCGAACATCAATACGGCTACCTGACCGTGTCGCAAATTGTTAACGGTATCAATGCTGGTGCAACAACAACGGGAACCCTCACTAACCATACGGGAGAAAGACCAACGGCAAAGAGCCAGATTCTATATGTGGATGCAAGCGAGCTGCTCGCTGTCTCGGAGAATTCCGAGACAACTGGGACAGGGGCAAACGCAACTACCAACATTCACCATTTTAGCGAGATTCTCAATGGAGCCGGACAGAATGACAAGCCCATCGGTGCAAATGCTTTTGTATTCCTGCCCAAGCAGAATTCTACCAATTCAATAGGAAACTTCGCCTATAAGGGTGATGGAGATACGTTTACTGCTTCCAACAATATCGAGCTCCAAGACAAAAAACCTTTCTTCGCTCCATACGATATTAGCGTCCAAGAAGGCAACTATGCAATCTATACCCGCAATATCACCGACAGCAGATACGGAAAGGACGGCTTGGCATCGATTATGTTGCCCTTCTCGCTCTCACTGACAGGCGGCAAGCACACAAATGACGACGGCAGTTGCGCATTCACAGTCAACCAGCTCAACAAAAAGGACGATCAGACCACAGCTGTAATAGGCAGCAAGAACGCAGCCGATGACTATTATGGTACAGCATACTTTAAACCACTGGACACTGAAACGACTGCGGCCAACAAGCCTTATATGATTAAGGTTGATGGAGAGAACGTGCCTGCAGACCAAAACATCTCGTTCATTGCCAAGCAAAAAGGTGCAACTATCAAGGCAACACCGACGACTGATGCTGACGTAATAACAGGTACTAACTTTACTGGTCAATTCATCAAAGGTGATGCAATTAACGTCTCGTTTAATAACACAACAGCGGGCTTTACGAACTACGGAACCTTCTCAGGAACCAACTACGATCGTACTGACGACAAGGTATTCTACTTCGCCAACAACATGTATCATAACTTGAGTGATCTGTTAAAGAAGTACAATCTCCTGGTTTTCCCGTTCCGCGGTATTTACAAATACCCAACTAACACAAGTCGTGAGTTCTCGTTGAAGTATTTCGACATCTCTTTCGATGAGCCTGAGTATGACGTCACAGGCATCGACGACAATTGGAAGAGCGAAGCCGACCTGATGGTTCGTACGGACAAGGGTAGCATGACGCTCACGGCCACCAAGGCACAAGAGGTTTCTATCTACGCAGCCAATGGCACACTCGCAGCGAAGGTCAACATGCAGGGTGGAGACACCCAGACCGTCAGCCTGCCCTCAGGCTTATACGTGGTCAACAATGTTAAGATTGGTGTTAAATAAAAATAGGAGGACAGTAATATGAAGAAAGTATATATCAAGCCCGTTTGCGGGACTCATGCCCTCAAGACACAATACCATGTGTTGGTGAACTCAGATCGCTACGCATCGTCAAGAAAAGAGCGTGACGAAAGATTTGAGGATTACGAAGATTACGACGAAGACCCTAACGACTTCGACAATGTAGCGTTCTGGGACGATTAATCCCACTGCGCAAATCATACAAAGAATTGAGGGCATGCCGATTGTGGCATGCCCTCAATTCGTATAGGTAGGGGAACTTCTTTAGCCTTTTTACTTTTAATCAGTCAATAAAACACAAGAATGTTTGGTTTATTGGAAATTACTTACTATCTTTGCACAACAAAACACAGATGGTATGGGTGTAACGTATGACATTGAAGAAAAGAAATTCGTGTTCGATTTTGAACACGATGGAGCTGAAGATATCGTCAGTTTGACGGGTAGCGGCTATCAAGTGGATGCATTTGGAAAGTGTTTCTACTATGGTTATGAGTTCTCTCCACAAGTTGACGGGCCTGTGCGAACCTCCTTTATACATCATGTCAAGTTCACCGAAGATCTTCAAAACAACCCTGATCTGACCAACTTTATCAAAAAGGCAGTTGATAACCTAAGCCATCAAATCAACCTCTATGACTACAATCTGGTTGTAATGCCTGAATCATCAAGTAAGGTTAATCAGTATATGCTACGCTATATCTATCGATTTGCCCAGCCCACATTAAGGAAAATGGAGTTGGTTAAAGCCCTTCCTTCAAACATCTCATTCGACATGGATGCCTATGAACAGTCATACTTGAACGATGTTTTGGAGAATGGTCGTCCACGCTATACGGAAGCGCAAAAAGAAGAGGTCAAGCAGAGCATAAGGAAGATGCTCGAACTAATTCATCAGAAAGACTATTTTACGATAGCCAAGGACGTCAAGAAGAGCCGTTTCCGTCCATACATGATGCAGTTCCTGAAGTTTGCTTCAAGTGCCGATGAAGAGCTTTGCGCAACCATACGTAAACAGAACATCTTGATAATTGACGATGTTACCACCAGTGGTTCAACTCTGAATGAGATCCTGCGCACCCTCCGTATCCTCAACGAGGACAACGACATTACCATCTTCAGCCTTATTGGCCGTAAAGACCTGATGGCCGAGTCAGTATAGGGTCTTTTTGGTCATAACCAGATAACGCCAATCACAAACGAATTAAGGGCATGTCGATTGGCATGCCCTCAATTCGTATAGGTATAACCCAATATTATTTCAGCGCGAACTTGCAGGCGGTGGCGATGTTGGCAGAGGAGGTGCCGATGAGGGCTTCGAACTGGCCGGGCTCGGCTGTCCATTGGCTGGTGCGGTCGTCGTAGTAGCTGAGGGCGCGCTTGTTGATGGTCAGGCTGACGATCTGCGTCTCGCCGGGCTGGAGGTACACCTTTTGGAAGGCTTTCAGCTCCTTCACGGGGCGCTCTACCTTTGAGTGCTTATCGCTGATGTAGAGCTGGACGGTCTCGGCACCGGCCATTGAGCCGGTATTTGTCACGGGGACGGTGAAGGTGATTGTTTCGTCAGCAGTCATGGCGGCCTTGTCAGCCGACGCCTTGCCAAGCTTGAACGTCGTGTAGCTCAAACCGTGGCCGAATGGGAACAGGGGAGAAGAGTGTTTTACCTTTTCACCTTTTTCCTTTTTTACTTTTAAGCGGTCAACCCAGCGGTAGCCGACGAAGATGTCTTCTTTGTACTCTTCGTCTATCACTTTATGGTCGGCACGCCATGTGCCTGGATAGGTATTCAGGGCGTGGGCGCCACACTGGTCGAGCGAGGCATACCAGGTGAAGGGCAGCTTGCCCGAGGGATTGACATCGCCGAAGAGCACGCTGGCAATGGCCTCGCCAGCCTCAGAGCCAATGAACCAGGCCTGAACGACGGCAGGTACCTTCGAGAGCCAAGGCAGGGCAATGCCGTTGCCGGAGATGTTGACGAACACCAGACGGGGATTCACCTTCAGGATGGCCTCGACCACTTCGTTCTGCGCGTAAGGCATATCGTAGGTCTTGCGGTCGTGGCCCTCACAGTCCTGATAGTCGCTCTTGTTGAGGCCGCCAATGAAGATGACGACATCGGCCTGGCGGGCCTTTTCCACAGCCTCAGCGGTGAGTTCGGCCTGTGAGCGCGTCTCGTAGAGGGAGCGGCCTACGGTGACGCCGTTGTAGCTCTGGACGGTGTCGCCGACGTAGCCACGGGCAAAGTCACATTTAACATTGAACGTTGAACATTGAACGGTGATGGCGTCGAGGGGCAGAATTTCGCGCTGAGCTTTGAGCGAAGAGGAGCCGCCGCCGACGGTCATCATCTTGATGGCGTTCTCGCCAACGACGAGGATGGAGCGGGTCTCGGTGGGGATAATGGGCAGGATGGGCTTCTTGGGCCTTTTGGGAAGAATGGGGGCTTCATTCTTCAGCAGCACGATACCTTCCTGCGCTATCTTCAGCGCAGCGGCGTAGTGGCTCTCTGAGCACAGGAATCCGACGGGCTTGTTGCGACGCATGGTGGTGCGGTAGAACAGACGCAGTACGCGGCGCACCTTGTCGTCGAGCTCCTTCGTCGTGTAGCGGCCCTCGCGGATTCCCTGCTTGTAGGCGTCGGCCAGGTAATAGGCGTCGTAGGCGTTGGTCTTGCCCATCGTCAGCCCGTCGGTCCACGTGCCGAACTCCAGGTCCAGTCCGTTGTGGACGGCCTCATCGGTATCGTGGCAACCGCCCCAGTCGCTGATGACGACGCCGTCGAAACCCCAGTCCTGTTTCAGGATCTTGTTGAGCATCACTTCATTATGGCAGTTGTGTTGGTCCTTATAGAGGTTGTAGGCACCCATGATGGCCCAAGCGCCTCCCTCCTGCACAGCCGCACGGAAGGCGGGCAGGTAGATTTCGTGGAGGGCACGGTCGCTGACAATGACGTTCACCTGATGACGGTATTCCTCGTCGTTGTTCAGGGCGTAGTGCTTCACACAGGCTGCCACGCCCTTCGACTGCAGTCCCTGTACGTAGGGAACGACCATGCGCGAGGCCAAGTAGGGGTCTTCGCCCATGTACTCGAAGTTGCGGCCTCCGAGCGGTGTGCGGTTGATGTTGACACCAGGGCCGAGAATGACGTTCTTGCCGCGATAGAGGGCCTCCTCGCCGAGGCTCTCGCCGTAGAGGCGCGCCATCGCTGGATTCCACGTGGCGGCCAGGCAGGTGAGTGCCGGGAAGGCCACGCACGAGTCGTTGGTCTGTCCGGCCTGCTCCCATTCGTCCCAGAGCACGTCGGGCCGCACGCCGTGAGGGCCGTCGTCGGTCCACAGGTCGGGGAAGCCGAGGCGCTTCACGCCGGGGCTTGAGAACTTCGACTGCGCATGGATGACGGCAATCTTCTCGTCGAGCGTCATGCGCTTGAGAGCATCGTCGATGCGCTGCTCAATGGGTTTTGACTCGTCGAGATAGACGGGCAACTGCTGGGCATTTGCCAAAGGTAAAAGGGTAAAAAGGTAAAAAGGTAAAAAAGTTACCCTACCCAGTTCCTTTAGCTTATATTTCATTAACAACATTTTTATCATATAGCTTTACCTATTTACTTTCTTACCCTTTTACTTTTTTACCTTTTTACTTTTTTACCTTTTTACTTTTTTACCTTTTTACTTTTTTACCTTTTTACCTTTTCTGAAAAACGCGGACGTAGTCAACTTCCATCACAGCAGGCAGGGCACTCTCGTCGACACCCTGCGCACCGCCCCAGTCACCGCCCCAGGCAAGATTGAAGATGACGTAGAACGGGTCGTCGTAGGGCCAGTCGTCGCGCCCCTTGCCCCGGTTGTCGTAGCTCAGCTGCTGCTTGCCGTCAACGTAGGTTGTGATGTTGTTGGCTGTCCAAAGGATGGCGTAGGTATGGAATTCGTCCTCGGCACCCTGACAGAGCATCTCGTGGGTGACCTGGGTACCGTTCGAATGAACGTGGGCATTGGCATGCAGACTCGAGGATACATAGTTAGGATGGTAGCCCACCTCCTCCATGATGTCAATCTCGCCGTCGGCAGGCCATGAGCGGAAGTTCACGGGCATCATCCAGAAGGCAGGCCACGTGCCCTTGCCCTTCGGCAGCTTGATGCTGGCCTCGATATAGCCATACTGCCAGCCCTGCTTCACCTTGGCGTAGACGCGGCCGGAATAGACCTTGCCGTTCTCCTTCAAGGCGGTGATGCGGAGCTTGCCGCCACGAATCTCCGTGACGAGCCTGCCCTCGGGCGTCTTGTGGTTGACGTAGTTCTGCAGTTCGTGGTTCACCCAACCGCTGCCCTTTACCTCGTGGGTCCAGTCGTCAGGGTTCAGTTCCGTACCCTTGTCGAACTCATCCTGCCAGACGAGTGAGTAGCCTTCTGGCGCGTAGTAGGCCGACTGTGCGGCAGCCGCCTGCGAGACGCTGATGGTCTTACGGGCAGCGCCCGACATGACGATGACGGAGCCAGTGCGGGCACTGGTCGTCGGATTAGCAGGAACCGTGACCGTCAGCGTGCCCGCCTGGGCTACCGTATTGTTCGTATTAACCGTGATAAAGTCTGTATCAGCGTATGCTCCCCACTCCTTGCCGGTCGTCGTGACATTAACGGTATATGTACCGCCGTCGGCAGGCACATTGATGCTTTCCTGCGACACGGTGATGCTGACGGCGGCTGGCTGCGGGTCGTCGCTGTCGCTCCCACCGCAGCCCCAGAGGGCCACGGCGAGAGAGAGCATGAATGAATTAAGCATGAGACGTTTCATTTATTGAGCCTTTTCAAAGATGATGTCACTGATAATAATGTTGGTGCCGATAGGCGTGCCGCCGAAGTCAAAGAACAGCGACAGGGCGTGCGCATCGTTCTGCGACAGCTTGACACCTGTCACCTGGTAGACAAACGGCTCGTCAGCGTTTACGTTGTGGCGGTCGGCGAAGAAGAAGTTGCCATCGTGCTTGGTGCCGTCGGCATCGTCGGTCTCCGTCAGTTTGATGGTCACACCTGGGCAGTCGTTGTCAGCTAAGATAGTACACGAGAAGTTGTAGGCATCGGCCTGGGCTGCTGTCAGCGTGGTGTTGATGGGGAACTGTCCCTGCCACTGCGAGCCGCCCATGCCCTCGGGGATGGTGAGGCTCCACTTGCCTGCATCGTACTTCCACACTGGGTCGCCTATCTGGCTCCAGCCGTCGTTGGCAAACCACGGGGTGACGCTGATGAAGGCATCGCCACTGTCTACGGCTTTCCACAAGTTGTTGGCATCGTCGTAGCTCATGGAGACATTCTCCTCGAAGTAAATCTTGCTGATCTTGATATGAGTGCCGGCAGGCGAGCCGCCGAAGTCGAAGAACAGGCGGATAGCTGAAGCATCAGTACCTTCTTTCAGGCTTGCTCCCGTCAGTTTGAAGATGAAGGGTTCGTCAGCCTTAATGTCGTGGCGTCCCTCGCAGAAGAAGTTGGTATCGCCTGAGTCGGTGAGCTTGACAGTCACCTGCGGACAATCATTGTCGGCCTCCATCACGAAGTAGAAGTTGTAGGCTTTCGAAGCAAGTGCCGTGAGCTTGGTGTCGATGTGGAACTGACCCTGCCACTGCGAGCCGCCCATACCCTCGGGAAGGGTAATCTCGTAGGTGTCGCCGCTGTGAGCAGCTTCGGGCTGAGTGCCAAGTGCAGTCCAACTATTGTCAGCAAACCAGTAGCCGAAGGCGTCGAACAATGTACCGTCGTCAACAGCTTTCCAAAGGTTGGCACCACTCTCGTAGTCCCAGTCCATCGTGGGGGCATCGGGATTGTCGGGCGTGTCAGGCTTGTCGTCGTTGGGAGGCACAGTGCCGTCATCATCGGCGTGGTTTTTCAGCACGATGCTCGAGATGTTGATGTTGGTCTCACCTGTAGCATGGCCGAAGTCGAATACGAGCTTCACAGGATTAAGATCCTTGCCAGGCACATCGCTTACCCAGAAGATGTAGTCCTCGCCAGCCTTCAGATTCACTTGGTGCTCGTCGATGATGGCATCGGCATCGGTCTCGTTGGTCAGTTTGATGACAACACCTTCGATGTCACGGTCTGTACTGAGGATACAAGAGAAGTCGTAGTTGTTGGCTGCAGAGGTGACAAGGTTGGTGTGGAAGTGTACCTGAGCCTGCCACTCAGAGAAACATTCTTGAGGAATGGTGATGTTATAGTCGTTGTCGCCCCCCTCGAATAAGGCTGCGAAGGCATCGGTCTGCTCATTGCCCCATCCTGGATCAGGATTATAGTAGAATGACATAGTCGGCGTGATGCCCTTCCACATATTGAACTGGCTATTAGCGTCGAATCCGCTCCATTCTTTCTCGGCCTCCTCACTGGTGAAGATGAAGCGCCAGGAAATGACGCCCTTGCCAGTTTCGTCATAGTCATCGTAAATGAGCACCAACTTCTTGGCCGTCAGCTGCTCAATGCGGAACCGTGGGTTCTCATACTGAGCGTCAGAACTGATGTAAGGGAAGGCTGTATTAGCAGCCAGTTGGATATAAGTCTGCTTGGTGACGTTTCCTTCAGCATCCTTCCAATCGTAGACCTCGAAGCTCCAACCAGCGCTTTGGTTGCCAACAGCAAAGTCTACGTCGGCTTCCTCGTTCTTAGTGCCCCATCTTGCCACTCCTTTGTTGATATAGGTTAAGCCGTCCTCACCTGCATTGTAGGTAAAAGTACCGCCCTTTCGGGTATCGGCGGTAAAGGTAATACGGTCGTCATACATTCCTGTACCTTTCTTCTCGTCTGCTTGAGCTGACCACCATTCTTTGCCAGCGGTTCCTGCAGGACCGCAAGCCAGATGAGCCACTTCTTTGTTGGCGAAACGCCACTCCTTGCCGGTAATGCGGCGGAAATCGGCTGAATAGTCAATCTTGGTCT
>CAMHHO010000004.1:0-61845 GCA_946184965.1 uncultured Prevotellaceae bacterium | reverse complement strand
GGCGTGGACAAGCGCGAGGCCAAAGAGAAAGTGCTGGACGTGGTGCTGAAATACGAGCACGACAACGAGCTTGAAGTCAGTGACCTGCGCTATATGGACGATGTGCTGGAAGAATCGTACCGTCAGGAAAGGCTCTTCACCCAGCAGATTCTGCTGTTCTCGCTGCTAGCCATCCTGATAAGCATCATCGGCGTGTTTGGCATGACGATGTTCGAGAGCGAGTACCGCCGTAAGGAGATAGGCATCCGCAAGGTGTTTGGCAGTTCAACAAAGGAGATACTGATGATGTTCAACCGTCGATACCTCCTAATCTTGTTGGGGTGCTTCGTGGTGGCAGCCCCTATAGGCTACATGGTGGGCGTGCATTGGCTTGAAGGCTTTGCCGTCCGTACTGCCATTTCGCCCCTGCTGTTCTTAGTGTCTTTCCTGCTCATCGCCCTGATTACGATGCTGACGGTGACCTACCAGAGTTGGAAGAACGCCACGGAGAATCCCGTGAACAGTATCAAGAATGAGTAGGTAAATTGCTAAACAACAAAGAGAGAAATGAACAGTTATCTGAAATTCCTGAGCCGGCATCGGCTGTTTACCATTATCAATATCGTAGGGCTTTGCCTCTCGATGGCCTTCCTGCTGCTGTTGGGCGACCTCATCTACCGTCAGACAACGGTAGAGAACTACCAGACGCGTGCTGACAGGACTTTCGTCGTTGGCAATGAAATGTGCATGATGTCGAACTTCCGTGTAGGCGAGCGACTGAAAGACCGCTTTCCTGAGGTGGAAGACTGGTGCTCTATGGCTGGCTATGGCATGACATTTAACATCCAAGGTCAAGAGGCTAACACCAAAGTGCTGGTTACAGGCCAGAACTTCTTCACGTTTTTCGACTACCGCCTGCTGACAGGTGACCGTCAGAAGGTACTCAGTGCGCCCAACCAGATAGTGGTGAGCCAGTCGTTTGCACAGCGTTATTGGCCCAATGAGAGTCCTATTGGTAAAGAGATGGTGCTGGGCGACGCGAACGATGAGGAAGCACGGATTACTTACACCGTCAGCGGCATCATGGACGACTTTGACCGCTCTATTGTTCCTGATGGCTATGAATGCGTGGTCAACGTAGAGAACCTGCGCCATTTGCACTACTCGGCCTGGAGCGAGCAGATGAACAATGCCGCCAGCTGTGTGTTGTTCTTGATGGAGCGTGAGGGTAGCAACCTGCGTAGCAAAATCAGTGACATGCGCGACTATCTGAAAACCTTCTTCTGGATTTACAGGATGGAGGCTGCGAAGGAGCTGACACTTACCCCACTGTCCACGCTCTATTACGATGCCAAGGAGTGTTCGTTAGGACAGGAAGATATCAATCACGGCAGTCGGGAGATGGCACATCTCTATGTAGTTGTTGCCCTACTGGTATTGGTGTTCGCCATCTTCAACTACGTGAACCTGAGCGTGTCGCTTACTACAGAGCGGTCGAAAGAGATGGCTACCCGACGGTTGTTAGGTTCTTCGCGGCTACTGGTCTTTGCAAAACTTGTCACTGAGAGCATCTTCTTTACAGCTGTCGCTTTCATTATTGCCTATCTGATAGCACTCGCCCTACAGGATAAGGCAATCGAAATGGCCAATTGCCAGATGAACTTGCTGAAGGATACTGGAGTAGTGGCCATCGTTGCCATACTACTCAGTGTCATCCTTGTTGGCTCAATGGCTGGCTTTGTCCCAGCCATGATTCTCAGCGGCTACCAGCCCATCGACATCGTGCGCGGCACTTTCCGCCGCCGTGTGCGCCAGCGTTGGAGCCATGTGCTGATGGTGTCGCAGGCCGTCTTCGCCATCATCATGCTCACCATCACGCTGTTGCTTGGCAGCAGCATCCGCGAGCTCATGAACCGTCCGCTGGGCTATGACATCGAAAACATTCTTGAGACGTGGGGCATTTCCAGCCTTAACGAAAGCCAACGGCAGACGTTCCGCACCAAAATGCTTGCACTACCAGAAGTAGAAGCTGTTGGCTTCGGCTTTGGTACACCTATAAACGGACTGGAGAACCAGACGGTATCAGCCGATGACGGAACGGTGGTCAGTCAACGGCTGTTGATGGGCGACAGTTGTTTCTATAACATTCTGAACATCCATCCTGACAGAACCTACAATGATAATGGCTTCGGCGTCAACTATCAACTGCTACGACAGTTTGGAAAGCACGATGACGAAAGGAAGATAGTAACAGCTGACGGAAAGGTGAACTTTGAAATAGGTCGTGTCTATCCCGATATTGTCTATCAGAACGTCATGCGCGAGGAGGAACATCCCACACCTTTCTTATTTATACGTGCAAATGAATTCCGCGATAATACGGATGACTATGTGAGTAGAAAATATGGAAGGCCCCGACAAGCACTCGTCAAGTATCATGGTGATCGCAAGAAGGTAGAGGATGCTATCAAGCAACAGGTAAGTTCTGTTACAGGTCATGAGGCTGAAGACGTTCACTCGCTCAGTCAGCGTCATCAGGAGTGGTACGAGGAATACGAGCGATTCCTGAGTGTGTTGATGGTCTTCACTGGGGTGGCTCTGCTGATAGCCGTCCTTGGCCTGATGGCGATGAACAGTTACTTCGTTGGCCAGCGCCGTCGCGAGATTGCTGTGCGCCGTGTCTTTGGAGCCGAAATCAGCAGTATCACCCTGCGCCTGCTCCGCACGGTGGTCGTCCAGTCGCTTGTGGCTGTCGTCATCGCCATCCCATTGGCTTACTGGCTGGCTCCCAAGGTGGGCAGCATCTCTGGCCTCAGCATCCGGATGCAACTTCTGCCGCTGCTGCTCTCCCTCCTCATCGTCCTCGCTGTCAACGTCCTCACTGCCGCCTTCCAAGGCTGGCGCGCCGCCACCGAGAATCCCGTCAACAGCATCAAGAATGAGTAGGCATCGCCGTATGTTGGGGCACGCCAAACAGGGAGCAAACCTCCGCCAAACCGGGAAGAAACCGCCGCCAAACAGGGAGCAAACCGCCCTCTTGCCAGATTCGGACGGACGGCCACACATCTGCGGGCGGCCGCCCTTATCAATGCGGGCGCGCGGGCTTATATGTGGGGGCGGTCGCCAAAATCCACTTTTCTATCCTTCGATGGTCCCCCTCGGAAGGAGTAGGCGGAAAAGAGACCATGTACACAATAAAACAATGTCGCAATGCGTTTAACACATAGTAGCTAATCAAAATGAGAAAGATTGTGATGAGAAAACTCTTCTTTGCACTGCTGGTTGCCCTGACCTTCGCAGCCTGTAGCAGCGACCCTGTGTTTCACGGCATGACGACGAAGCAGAAGGAGGACTACGCCAAGGCCATAGCAGGCGAATACAAGGGAACCTATGTCATCATCTATAACGGTGGCGGCAGCGACACCAAGGCCGTTAAGAAGGAGGGCGTGCAGATGACGGTCACTGACCTGACCATGCACTCCGTCTGTTTCCACGACTACCCTGTGAGCCTGCTCTCGAACGTGGTGACAGACCGGGCTTTGGCTGAGGCTTTGGCCAGCGCTCCCAATGTGGACTTTCTGGTCGACTATAGCTTCTACAATCTGCAGGACAACGGCGATGTCAATTGGGGCTTCGAGTCAGCGGCCATTCCGCTCACGCTCCATTACGGCGGCACTGACCACCATCTGATGCTGAAACTAAGCTCCCAGACCTTTTTCCTTCTGACGAAAGCCAGTCTGGATGCGGGTAAGCCGTTTGCCAGTCAGGGCGTCTTCCAGTTTACGGTTGATGGCATCTACGAAGGCGACACGCTGCTTCAGGGTTTCGATGGCATCTGGCAGGAGGAAGAGCCCGAGTTCCTGACCTACTTCCAGTTCGACAAAGAATAAGGAGTTAAAGAATCGTATGAGAATAAAAAAGCGACTGGAAACCTTTGCGGGTTTCCAGTCGTGATAGTGTTGAGCAAATTGTCTGATGCTTATCCTAACTTGTTGATATGCAGGCAAAGACTCGACTTCAGGTTGGCGGCCTTGTTCTTGTGGATGATGTTGGTCTTGGCCAGCTTGTCGAGCATCTTCTGCACCTTCGGGTACAGAGCTACAGCCTCGTCCTTGTTTGTCATGGCGCGCAGCTTGCGAACTGCGTTGCGCATGGTCTTTGCGTAATACTTGTTGTGAATTGCTCTCTTCTTTTCCTGACGGATTCTCTTCAGGGATGATTTGTGGTTTGCCATTTTTTTGTTTAATTGTTTGATGTTTGTTGTAGTGCTAAAGCCTGTGGGTCTTGCGTCGCTTGTGACCGCCCTGGGCTGACTCTACTGAGCCCTCCGCCACCTTATCCCGGCTTCCGCTGGTAGCACTTGGCTGTGCAGATGACAGATTTAACAGTGGTAGTCCCTAGGAGAGTCGAACTCCTCTTTAGAGAATGAAAATCTCTCGTCCTAACCGATAGACGAAGGGACCAAAGCGCAAAAGCGGGTGCAAAGGTACTGCTTTTTTCCCAATTGGCCAAATTTTCTTAAAGAAAAATGTGTTTTCCGCTAAAAATAGCTATCTTTGCACCGTATGAACACTAAGACAGAGGCCTTTGTGCTGCATAGCTTCAGGTATGGCGAGACGCGGATGATTATCGATATGTACACCCGCGCCAGCGGGCGTCTGTCGTTTGTCGTTCAATTGCCAAAGACTTCGCGGGGCAAGCTGAAGAAGCAGCTGTTTCAGCCGCTGACGCTGCTTAACATCGAGACCGACGTGCGCCCACGCATACAATTACAGAAATTGCATAATGCAGCCATCGCCATACCGCTGTCTTCGCTCCAGACGAATCCTGCAAAGCTTTCCATCACGCTCTTCTTGGCAGAGTTCTTATACCACGCCTTGAAGGGTGAGCAGGAGAACGAGCCGATGTTCGACTATGTGGCGAGCAGTCTGCAGTGGCTTGACGGTGCCGACGGCCACGTGGCGAATTTCCACCTTGTCTTCCTGATGCGGCTGGCCCGCTTTTTGGGTTTCTTTCCAAATTTGGACGACTACCAGCCGGGCTGCTATTTCGACCTGCGCGCCTCGTCGTTCTGTCTGCAGCCGCCCGTCCACCGCGACCTGCTACTGCCCGAGGAGGCCGAGAAAGTGCAGTTGATGATGCGCATGGACTACCCGACAATGCACCTTTTCCGCCTGACGCGACAAGACCGTAACCGCCTGTTGGAGATAGCCCTTTCCTACTATCGTATCCATCTGCCCTCCTTCCCCGAACTGAAGTCTCTCGCTGTGCTGCAAGAGACGTGGGAGTAGTTGCCGCGACTTCGTTTTGCGCAGCGGCAAAGGCTGCAACAGCAAAAAAAACTATATTTGTGGCTTGTTTGTCAGGGAAAAGTTGTACCTTTGCACCGCAAAAATATAATCAAGACGAAGTCAGCGATGAAGACCATTAAGATACTCATTTTGAGCAGTGCGGTCGCAATGATGGCCGCTTGTAACGGTAATAAGTTCCATGTGGAGGGCGAGGTGACGGGTGCCGCCGACTCCGTGCTCTATTTCGAGCACGTAGGCCTGAACGGTATTGAGGAGACGGGGCGTGTGACGCTCGACAAGAACGGACAGTTTGAGTTCAGCGGCGAGGCCCCCGATGCTCCCGACTTCTACCGTCTGCGCATCAGCGACCAAATCATCAACGTTGCCATTGACTCCGCAGAGACCATAACCATCAAGGCCCGTTATCCGCAGATGGCAACCATCTACGACGTGGAAGGTTCTGCCAACAACCAGAAAATCAAGGAACTCGCCTTGAAGCAGATAGATTTCCAGGAGCGCGTCATCGCCCTTGAGGGCAGTGGCAGCCTGTCGAACGACGAGTTGCGCGACTCGCTTCAGCGCATGCTTAACAGTTATAAGGAAGATGTGAAGCGTGACTACATCTTCAAGGAGCCTTACCAGAGCTATGCCTACTTTGCATTGTTCCAGACTTTAGGCCCGTGGCTCATCTTCGATCCCAAGAACAATCCTGACGACGTGAAGGTGTTTGCAGCCGTTGCCACCAGCTGGGACACGTTCCATCCCGGTGCCGAGCGTGGCGAGAACCTGCACAACATCGCCATCGAGGGCATGAAGAACATCCGTATCTTAGAGGCCAGACAGCAAGCTCAGGCCCTCGATGAGAGCAAGATTGTAGAGTCGGGCGTGATAGAGGTACAACTGAAAGACAATCGTGGCCGCATGCAGCGCCTGACCGACCTCAAGGGGAAGGTTGTGCTGCTCGACTTCCATGTCTTCGGGCTGGCCGACTCGCCGAAGCGTATACTCTCGCTTCGCGAGTACTATAACAAATACCACGCGCAAGGGTTGGAAATCTTCCAGGTGTCGCTCGACGAAGATGAGCACTTCTGGAAGCAGATGACCGATGCACTGCCTTGGATCAGCGTGCGCGATGCCAACGGTCTGAACTCACCGCTTTTAGTATCGTATAACGTTCTGACGCTGCCGGAGTTCTTCCTCATCGACCGCCAGAACAACCTCGTGAAGCGGTCAAGTCAGATGAAGGATTTGGACGCCGAAATCAGGGCTCTGCTTTAGAAGGTCTGCAGCCACGCCTTCAACTCCAGCACCATCTCAATGTGGTAGTTGAACGACTCGCGGTAGCCCCAGCCGTGGCCACCGGTCGGGTAGACGTGAAGTGTGGCGGGCACGTCGTGACGGCAACATTCCAAATAGTAATTCACACCATTGGCGGGCTGAACGGCACCGTCGTCATCGCTCAGTGCAATGAAGGCGCGCGGTGTGACACGCGTCACCTGCTGCTCGCTGCTGAACTGCCGCTCCAGCTTCTTCTTGGGACTTTTGCCTAAGAGGTTGTCGTGCGACCCCATGTGGGTATAGGCAGGATCCATCGTGATGACTGGGTAGAACAGTATCTGGAAGTTGGGTGCAGCATCGCCCTTCGACTGTGTGGCTACGGTAGAGGCCAGATGCCCGCCGGCCGAACTGCCCATGATGCCCACCTTTTGCGGGTCGATGTTCCACGCCTGGGCATTCTTGCGCACAAGTCTGATGGCCTCTTCGGCGTCGCTGACGGGCACCTCGTAGTTGCCATGCGGCATGCGGTACTTCAGCACGATGACAGCTATACCCTCACGGTTGAAGAATGGGGCCCAGTCGGTACCCTCATGCTGCATGGCTAAATGAGAGTAGCCGCCTCCCGGACAGATTACGACAGCACGGCCCGTCGCCTTCTTCGCATTGGGAAGGAATACGGTCACCCGCGCCGTGTCGGTCAGGTTGCCGTTTGTGTTGGGGGCTCCGTCGGGCCACAGGTTGTAGGTTTTGCCCTGCTGGGCCGTAGCGCTCATTGCCATCGACGTCATAACAATCATCAGTAATAGCTTAAAAGTCTTCATTGTGTCTTTTTATTAGTTTTGCGTGCAAAGTTACTACAAAAAACATAAAAAACGAAAAATAATCATGCTTTTATTCTTTTATTCCTTCAATAATATGTAACTTTGCAGTCCTTTCAGAGACAATAAGCCAGTAATAATGAAAAGATATTTTACCCCCCTGCTTTTGCTGTTCCTCCCGCTGCTTGTCAGTGCCCAGAAGAACCACAACCTCGATGTAGCCAAGAACTTGGACATCTTCAACCAGCTCTACAAGAATCTGGATATGGTCTACGTCGACACCCTGAACCCCAACGAAGTCATAGGTACGGGCATCAAGGCTATGCTCCGCTCGCTGGACCCCTATACCGAGTATTATTCGGAAAGCGAAGGAAAGGACCTTAAGATGATGCTTACGGGCAAGTATGCCGGCATCGGTGCGCTGATTCGCTACCACCAGAAGCTGAAGCGGGTTGTTGTCGACGAGCCTTACGAGCACATGCCAGCCGCTGAGGTGGGGCTGAAGAAGGGCGATATCATTCTGAGCATTGATGACTCTGTCATGACCGACAAGGACGTGAGCTACGTCAGCAGTCATCTGCGCGGTGATGCCGGCACTAATTTCGTGGTGAAGGTGCTGCGCCCGACGACGGGTAAGAAGCTGAACCTCAAGTTGACGCGCCGTGCCATCAAACTGCCCGAGCTGCCCTATTACGGCATGCTGGAGGGCGGCGTGGGCTACATCAATCTGAACCAGTTCACCGAGGGTTGTGCCAAGGAGGTGCGCCGCGCCTTCATCGACCTGAAGAAGCAGGGCGCCACGTCGCTTGTCTTCGACTTGCGCAGCAACGGTGGCGGTTCCGAGATGGAGGCAGTCGACATTGTGAACCTCTGGGTGGGCAAAGGCCAGACGATTGTTGAGAATCGCGGCAAGGTCAGTCAGGCCAGCCACACCTACAAAACCCGTCTGGAGCCCGTCGATACGGTCATGCCCCTGGCGGTGCTGGTCAATGGTGAGACGGCCTCAGCCAGCGAGATTACCAGTGGTGCTCTACAGGACTTAGACCGTGCAATTATATTAGGTACGCGCACATACGGGAAGGGCTTGGTACAGGTGCCGTTCGACATGCCCTACAACACGAATCTGAAAGTGACCACATCCAAATACTATATACCAAGTGGCCGCTGCATTCAGGCCATCAACTACCGGCGCGACGGCACCGGCGGCTATCGTGAGCGCGTGCCCGACTCGCTGACACACGTCTTCTACACCGTTGCCGGCCGCGAGGTGCGTGACGGCGGCGGCATAAAGCCCGACATCGAACTGCATAACGACACCCTGCCCAACATCGCCTATTACCTCTCCGCTTCGGGCCAAGACTCCACAGAGGTGATGTTCGATTGGGTGGTTGACTATATCAGTAAACATCCTACGATAGCACCGCCTCGGGAGTTCCACCTCTCGGATGCCGATTTCGACGATTTCAAACAAAGCGTCATCAGGAGCGGCTTCACTTACGACCCCGTGAGTCAGAAGCAGCTGAAGGAATTGGTAGCTACGGCCAAGGCTGAGGGCTACTACGAGCAGGCCAAGGAAGCCTTCGAATTGTTGGAGAGCAAACTGAGACACGACGTTGCCACAGACATCAACAAGCACAACGACATACTGCGCCAGATGCTGGAGCTCGACATCATTGCCGCCTACTACTATCAGGCAGGCAGCATCGAGGCCGGTCTGCAGCATGACAAGCAGTTAAAGGAAGCGGTCCGCCTCCTGCAGTCGCCTGAGGAGTATCGCAGGCTGTTAACCCCCAAAAAAGCAAAGGAAACGTCATCAATCATTCAGCTGCCGAAAAAGCCAACAGCCCCCGTTGCGCTTAAAAAGAAACCTTCAATGACGGTTTTTGACGCTCTTGCATGAAAAAAGAGCCTAAAAGTTTGGCAGATTCAGAAAATCTTCGTACCTTTGCACCGTTCAGTGGAATGAGAGGCCCGACAGGGTCTCTCTTTTTCATTATAATTTGCACAATTAGATGATTAACAAAGAAGTAGTAAAGACATTTGTGGAAGAGTGGTTGCAGGGCAACGACTACTTCCTGGTAGACATCATTTTCGGAGCCGAAGACCGTATCGTGATTGAAATCGACCATGCCGACGGCGTGTGGATTGAAGACTGCGCCGAACTGAGCCGGTTCCTGCAGGAGAAGCTGGGCGACGAGCTGGGCGACTACGAACTGGAGGTCGGCAGCGCCGGTCTGGGCCAGCCTTTCAAGGTGGAACAGCAGTACAAGAACCACATCGGCGACGAGGTGGAGGTGCTGCAGCTGGACGGCCAGAAGCTGAAAGGCGTTCTGAAAACTGTTGAAGACCGCAACTTTACCATTACCGTTCAGGAGAAGCAGACCGTTGAGGGCAAGAAGCGCCCCGTCATGGTCGACACCGACAAGACCTTTTCCATGGATGAGGTGAAGTCGGTGAAATACCTGTTAGCATTCAAATAAAAAACAATAATAAATGGCAACAAAGAAAGATGCGAAAGGCCCCTCAATGATTGAGACCTTTCAGGAATTTAAAGAAACGAAGAACATCGACCGCACCACACTGGTCAGCGTGCTTGAAGAAAGCTTCCGCAATGTCATCGCCAAGATGTTCGGGTCGGACGAGAATTTCGACGTGATTGTAAACCCCGACAAGGGCGATTTCGAAATCCACCGCAACCGCATCGTGGTGGAGGACGGTGAGGTCAAGGACGAGAACAAGGAGATTGCCCTGAGCGAGGCCCAGAAGATTGAGCCCGACTACGAGGTGGGCGAAGAGGTTTCTGAGGAGGTGGACTTCCAGAAGTTCGGCCGCCGCGCCATCCTGAACCTGCGCCAGACGCTGGCCTCGAAGATTCTGGAGCTGGAGCACGACTCGCTGTACCAGAAGTACAAGGATAAGGTGAACACCGTCGTCAGCGGCGAGGTCTACCAGATGTGGAAGCGCGAGGTGCTGCTCATCGACGACGAGGGTAACGAACTGCACCTGCCGAAGTCGGAGCAGATTCCTGCCGACAACTACCACAAGGGCGAGACCGTGCGTGCCATCGTCAAGGAGGTGCAGAACGAGAACAACAATCCGCGCATCGTCCTCTCGCGCACCAGCCCCGTGTTCCTGGAGCGCCTGTTAGAGGCTGAGGTTCCCGAAATCAACGACGGTCTGATTACCATCAAGCGCGTGGCCCGCATGCCGGGCGAGCGTGCCAAGATTGCCGTCGAGAGCTACGACGAGCGCATCGACCCGGTAGGCGCCTGCGTCGGCGTGAAGGGTAGCCGCGTTCACGGCATCGTCCGCGAGCTTGGCGGCGAGAACATCGACGTCATCAACTACACCAGCAACACCCAGCTCTTCATCCAGCGCGCACTGTCGCCCGCCAAGGTCAGCAGCATCACGCTCGACGAGGAGAACCACAAGGCCGAGGTCTACCTGCAGCCTGAGGAGGTGAGCCTGGCTATCGGTAAGGGCGGTATGAACATCAAGCTGGCCTCCATGCTGACGGAGCACACCATCGACGTGTTCCGCGTGGTCAGTGAAGGTACCGAGGACGAGGACATCTATCTGGACGAGTTTTCAGACGAGATCGACCAGTGGATTATCGACTCCATCAAGGCCATCGGTCTCGACACGGCCAAGGCTGTGCTCAATGCTCCGCGCGAGATGCTCATTGAGAAGGCCGACCTCGAGGAGGAGACCGTCGACGAGGTACTGAACATATTAAGAGCAGAATTTGAATAAATCGTAAATCCGTAAATTGAGAATAAATAGATGGGAGTAAGATTAAATAAGGTTTTATCAGAACTGAACATAGGACTTCAAACGGCAGTTGATTTCCTGAAGAAGAAGAATCATCTCGGCGAGGTGAAGGACGACATCACCACGAACACGAAGATCAGCGACGAGCAGTACGAGGCGCTGGTCAACGAGTTCAATCGTGACAAGGCCATCAAGAAGCAAGCCGAGAAGATTTTCCCCAAGAAGAAGGAGAAGGAGACAAAGAAGAAAGAAGAGGAAGCCCCCAAGGCAGAGCCCCGTCAGCAGTTCAAGCCAATCGGCAAGATTGATTTGGACAGCCTGAACAAGCGCACTGCTGCCACCTCATCGCCTGCCGTTTCAAATACTCCCAAGATTGAGACTGCTGCCGAGAGTCCCGTTAAGGAAGTAGCTAAAGCCGAGGAGACAGTAAGCAAACCAGCCGAAAAGCCAGCAGTTGCCCCCGAGAAGCCCCAGCCTGTGGAGCAGAAGAAGGAGGTGAAGGTTGAGACAGAGGCACCAGCCGTCGTTGAAGTTGAAAAGCCTGCTGCCGAGGAGAAGAAGGCTCCGGCTTCCGCAGAGCCCGCCAAGGCTGAAGAACAGAATGCTGATCAGGGTCCCAAGGTGTTCACGTTGAAGAGCGAGGCCAAGCTGGCCCCGAAGGTGAACGTGCTGGGCAAGATTGATCTCGACGCGCTGAACCAGAGTACCCGCCCGAAGAAGAAGTCGAAGGAGGAGAAGAAGAAAGAGCGCGAGGAGAAACTGGCTCAGCAGCGCAGCGAGAAGAAGAAGCGCGTGCGCATTGGCAAGGAGCGTGTCGACATCGAGGCCGAGGCTAAGAACGACAGCCAGAACAAGAACAAGAAGAACAAGCAGAAGGGCGACGCCAACCAGCAGCAACAGCAGCAGGGTGGCGGCAAGAACAAGAAGAGTAAGAACCGCCCGCAGAAGCAGCTCGAGGTGAACGAGGAGGACGTGGCACGCCAGGTCAAGGAGACGCTGGCCCGTCTGACCACGAAGAACCAGAACAAGAAGGGTGCCAAGTACCGTCGCGAGAAGCGCGATGCCGTTCAGGAGCGTATCAGCGAGGAGATGGCAGCCGAGGCAGCACAGTCGAAGGTGCTGAAGCTGACGGAGTTCGTAACCGTCTCGGAGTTGGCTACGATGATGAACGTCGGCGTCAATCAGGTTATCGGTACCTGTATGTCCATCGGCATCATGGTGAGCATCAACCAGCGCCTCGACGCAGAGACCATCAACATCGTTGCCGACGAGTTCGGCTTCACTACCGAGTATGTCTCGGCTGAGGTTCAGAACGCCATAACCGAGGAGGCGGACGATGAGAACGATCTCGTCAGCCGCGCCCCGATTGTGACCGTCATGGGTCATGTCGACCACGGTAAGACGTCGCTGCTCGACCATATCCGCAACACCAACGTCATTGCCGGTGAGGCCGGTGGCATCACGCAGCACATTGGTGCCTACAACGTGAAACTGAAGGACGGCCGCCGCATCACCTTCCTCGACACGCCGGGTCACGAGGCCTTTACCGCCATGCGTGCCCGCGGTGCCCAGGTGACGGATATCGCCATCATCATCATTGCCGCCGACGACTCGGTGATGCCCACCACCAAGGAGGCCATCGCCCACGCCCAGGCAGCCAACGTGCCCATGGTGTTTGCCATCAACAAGATTGACAAGCCCGGCGCCAACCCCGACAAGATACGCGAGGACCTGGCCAACATGAACCTGCTCGTCGAGGAGTGGGGCGGTAAGTACCAGTGTCAGGAGATTTCGGCCAAGAAGGGCATCGGCGTCGACGAGCTGCTGGAGAAAGTGCTGCTCGAGGCCGAGATGCTCGACCTGAAGGCCAACCCCAACCGCAAGGCTACCGGCTCCATCATCGAGTCAAGTCTCGACAAGGGCCGCGGCTACGTCTCGACGGTGCTCGTCTCCAATGGTACGCTGAAGGTTGGCGACATCGTCGTCGCCGGAACGAGCTACGGCCGCATCAAGGCCATGTTCAACGAGCGCAACCAGCGCATCGAGCAGGCCGGTCCCGCCGAGCCCGCCATCATCCTCGGCTTGAACGGCGCACCGACCGCCGGCGACTCGTTCCACATCATGGAGACCGAGCAGGAGGCGCGCGAAATCACCAACAAGCGTACACAGCTGCAGCGCGAGCAGAGCCTGCGCACGACGAAGACGCTGGGTCTCGACGACATCTCGCACCGCATCGCACTCGGCGAGTTCCACGAGCTGAACATCATCGTCAAGGGCGACACCGACGGAAGTATCGAGGCCCTCAGTGACTCGTTCATCAAGCTCTCGACGGAGAAGGTGCAGGTTAACGTCATCGCCAAGGCCGTCGGCCAGATCAGCGAGAACGACGTCATGCTGGCTTCGGCCTCCGATGCCATCATCGTCGGCTTCCAGGTACGCCCGTCGGCCGACGCACGCCGTCTGGCTGAGCGCGAGGGTGTGGAAATCAACACTTACTCGATTATCTACGACGCCATCGACGAGGTGAAGTCAACCATGCAGGGCATGCTCGACAAGGTGAAGAAGGAAATCGTCACCGGCGAGATCGAGGTCAAGCAGGTGTTCAAGATTTCGAAGGTCGGCACCGTGGCCGGTGGTCTCGTCACCGACGGCAAGGTCCACAACAAGGACAAGGCCCGCGTCATCCGCGACGGTATTGTCATCCATACCGCCGCCATCGACGCCCTGAAGCGCTACAAGGACGATGCCAAGGAAGTGGCTACGGGCCTGGAATGCGGTATCTCGCTCGTCAACTGGGACGACATCGAGGTGGGCGACATCATCGAGACCTTCACCGAGATTGAGGTAGAGCAGAAACTCTAAGGAGTAAGAAGTGAAGCAGAAGAAGGGTAAGATACGCTCTTTCGCAAAACGGCTGACGTGGGGGATTGCCCTCACGCAGCTTGTTGTGATGGCTCTCGCCTCATACTACATCTACAAGCTGGCCGACGGCCTCATCAAGGAAGAGGAGCAGGATCTCTACAAGAGCTACCTGGCGGTCGGCCATTCCAGCATCAGGGCTATCACGCAGGAAGTCGCGCTCGGCACCATCAACCACCGCGCGCAGATAGAAGACAACCTTGGCCAGCCCGACAAGATGGCGGACATCATGGAGCAGATTGTCACCGACAATCCGCATGTGCGCAGCTGTGGCATCAGTTTCGTGGCCGACTACTACCCCCAGAAAGGCCGCTGGTTCTGTCCGCTCGTCGTCAAGGGTGACAGCGGACAGGTAGAGAGGCGCTTCGTCGGCGATGCTGCCCACGACTACCTGAAGGCCGACTGGTTCACCGAGGCCGTGAAGGCCGACAGCAGCTATTGGTCAAAGCCGTTCTTCGACTCCACCGACTCCATACCGCTCGTGGCCTGGCTGATGCCCGTCCACGACAAGCAGGGCCGGACGGTGGCCGTCGTCGGTGCCGACCTGTCGCTGGGCTGGTTCAGCGGAAAGCGTATCAGGGGCATGGACTATGAGGGAAATTCTTTCAGCGTCTATATAGGCAGTGATCCCCATGAGATTAGCGGCTCTGGCAATGCCGGACTGGAAGAAATGAGGGACCGTCGGTGGCGGCTCTTCTCCTACAACTTCATCATCGACAAGGACGGTTCTTACATAGCCCATCCCGACACCAGTCTCGTCATCAAGGGCAACTATTTCGAGTGTGCCAAGGCAACTGCCGACACCATCGACGATGAAATAGGCCGCAGAATGGCGGCAGGCAACAGGGGATTCTACAGCGATGCAGAGGGAGAGCCCGCCCACTTTGAATACTTCGACTTTGACGGCTACAACGCCTACATGTTCTACGAGCCTGTTGAGGGAACCAGTTGGTCGATAGCCCTGGCCGTGCCCAGAATGCTGGTCGACGGCATAGGCATGGTCACAGGCACCGTCATGCTGATACTTATTGCCATCGCCCTGCTGGTAACGCGCATCGTGGGCCGCATCATCATCAAGCGCGCTACCAATCCGCTGAAGAAGTTGGCCGACTCGGCAGGCGAGGTGGCCAAGGGAAACTTCAATACGCCCCTGCCACTCATCAAGCACAACGACGAGATACGCCTGCTGCGCGACTCGTTCGAGGGCATGCAGCACTCACTCTCCGATTACGTTGACGAGCTCAAGAAGACCACCGCCTCGAAGGCCGCCATCGAGAACGAGCTGAGGGTGGCCCACGACATACAGATGTCGATGCTGCCGAAGACGTTCCCACCCTACCCCGAGCGCGACGACATCGACATCTACGGCACGCTGACACCGGCCAAGGACGTGGGTGGCGACCTGTTCGACTTCTTCATCCGCGACGAACAGCTGTTCTTCTGCATCGGCGACGTCTCGGGCAAGGGTGTACCCGCTTCACTCGTGATGGCGGTCACCCGCTCGCTGTTCCGCAACATTTCTGCCCATGTGGCAGAGCCGCACCACATAGTCAAGACCCTCAACAAGGCCATGGCCGACGGTAACGAGACGAGCATGTTCGTCACGCTCTTCCTCGGTGTGTTCGACCTTCAGACGGGTGTCCTGCACTACTGTAATGCCGGTCATAATTCGCCATTGATCATTGGCCGCAGTGTCAGCCTGCTGCCCTGCGATGCCAACCTTCCCATCGGCATTGTGAACGACTGGTCGTTTACCTGCCAACAAATAGAATTGGAACCGCAGACAACCATCTTCCTCTATACCGACGGACTCAATGAGGCCGAAGACGTCACGCACGCCCAGTTTGGCGAACAGCGCATCATTGGCGTGGCAAATTCGTTTACTGGCGAAGAGGCAGGCGAGCCAACCACCTTAGTAGGGAAAATGGCTGAGGCTGTCAGCAGCTTTGTTGGCGAGGCAGAGCAAAGCGACGACCTGACGATGCTGGCCATTAAATATGCAAATACCAATGGAAAAGAAGGATAAGAATATCTATCAGGAAGAGCAGAACGACAACGAACTTGTGCGTCGCATCGCCCAACAGAAATATGAGTTCGGCTTTACCACCGACGTGCATACGGAAATCATAGAGAAAGGGCTGAACGAAGACGTCGTCCGGCTCATTTCAGCCAAGAAGGGCGAGCCTGAGTGGATGCTCGACTTCCGCCTCCGCGCCTTCCGCTACTGGCAGGAGCAGACGGAGCCGAAGTGGGGCCACGTCCACGTTCCACCCATCGACTACCAGGCCATCTCCTACTACGCTGACCCGACGGTGAAGAAAGCCTCCACTGCGGGGGAAGGTGCGGAGGGGGCTATCGACCCCGAGCTCGAGAAGACCTTCGACAAGCTCGGCATCCCCCTCGAGGAGCGCCTCGCCCTCAGCGGCAACACAGCCGTCGATGCCATCATGGACTCCGTCTCGGTGAAGACCACGTTCAAGGAGAAGCTGCGCGAGAAGGGCGTCATCTTCTGCTCTATCGGCGAGGCCATCAAGGAGCACGGCGACCTGGTGCGGCAGTACTTAGGGTCGGTGGTGCCTTATAAGGACAACTTCTTTGCCGCGCTGAACTCCGCCGTCTTCAGCGACGGTTCCTTCGTCTACATTCCCAAGGGCGTGCGCTGCCCGATGGAGCTGAGCAGCTACTTCCGCATCAACGCCCGCAACACCGGCCAGTTTGAGCGCACGCTCATCGTGGCCGACGACGACAGCTACGTCTCCTACCTTGAGGGCTGCACCGCCCCCATGCGCGACGAGAACCAGCTGCACGCAGCCATCGTCGAAATCATCGTCAAGGACCGTGCCGAGGTGAAATACTCCACCGTCCAGAACTGGTACCCCGGCGACGAGCACGGCCGCGGCGGCGTGCTGAACCTCGTGACGAAGCGCGGCCTGCTCGACGGCGTCGACTCGAAGCTGTCGTGGACGCAGGTGGAGACGGGCTCGGCCATCACGTGGAAATACCCGTCGTGCATCCTGCGCGGCGACAACAGCCTGGCGGAGTTCTACTCCGTAGCCGTCACCAACAACTACCAGGAAGCCGACACGGGCACGAAGATGATACACATCGGTCGCAACACCAAGTCGACCATCATCTCAAAGGGCATCTCAGCCGGCCACTCGCAGAACTCGTACCGCGGACTGGTGCGCGCCACAGCCACCGCCGATGGCGCCCGCAACTACTCGTCGTGCGACTCGCTGCTCCTTGGCAGCAACTGCGGTGCCCACACCTTCCCCTACATGGACGTGCACAACGACACGGCCATCTTCGAGCACGAGGCCACGACCTCGAAAATCTCAGAGGACCAGCTCTTCTACTGCAACCAGCGCGGCATCCCTACCGAGCAGGCCGTCGGCCTCATCGTCAACGGCTACGCCAAGGAGGTGCTGCAGAAGCTCCCGATGGAGTTTGCCGTCGAGGCCCAGAAGCTCCTCAGCGTCTCGCTCGAAGGAACAGTAGGATAAACTGTCTCACTGATTGCTAATCACAGAAAACACCCTACACTTCCGACACTTCCTGCACCTGTTGAATTTTCTTAGGTGTAGGAAGTGTCGGGAGTGTAGGAGATAAAGTGCGAATGACAATATTATAGTAAAAAGCACGGTGAAATGGGCTGAAAATGGTGCACCAGAAAAGCTCCTGGAAGGGGGAACCGACACCCGAACCGACACCTAAGCAAAAGGCGGGGGTTTACAAGAAAAAGGCGGGGGTTTATGCGCAAAAGGCGCCGGGTTTGGGGCAAGGTTCACCGCTTAACTTTGTTAATTCTTAATAAATTATAATCAAGGTTATTAGAACTCAGGTCAGAATTTCGTAACTTTGCAGGAAATGTAACATTTGCAAGATAGAAGAAAAGTGTAAACACCATGTTAGAGGTACGTAATTTGCACGCCCGCATAGGCGAGAAAGAAATACTGAAAGGCATTGACCTGGTGGTCAACGATGGCGAGACTCACGCCATCATGGGTCCGAACGGCTCGGGCAAGTCGACGCTGTCGGCCGTGCTCGTAGGCAACCCGCTCTACGAGGTGACCGAGGGCGAGGCCTGGTTCAACGGCAAGAACCTGCTTGAAATGAAGCCCGAGGAGCGGGCCCACGAGGGGCTGTTCCTCTCGTTCCAGTACCCAGTGGAGATTCCCGGCGTCTCGATGACCAACTTCATGAAGGCGGCCATCAACGAGCGGCGCAAGGCGCAGGGACTGGAGCCGATGAACGCGGCAGAGTTTCTGAAGCTGATGCGCGAGAAGCGGAAGATAGTGGAGCTGGACTCGAAACTGGCTAACCGCTCGGTGAACGAGGGCTTCAGCGGCGGCGAGAAGAAGCGCAACGAGATTTTCCAGATGGCCATGCTCGAGCCGAAGCTGAGCATCCTCGACGAGACCGACTCCGGCCTCGACGTCGACGCCATGCGCATCGTGGCCGAGGGCGTGAACAAGCTGCAGACGCCTGAGACGAGCTGCATCGTCATCACCCACTACGACCGGCTGCTTGAGATGATCCGGCCGCAGTATGTCCACGTGCTATACAAGGGGCGCATCGTGAAGACGGGCGGCCCGGAACTGGCCAAGGAGATTCAGGAGCACGGGTATGACTGGATAAAGGAAGAAATCGGAGAAGAATGAACAGCGAACAGCAATACATCGACCTCTACCGCGAGTGCCGGCAGATGATCTGCGGGCACAGCAGCGCCGTGATGAACGCCGTGCGCGACGAGGCGTTCGGGCGTTTCAAGGCGGGCGGCTTTCCTACGAAGAAGGTGGAGCGCTACAAGTACACCGACATAGCGAAGCTCTTCGAGCCTGACTACGGCCTGAACCTGAACCGCCTGCAGATTCCCGTCGACCCTTACCGGTCGTTCAGCTGCGACGTGCCCAACCTCTCGACCTCGCTCTACTTCGTGGTCAACGACCAGTTCTACGCCCAGGCCCTGCCCAGCGCCCATCTGCCCGAAGGCGTCGTCATCGGTTCGCTGAAGGACTTTGCCACCACCGTGCACTATAACCGGCTGGCGGGAAAAGACGGCGACGCCGTCACCGACCTGAACACGATGCTGGCGCAGGACGGTCTCTACGTCTACGTGCCGCGCGGCGTGAAGGTGGACCGTGCCGTGCAAGTCATCAATATCCTGCGCTCGGACGTCGACCTGATGGTGAACCGCCGCGTACTCATCGTCGTTGAGGAGGGTGCGGAGGTAAAACTGCTGTTCTGCGACCACGCTGCCGACGACCGCCACTTCCTGGCCACGCAGGTCATCGAGGCCTTCGTGGGCGAGAATGCACAGCTCGACCTCTACTGCTTAGAGGAGACCCACGCCAAGAACGTGCGCGTGAGCAATGTCTACATCGACCAGCAGCGCGACAGCCGCGTCACCCATAACGTCATCACCCTGCACAACGGCGTGACGCGCAACAAGCTCGACCTGACGCTGTCGGGCGAGGGGGCCGAGTGCCAGTGCTGCGGCTGCGTCATCGCCGACAAGCAGCAGCACGTCGACAACAACACGCTGATAACGCACCGCACCACCCACTGCACGTCGAACGAGCTGTATAAATACGTGCTCGACGACAAGGCCACGGGGGCCTTTGCCGGACGGGTGCTGGTGGAGCACGGCGCGCAGAAGACGACGTCGCAGATGACCAACCAGAACCTGACGGCCACGAAGGAGGCCCGGATGTACACCCAGCCGATGCTCGAAATCTATGCCGACGACGTGAAGTGCGCCCACGGTTCGACGGTGGGCCAGCTCAACGACGCGGCGCTGTTCTATATGCGGCAGCGCGGCATATCGTTGAAGGAGGCGAAGCTGCTGCTGCAGAATGCCTTCATCAACGAGGTCATCGACAAGATGCAACTCGAACCGCTGCGCGACCGCCTGCACTATCTCATCGAGAAGCGCTTCCGCGGCGAGCTGAACAAATGTGAGGGATGTAAGCTGTGTAAGTAATTGAGGAGATGAGTATATGTATGATATAAATAAGGTACGTGAGGATTTCCCGATATTGGGGAGGGAGGTGTACGGCCGGCCGCTGGTCTACCTTGACAATGCGGCGACGACGCAGAAGCCGCTGTGCGTGCTCGACGCCATGCGCGAAGAGTATCTGAACGTCAACGCCAACGTCCACCGGGGCGTACACTACCTGTCGCAGCAGGCCACCGACCTGCACGAGGCGGCCCGCGAGACGGTGCGCCAGTTTATCAATGCCCGCAAGACGGAGGAGGTCATCTTCACGCGGGGCACGACGGAGGCCATCAACCTGGTGGCCCAGACGTTCTGCCAGTCGCAGATGCAGGCGGGCGACGAGGTGCTGGTCACCGACATGGAGCACCACTCTAACATCGTGCCGTGGCAGCTACAGGCCATGCAGCGCGGCATCGTCGTGCGCCACCTGCCCATCACCGACGACGGTCGGCTATGCTGCAACACTGTTGCAGCACAGATAACAGAGCGGACACGGCTGGTGAGCCTGGCCCACGTGAGCAACGTGCTGGGGACGGTGAACCCCGTCGGCCGCATCATAGAAGCGGCACACGAGAAAGGGGTGCCGGTGCTGGTGGATGCGGCGCAGAGTGCACCGCACCTGAAGATTGACGTGCAGGCGATGGACTGCGACTTCCTGGCCTTCAGCGGGCATAAGATGTACGGGCCTACGGGCATCGGCGTGCTCTTTGGCAAGGAGGAGTGGCTTGAGAAGCTGCCACCGTATCAGGGCGGCGGCGAGATGATTGACAAGGTGACGTGGGAGCGCACTACCTTCGAGCGGCTGCCGTTTAAGTTTGAGGCGGGCACGCCCGACTATGTGGCCACCCACGGGCTGGCGACGGCCATCAAGTACCTGACTGCCATTGGCCTCGACAGAGTCGAGGCACACGAGAAGGGGCTGACACAGTACGCAATGGAGGGGCTGCGGACGATTGACGGGGTGACGATTTACGGACCGGAGGAGCCGCACGACGCGGTTGTCAGCTTTAATGTCGGCGGCATACACCATCTGGACATCGGTACGCTGCTCGACCGGCTCGGCATCGCCGTGCGCACGGGGCACCACTGCGCTCAGCCGCTGATGGACCGCTTCGGTATCAGCGGGACGGTGCGCGCATCGTTTGCCATGTATAATACGAAGGAGGAAGTCGATGCGCTCGTGGCGGGGCTGCGCCGCGTCGTACAAATGTTTTAGACCATGCTTGCACCCCATTACTACGAGGGAAAGATCGAGGCCGGCTGCGACGAGGCTGGACGGGGCTGTCTGGCAGGCAGCGTCTATGCGGCAGCGGTCATCCTGCCCGACGGCTATGAGAACCCGCTGCTGAACGACTCGAAGCAGCTGACGGAGAAGCGGCGCTATGAACTGCGCGAACAGATAGAGCGCGACGCCGTGGCGTGGGCCGTGGGCATCGTCACGCCCGAGGAGATTGACAAGATCAACATCCTCAATGCTTCGATACTGGCCATGCACCGCGCACTGGACCAGCTGAAAGTGCGGCCGGAAGCAATTATCGTCGACGGCAACCGCTTCAAGCCCTACAGAAGCCTTCCCCAGTCGGGGGAGGATGGAGGGGTCTTCCTGCCCCACACCACCATCGTCAAGGGCGACGGCAAGTATATGGCCATAGCGGCCGCCTCGATTCTGGCCAAGACCTACCGCGACGACTATATGAACCAGCTGGCCAAGGAGTATCCGCAGTACGACTGGCAGAAGAACAAGGGCTACCCGACGAAGAAACACCGCGAGGCCATCCGACAGTACGGCACCACGCCCTACCACCGCATGAGCTACAACCTGCTCGGCGACGGACAGCTGAGTCTGCAGTTTGAAGATTAAAACCAATTAAATAACTTACATCATGAAGAAAGTAAAAGCAATCGTATTGGCAGCGGTGGCAATGATTGTTACCAGCTGTGGAACACAAGGAAACATCCTCGGCGACATCCTGCAGGGAGGAACCCTCGGCAACGTGATTATCAGCGTTATCGGCGCACAGAAGGTGACGGCTCAGGACTTGATCGGCGCGTGGAACTACAGTGGTCCGGGCTGCGCCTTCACCAGCGAGAACCTGCTGGCCAAGGCCGGCGGTGAGGTGGCTGCCACCCGCATCAAGGAGAAGGCCCTGCCCTACTACCAGCAGATAGGCATCACGAGCCAGAACACCAACATCACGTTCAAGCAGGACGGCACATACACGGCCAACTTCCGCGGCACGCCGATGAGCGGCAAGTGGACTTACGACGAGGCCTCGAGCAAGGTGACGCTGCAGAGTATGCTGCTGACCATCAACTGCTATGCCAAGCGCAACTACACCGGCATCGGCCTGCTCTTTGAGAGTTCGAAGCTGCTGAACATCTTGCAGACGATGGCCGCCTTGAGTGGCAACCAGAATATCCAGGCCGTGGGCGAAATCAGCAAGACCTACGACGGTCTGCGCTTAGGCTTCGACTTCAGCAAATAATCTAAAAAACATACTACTATGACCAAGATCCTAAAACAAATGGCCTTGGCGGCATTGATGACCTTGATGCCCGCCACAGGCTTCGCCGCCCAGAAGCCGGGAACGTTTACCACGGGCGACAAGACATTCCTGCTGAACGGCCAGCCCTTCATCGTGAAGGCTGCCGAAGTACACTATCCCCGTATTCCCCGTCCCTACTGGGAGCACCGCATCCAGATGTGTAAGGCGTTGGGAATGAATGCCGTGTGCATCTACATCTTCTGGAACATCCATGAGCAGCGTGAGGGACAGTTCGACTTCACTGGCAACAACGACGTAGCCGAGTTCTGCCGACTGGCACAGAAGAACGGCCTCTACGTCATCGTGCGTCCAGGCCCCTACGTCTGCGCCGAGTGGGAGATGGGCGGTCTGCCCTGGTGGCTGCTGAAGAAGAAGGACATCCGCCTGCGCGAGCGCGATCCTTACTTTATGGAAAGAGTGAAAATCTTCGAAGAGAAGGTGGGTGAACAGCTGAAGCCGCTGACCATCCAGAACGGCGGTCCCATCATCATGATTCAGGTGGAGAATGAGTATGGAAGTTATGGCGAGGACAAACCTTATGTCAGCGAGATTCGCGACTGCCTGCGCAGCATCTACGGTAAGGAGCTGTCGCTCTTCCAGTGCGACTGGTCGTCGAACTTCGAAAAGAACGGCTTGGACGACCTGACGTGGACCATGAACTTCGGCACCGGCGCCAACATCGACCAGCAGTTCCGCCGCCTGGGCGAGCTGCGCCCCAACGCCCCGAAGATGTGCTCCGAGTTCTGGAGCGGATGGTTCGACAAGTGGGGCGCCCGCCATGAGACGCGCCCGGCCAAGGACATGGTCGAAGGCATGGACGAAATGCTCTCGAAGGGCATCTCGTTCTCACTCTACATGACCCACGGCGGTACTTCTTTCGGCCACTGGGCCGGTGCTAATAGTCCCGGCTTCGCCCCCGACGTCACCAGCTACGACTACGATGCTCCTATCAACGAATATGGTAAGGACACTCCGAAGTTTTGGGAGCTACGCAAAATGATGGAGAAGTACAACGATGGTAAGAAGATGCCCGCCGTGCCCAAGGCTCCTATGCCCATCATCACCGTGCCTAAGTTCGAGCTGACGGAGTTCGCACCCTTCATGGCCGCTATGACCAAGCCCGTCAATGGCGCACCCAAGACCTTCGAGGAGATGGATATGGGCTGGGGCACGATGATGTACTCTACTCGCCTGCCCGAGATTACTTCGCAGAGCGTGCTCAGCGGCGAGTTCCACGACTTTGCCCAGGTGTTTATAGACAATAAATATATTGGTAAGATTGACCGCGTGAAGAACGAGAAGTCGCTCACCATCCCTGCCGTGAAGAAAGGCGCCGAAATGATTATCATCGTCGAAGGCATGGGGCGCATCAATTTCGGACGTGCCATCAAGGACTTCAAGGGCATCGTAGGCAACGTCACGCTGACCACTGAGACCGACGATGTGGAGATGGTGCTGACACCAAAGAACTGGATGAATGTAGCCATTCCCGATGACTACGAGACAGCCGCCAAGGCACTTGACATGGTAAAGGGCGTCAACGACCAGGTAGCAGCCGGCAAGGTGAAAGGGAGCGTTCCTGCACTTGCCTTCACACAGGGCTATGAGGAGTCGAAGAAGCTCAGCGACATTATGAAGCCCGGCTACCACCGCGGCTACTTTACGCTGAAAAAGGTAGGCGACACGTTCCTGAACTTCGAGACTTGGGGCAAGGGTCAAGTCTACGTAAACGGTCACGCCATGGGCCGCATTTGGTCGATTGGTCCGCAGCAGACGCTCTACGTGCCCGGCTGCTGGCTGAAGAAGGGCAAGAACGAAATCATTGTGCTCGACATCGTCGGCCCGAAGGAGCCGATAGTCTGGGGCCAGGCAGAGCCTGAACTCAACAAACTCCAGTTGGAGAAGTCGAACAAGCACAACAACATCGGCGACAAGCCCGACCTCAATAGCGCTACGCCCGTCGCCACGGGAGCCTTCAAGGCTGGCAACGGCTGGCAGACGATTCAGTTTGGTAAGACCGCCAAGGGCCGTTACCTCGCCATCGAGTGCCTCAGCACCCAGAAGGATGGCGACCGCGCAGCCATCGCCGAGCTCTATCTGCAAGGTCAGGACGGCAAGCGCTTGAGCCGCGAGCCATGGAAGACAAAGTACGCCAACTCTGAGGAGGAAAACGGCAACCACCTGGGCGACAAGGTCTTCGACCTGCAGGAGTCTACCTACTGGCAGACGGAGAAGTCGGCTCAGGCTCCCCACCTGCTGGTTATCGACCTAGGCTCTGAGCAGACCGTTACAGCCCTGGAGTACCTGCCGCGTGCTGAGCAGGGAGCTCCCGGCTCGGTGAAGAACTTCAAGATATATCTTTATGAATAGCCTCTAACCGGCTGAGGTCAAGTTTCTTGCCCAGACGGCTTTTCGTTGAGCGCAGTGCCTGCTCCGTACAGCAGAAGCACTGCGCTTTCTGCTGCTCGGTCTTGCCGTAGTACTGCATGATACAATAGAAGGTTTCCTTGGGCGTCAGTTCAACCGAACTGAGGATGCCGGCCAAGGTGGGGTCAACGATGTGCAGCGTATCGGTAACAGCCAACTGCTCGCGCTTGCCCATCTGCGAGATGTTCTCGTTGTGGAGGATGGCGTAGAGCACGTCGACGCCCTGTTTCGTGCGGACGATGTCGGCACGGATAGTGGCAGGCTGTTCCGGTTCGTCGGTCTCGACAGCCATGCTCTCCATCAGCTCGTCAACCTTCCGCTCGAAAGCCGCCTTGCGCCGCCGGCTCCACCACAGGCCGCCACCGATGACAGCCAGTAAAAGTGCGATGAAACCGCCGAAAATGAAGCGTTCATGACTGCGTCCCTGTTCGTTCGCCGCCTGCTGCAGGCGCACAAACTCCACGGTCTGGCCCTCCGGCAGCACCGCCATCACCATCTCGGCCTGCTCCTTCTTGTCCTCCAGGATGAAGACCAGCGAGAGCATCGTCAGGGCATCGGCCATCTCGGCCGAGTCAGCCGACAGGATGGCAGCGCTGTAGGCCCGCTGCTCCGCCGTCCTCAGGTCGTGGTTACCCACGGCCTCCAAGGCCTCGTTTATCAGCTGTTCAGTGTCCGATGTCCGGGGCGCATTTTCCGTACAAGCCGCCGCTAAAAGCAGGGCTGCGCATAAAAAGGCTGTGTCAAAGAGCCGTCTAAGAGTTTTCATAACTAATTGGTTTTCAATATGTCCGTCTTCGCAAAGCGTGTCAGTCGCCGTAGCCCTATTGCAGAAGCCGCCGAAAAGCACTATCTTTGCACCGACATACTTACCAATGTCAACTGCAAACCAACGTCAGCGCGGCGGCCAGATTGGGACTGGCCGCCGCTCGTCGTATTATTGTTTTAAGAGGTTCAGCTTCACTTTCGGGGCGAGGGCGTTGGAGACCTTCTCCGTATACTGGCCGACCTTGGCGGTGGCGGTGCAGCGGATGTCGCGGCTCGACGCACCGATGTTGAAGGTATAGTTGCCGCCTTCTGTGAGCCACTGCGAGCCAGCCTCGTCGAACGAGGCGAGCAAGCGGACGGGAATCTGCATCGTCAGCGTCTCGCTCTCGCCGGGCTTCAGCTCGCGCGTCTTGGCAAAGGCCTTCAGTTCCTGGGCGGGCTTCTCTATCCGGCCCTTCGGGGCGGTGACGTAGACCTGGGCAACCTCCTTGCCGGCAACCTTGCCGGTGTTCTTGACGGTGACGGAAACGGTGACGTTATTGCCACCCACCTTGACCGTAGGCTTGCTGTAGGCAAACGTGGTGTAGCTGAGGCCATAGCCGAAGGGATAGGACACCTCTTTATTAAAGGTGTCGAAGTAGCGGTAGCCCACGTAGACGTCCTCCTCGTGGTTGGTGAAGTCGTAGTTGGCCAACTTTCTTTCGCCTGTCCGCGCCACCTGATAGGTATAGAAATCGACCAGGCCCGGGAAGTTGCGGGTCGAGGGGTGGTCGGTGGCAGCAAGAGGCCACGTCATCGTCAGTTTGCCGGAGGGACACACCTTGCCCGTCAGAATGTCGGCCACCGAGTTGCCGCCCTCCTCGCCGGGCTGCCAGGCACAGACGATGGCATCGGGATAGCTGTTCCAGGAGGCCGTCTCGATGACCGATCCGCTGTTGATGATGACCACCACGGGCTTTCCGGCAGCGTGGAAGGCCTGACAGACGTCAATGATGAGTTGGCGCTCCTCGGGGATGAGGTTGAACTCCGTCTCAAGGTCGCGGTCGATGCCCTCGCCGGCCTGTCGGCCGATAGTGACAATAGCAGCGTCGGCGCCCTGTACCTCCTTGCTGATGGCAATGGCGTTGACGGCAATCTCAGGATATTTCTGCGGTCCCATCTCCTCGGTCTGGAACCACTTGGCGGGATGGCGCTCGTACTGGAACTTCACGCGGGCATAGTCAACATACTTGCGGTAGATGTCGGTCAACGACTCCGACGACTTGATGCCGGCATTCTTCAGGCCCTCCACCATATCGACCACGTAAGGCGTGTGTACACAGCCGGAGCCTACGCCGCCGGGCAGGAAGTTGTAGCTGTTCTCGCCGAAGAGGGCGACGGTCTTAATCGTTGAACGTTGACCGTTGAACGTTGAACTTTCAGAGTTCCACGGCAGGCATCCGTTGTTCTTCAGCAGCACGATGCCCTCGCAGGCCGTCTGGCGGGTGATGGCGGCGTGGCCCTTCAGGTCGGGCTTATTGGTGGCGGGGTACTTGTGGAAGCTCGGCGTCTTGACGATATACTCCAGCATACGGCGCACGTTGCGGTCGACGTCGGCCATCGAGAGTTTGCCGCTCTTCACGCCCTCAATAATCTCGTTCACCTGAGCGGGCTGTCCCGGTTCCATCAGGTCGTTGCCGGCCTGCACTTCGGTGATGGTGGGCAGTCCCTGACGGATGCCTATCCAGTCGGTCATGACGATGCCCTTGTAGCCCCAGTCGTCGCGCAGGATGCTGGTCAGCAGGTCGCGGTTTCCCATGGAGTACTGGCCGTTCACCTGGTTATACGACGACATGATGGTCCAGGGCTGGCTCTCGCGGACGGCAATCTCGAAGCCGCGCAGGTAGAGTTCGCGGAGAGCGCGCTGGCTCACCCGCTCGTCGACGCTGGTGCGCTCGGTCTCCTGCGAGTTCACGGCGAAGTGCTTGGCCGATACGCCGGCACCCTGACTCTGCACACCGTTGATGTAGGCGGCACCGATCTTGCCCGTCACAAACGGGTCCTCAGAGTAGTACTCGAAGTTGCGCCCGCAGAGCGGCGAGCGGTGCAGGTTCATGCCCGGACCAAGGATGACGTCGCAGCGGTACTCCTTGGTCTCGTTGCCGATGGCCTCGCCTACTTTTCCTACCAGCTCCGTGTTCCACGTCGAGGCCAGACAGGTGCCGATGGGAAATCCCGTGGCGTAGTACGTCTGGCTGTCACCCTTGCGGGTGGGGTCGATACGCACGCCGGCAGGGCCGTCGGTGAGCACCGTGGCCGGAATGCCCAAGCGGGCAATCTCGGGCGACGTTCCGGCCGCACCGGCCACCAATGTGGCTTCGCCGCCAACTACGGCCTGGTCGCCGAAGAAGTTGTTGGCACCGCCGACGAGCAGTCGGGCTTTCTCTTCGAGTGTCATGGCCTGGAGCACCTCGTCGATGTTTGTGGCCGAGAGTTTGGGCTGTCCGTTCATTGTCATCATGCAAGTTGTGGCCGCAAGGGCCGTCAGAATAGTTTTTTTCATTTTATGTTAGTATATTATTGGTTTCGCGTGTGCAAAGATACAAAAAAAATTCGTACCTTTGCAGCCTGAAAGGAAAATAACAAGTAAATACATTAAAAAAACTATGGCAAAGAAAGCACTATTGATGATTCTCGACGGATGGGGAATCGGTAAGCACGGTAAGGGCGACGTCATCTTCAACACGCCGACCCCGTATCTCGATTTGTTAACAGCCACCAGCGCACACTCGCAGCTGGCAGCCTCGGGCGAGGATGTCGGTCTGCCCGACGGACAGATGGGTAACTCTGAGGTGGGCCACCTCAACATCGGCGCCGGCCGCATCGTCTATCAGGATCTGGTGAAGATCAACCGCGCCTGCAAGGACGGCAGCATCATGGAGAACCCGCAGGTGAAGGCCGCCTACAGCTATGCCAAGGAGCAGGGCAAGAAGCTCCACCTGATGGGCCTCTGCTCTGACGGCGGCGTACATTCCAGCCTCGACCACCTGTTCAAGCTCATCGAAATCGGCAAGGCCTACGGTCTGAAGAACCAGGTCTTCGTACACTGCTACATGGACGGTCGCGACACCGACCCCCGCTCGGGCAAGGGCTTCATCCAGCAGGTCAGCGACGTCTGCGCCGCCAACGATGCCGCCATCGCCAGCATCGTGGGCCGCTTCTACGCCATGGACCGCGACAAGCGCTGGGAGCGCGTGAAGGAGGGCTACGACCTGATCGTCAACGGCACCGGCAAGCAGGCCACCGATATGGTGCAGGCTATGCAGGAGTCGTACGACGAAGGCGTGACCGACGAGTTCATCAAGCCTATCCACAACGCCGGCGTGAACGGCTGCATCGAGGAGGGCGACGTCGTCATCTTCATCAACTTCCGCAACGACCGCGCTAAGGAGATGACCATAGCCCTGACGCAGGAGGACATGCCTGAACAGGGCATGAAGACCATCCCCGGCCTGCAGTACTACTGCATGACGCCGTACGATGCCAACTTCAAGGGTGTCCACATCCTCTTCCCGAAGGAGAACGTCGAGGACACGCTCGGCGAGTATCTCTCGAAGCAGGGCAAGAAGCAGCTGCACACGGCTGAGACCGAGAAGTACGCCCACGTGACGTTCTTCTTCAACGGCGGCCGCGAGGCTCCCTACGAGGGTGAGGACCGCATCCTGGTTCCCAGCCCGAAGGTTGCCACCTACGACCTGAAGCCCGAGATGAGCGCCTACGAGGTGAAGGACAAGCTCGTCGGTGCCATCAACACTCAGGAGTACGACTTCATCGTGGTGAACTTCGCCAATGGCGACATGGTAGGCCACACCGGTGTCTACAATGCTATTGCCAAGGCCGTCTGGGCCGTCGACAACTGCGTCCGCGAGGTGATCGAGGCTGCCAAGGCCAACGACTACGAGGCCATTATCATTGCCGACCATGGTAATGCCGACAACGCCATCAACCCCGACGGCACGCCCAACACCGCTCACTCGCTGAACCCCGTGCCCTTCATCTACGTGACCAACAACAACAGCGCCACCGTGAAGGACGGCCGTCTGGCCGACGTTGCTCCCTCCATCCTGCACATCATGGGACTGGAGCAGCCCGCCGACATGACCGGCGAGTGCCTGATTCAAGACAACAAGTAACAGGCTGCTCACGCGAGCAGTGAAGGTATGAACACAAGGTGCCGGGGTTTGCGCAATCCCGGCACCTTTCTTTTGTCCCAGGCCGTTGCCGAATTTTGCTCGGAGTAAACCCGGCGTTTGCTCGGAGTAAACGCAGCGTTTGGACGGAGCAAAATCTGGTTGGCTTTTTGTATGAGTGTGTCAAAGCAGCGCGCAAGCATTTGTGTATCTTTTTGTATTTCAGCTGTATAGCTATATGTAAGCGTGTCAAAGGCAGTCGGGGTATTGCGCGATGCGTTGTTTTTTCCTAACTTTGCAGGCAGAAACCTATAAAAGCAATTAAGACTATGGTAAAAGGAAAATCAACTTGCAAGACGCTGAAGGCCATCCGCAGGCAAATAGCCGAGGCCAACGACATTAAGTATGAACCGCGCGAGTGCCACTACGAGGGGCCGTGCCTCGGCACCTGTCCCGCCTGCGAGGCCGAGGTGCGCTATCTGGAATGGCAGCTCGGACTGAGGCGGCAGTTAGGCCGGGCGGTGTCGCTGATTGGCGTATCGGCTGGACTGCTCTCAGCATGTACTTCCGCTGGCACGAAAGCCGTTACCGAGAAACCCAACGGTGCGGAGAGCAACATGGAGGTTCACGAACCAGCTGCCGGCTGCGACTCGATGGTAGTGGGCAAGGTTGCCGTGCCCGAAGAGCCCGACACGGCCAGTTTTGTCAAGGAGCAACAGTCAAGGAAACCTGCCCCTGCCCCGAAGGCTCCGCTCGTGGCGCAGGAGGAAGAGGATGATGAAAAAGTGTTGATTGTGGGCGAAGTGGGCTATGTGCCGCCGGAAGAGCCCGACACCACAAAGGTGTTTGGCGACATAGCCGAGCAGATGCCGAGTTTTCCTGGTGGCGACAGGAAGCTGATGGAGTACTTGGAGAGCAACATTCAGTACCCGCCGGAGTGTGAAGAGAGCTGCGTTCAGGGGCGCGTCATCGTGACCTTCGTGGTAGAGCGCGACGGCAGCATCAGTCATGCGAAGGTCGCCAAGAGCCTCGACCCGCTGCTCGATGCCGAGGCGCTGCGCGTGGTCAATGCCATGCCCAAGTGGATTCCCGGCCGACAGGCAGGCGTGGCGGTAGCCGTGAAATATACCATCCCCGTAACCTTCCGCCTGAAATGAAAGTACCGCTCATAGGCATCTGCCGCCACCGGCTGACCACCGACGGCACGGGCGTCACCACGCTGGTAGCCTTCCACGGCTGTCCGCTCAACTGCCGCTATTGTCTGAACAGCCAGTGCCTGCGCCCCGACGGCGTGTGGCAGCGGCTTACGGCAGAGGAAATCCTGCAGCAGACGGTCGTCGACGACCTCTACTTCCAGGCCACGGGTGGCGGCATCTGCTTCGGCGGCGGCGAGCCGTTGCTGCGCAGCGACGTCATTGCCGACTTCTGCCGACGATGCCCGCCCGAGTGGAACATCTATATGGAAACGTCGCTCAACGTGCCGCTCAGCAGGCTGCAGCAGGTGGTGCCCTACGTTGACCACTACTACGTGGACGTGAAGGACCAGTCGCCCGACATCTACCGCAGCTACTGCCAGGCCGACAATGCTCAGGTCGTAGCCAACCTCGGCTATCTGGCCAGACTGGGCCTGCAGCCGAAGGTCACCGTCCGCCTGCCCCTGATTCCTGGCTACAACAGCGACGGCGACCGCCTGCGCAGTCGCCGCCAGCTCGAACAGATGGGTTTTACTGACTTCGACGAGTTTACTTACCAGCTGCCGAAGACAGCGTAGGCTGCCACTCGTCGCGCCAGCGGACGACGGGCTTGCCCTGCTCAAACTCGATGGGGAGCCAGATGTAGCGGGCGTCGCGGGGATGGCGCGGGCGCCAGATGTCGGCCATGAAGATGTACTGGCCGTCTACAGGCAGGATGAAGGTGCTCTGACCGCCAAAGGTCTTCTCGGCCAGCGGACCGCGACAGGGGTTGGGGTGCTGCGTCCACGGTCCCCAGATGCTGGGGGCGGAGAACATGCGGGCCTCGTTGGGCTCCCAGCCCGTACAGCCGGAGGTAATCATCCAGTAGGTGCCGTCGTGCTTGAAGATGGCGGGCGCCTCGTTGTGGCCGGCGGGGGCTACGCGGGTGTAGCGGCCGGTGTGGTGCAGGTAGTCGGCGGTCAGCTCGGCAATGTGGAGCGTCAGGTTCTCCTCGCTCGAGAAGATGTGGTAGGCCCGTCCGTCGTCGTCGACGTAGAGCGTCATGTCGCGCGCCATCTGGCCCGTGCCGAAGTCGCGCTTCACGTAGAGTCCCTGGGCTATAGCCTTCATCCAGGCCGGTGTCCAGTCTTTATAATGGGCGGCGTTGAGCGTATCGGCCACCGCCACAGCCTGGGCATCGAAGTCGACGGGCCACGTCCCCGCATTGGCGCGCTGTGAGTAGAGGAACTTGAAGGGACCCTCGGGACGGTCGGCGACGGCCACGCCGTAACGGGCGGCATTGTAGCCCTGGCCCTTCAGTTCGAGGTGGAACCACATGCAGAACTTCTTCGTCACCTTATTATATATTACCTTCGGGCGCTCAAGGATGCAGCCGCGCTCGATGTCGGAGTCGGTGGTGGCACCGCCGCGCCGTCGGGCTCCCTGACGGTTGCCCTGCCCCGGTGCCGGCTCGGTGACGCTCAGCGCCACGCCGCAGTTGCGCCAGTTGACGAGGTCCTTCGAGGCGTAGCACATCACGCCGACCAGCGCGTCGCTGGTGAAGTCCGACTTGTTCTCGCCGTACCAGTAGTAGGTGTCGCCGTATTTCAGCACGCCGCCGCCGTGGGCATTGATGTGGCGCCCGCCGTCGTCGTACCACAGCTCGCCGCTGCGGATGGTCTTCGGCTTCCGCTGCTGCCCGGCCCAGTACTGCTCTAAGCGCTTGGCCTCGGCCTTGGTGATGTGGATGACCGAGCCGTGCTTGGGCGACGTGAAGTTAGTCAACTTCATCTTACCCTCGCCGAAACGGCCTAAGGGCGTGAACGTCTTGAAGTCGGTGGTCTCGACGAAGCCGAAGTTGTTGGGATGAATGCTGAACACGTCGTACATCAGCACCCACTTCTTCTCGCCGATGCGCTTCCAGACGTTCGGTGCCTCGCAGCCCGTGCGCTCGGCGTCAATCTGCTCGGCATGGTAGTCGTCGAAGTGGTTGATGCGGTCAGAAATCATATACTTGATGCCGCCGGGGTTCTCCTGCGACACGTAGGTCATGAAGTAGCGCCCGTCGGGCATGGGGCAGATGTCGGCATCGAGCACCTGAATCGTCGAGTCGGGATACTCGAACAGCAGCTGCGGCTCGGTCTCAAGCGTGGTGAACGCCTCGTCGGCGTAGCTGTAGTAGAGCTTGGTGCGCCCGCCGGCCTGCTGACGGATGGTGAAGTATACCATCGGACGGCCCACCTGCGGATCCCAGATGGTCTGCGGTGCCCAGGCGCAGCCCAACTGCCCGAAGCGGTCAGGGAACAGGCGGTCGATGCGCGCCACGTGGTGCGTCCAGTGGATGAGGTCGTCGGAGGCCATCAGCACCAGTCCGCGGTTGTTGCCCCAGCCAAACTCGTCGGAGCGCTCCCACTGCGAGGTGCGTATACCTTTCTGCTTACCGAAGACGTGGAGGTCGGTCATGGCGATGTAGAACTTGCCGTTGGGCGCCCGGTAGATGTGCGGGTCGCGGATGCCGTGCTGCTCGGCTATCGAGTCGCCCGCGATGATCGGCTCGCCGTTGTTCACGGCCGTAAACGTGTAGCCGTCGTAGCTGATGGCCATAAACAGCCCGTGTGTCGGGTCGCTGAAGTAGGTGAAGAGGTAGGCACCCATGTCCTTTTCGGTGAGTGCGCGCGTGGTCTTCGACACTGTCGGCAGGGCGACGATGGCGGTCAGTAGCAGGGTTAAGAATAGCGGTCTTTTCATTGTCTCGTTGGTTTTTGCCCCAAAGGTACGAATAATCGGCTAATGGAGGCCCCGCTTTTTGAATAAAAAATGTTAAACCTTCGAGGGCGTACCGACTTATGGCACACCTTTGTTGTATCTTTGCACCCGTATGCTGACGGAGAAGACGATGGAGAAGCTGCGGGTGCTCGCAGAGTCGGCGAAGTACGACGTGTCGTGCTCGTCGAGCGGCACCGTGCGCAAGGGTAAACAAGGCATGGTGGGCTCGACGGTGGGCGGCGTGGGCATCTGCCACTCGTTTGCCGACGACGGGCGCTGCATCTCGCTGCTGAAGGTGATGCTGACCAACAACTGCATGTACGACTGCGCCTACTGCATCAACCGCCGCTCGAACGACATCAAGCGGGCGACGCTCTCGGTCTCGGAGCTGGAGGAGATTACGATGGAGTTCTACCGCCGCAACTACATCGAGGGCCTGTTCCTCAGCAGCGGTGTGGTGCGCAATCCCGACTACACGATGGAGCGGCTCGCGGCCATTGCCCGCGACCTGCGGACCATCCACCGCTTCAACGGCTACATCCACCTGAAGAGCATTCCCGGCTGCTCGCAGGAACTGCTCAACGAGGCCGGCCGCTATGCCGACCGCATGAGCGTGAACATCGAGATTCCCCGCGAGGAGTCGCTGAAGCTGCTCGCGCCGGAGAAGGACCACCAGAGCGTGTTCCAGCCGATGAAGCTCATTCAGCAGGGCGTGCTTGAGAACAAGGAGGATCGCCGCCGCTACCGCCACGCGCCCCGCTTCGTGCCCGCCGGACAATCGACGCAGATGATTGTGGGCGCCACGAAGGAGAGCGACCGCGACATCCTGCAGATGTCGTCGATGCTCTACGGACAGCCCACGATGCGTCGCGTCTATTACTCCGGCTACGTCAGCGTGAACACCTACGACCCGCGCCTGCCGGTGCTGAAGCAGCCGCCGCTGGTGCGCGAGAACCGCCTCTACCAGGCCGACTGGCTGCTCCGCTTCTACCACTTCAAGGTGGAGGAAATCGTCGACGACCAGCACGCGAACCTCGACCTCGAGGTCGACCCGAAGCTCGCCTGGGCCTTGCGCCACCCCGAAGCGTTCCCCGTCGACATCAACACCGCCGACTACGAACAGCTGCTCCGCGTGCCCGGCCTCGGCACCAAGTCGGCCTGGCTCATCGTCAACTCGCGCCGCTTCAGCCGCCTGACGTCCTTCGACCTGAAGAAGATGGGCGTGGTGATGAAGAAGGCCAAGTACTTCATCACCTGCAACGAACTGACCTCGCAGTTCTCGCAGCCCATCATCGGCATCAACGAGCTGCACCCCGAGCGCCTGCGCCCCCTGCTCATCTCAAAGGCACAGCAGAAGCGGGCGGCAGAGGAACAGCAGCTAACGCTTGACTTCAAAGACTGACCTCGGGGACTACCTGGCCGTCGAGCAGATTGATGATGCGCTGGGCATAGCCGGCATCGCGCTCTGAGTGGGTCACCATCAGGACGGTGGTGCCTTCCTGGTTCAGTTGGGTGAGCAGCTGCATCACTTCCAAACCATTCTTTGAGTCGAGGTTACCGGTAGGCTCGTCAGCGAGGATCAGCTTGGGGTTCATCACCACGGCACGGGCAATGGCCACGCGCTGCTGCTGACCACCCGAGAGCTGCTGGGGGAAGTGGTGTGCGCGGTGGCTGATGGCCATCCGGCGCAGCACCTCTTCAACCCTCGTCTTGCGTTCCTTCTTGGGGACGCCCAGATATGTTAATGGCAACTCAACATTCTCCTCTACGTTCAACTCGTCAATCAGGTTGAAGCTCTGGAACACAAAACCAATCTGGCCCTTGCGCACTTTCGTGCGCTGACTCTCCTTCAGCTGACCCACATCCTCGCCGTCGAGCCAATACCGGCCGCTGGTGGGGTTGTCGAGCAAGCCCAATATATTTAATAAGGTAGACTTGCCACAGCCCGAAGGCCCCATGATGGCCACAAACTCACCTTTCTTCACTTCGAGCGACACACCGCCCAATGCCACGGTCTCCACCTCTTCCGTGCGGAACACCTTCTGAATGTTTTCTAACTTAATCATAATGTTTGTATTTTATTCGTTCTTGAGATAATCGACAGGATTGCTGCTGGCCACGCGATAGCAGCCCAAGCATACCACACTGAGGATGACGGCAATCACTACCAAAGCACCGCCAATAAAGATGAGGGGCGAAAGCGCGGTCTTCTCGCTGAACTGCTCTAACCACAGGCGGGCGACATACCAAGCCCCCACAGCGCCAATCACGACGGCAGGCAAAGCCACGCGCAGAATGTCGGTCTGGAACAGCCTGAGCACATCGGTTATCGTTGCGCCGTTCACCTTGCGGATGGCAATCTCCTTCTGCCGGCGCCCTATCTCGCCAGCCAGATAGCCGACCAGTCCGATGAGGGCTATCAGCAGGGCCACCAGTCCGCCTATCATCACCGTCGTACGGAAGCGGTGGGCGTCGGTATAGAGCTCTGTCACCATCTGGTTATAGGGTGTGACGGCGATGTCGGGATTGTCGGTCATCAGTTCCTTCACCAGCTTATTGGCAGCCTCCAGACCTTCCATCGACTGGAAGCGAATCAAGATATAGTGCATCTGGTCAGGCTTGCGGCTGTAGTAGCATAAGCTGGGGCGGGTATCAGGACTGGTGATGCTGCCAATGCGGGTGTCCTCATACACGCCGACGATGGTGTAAGGGCCTTCGAACGAGGTGCAGATAATCTGCTTGCCCACGGCGCGGTCCCAACCGGCTATCTGCTTCATGCGCTCTTCAAACTGCCGGCTCACCATCACCTCGCGCAGCGTGTCGGCCTGTTCTGTAAACGTACGGCCCGAGACGATGGGGATGCCCATCACGTCGAAATAGCCGTCGCCAACGTAGTAGAGATCTGCAATGTTCATATTCTCTCGCTCGCTGCCAGGCAGATAGATGTTGTCGCCGCTTTGGTGCTCCGTCAGGTTAGCATACGCCATCGTAACGCCTTTCACGCACGACAACTTCCGCAATTCCTCCATCGCCAACTGGCATTGCTCGCTGCTTACGCCGTCCTTCAGCACCGAGCCAAGCGTGGCGTAGTCGTAGCCGGGATTGTCGTTGACCATCATCCTGTACTGCCGACCAACCACTATCAGTAGTACGATGAGGAACGTAGCCGAAGCAAACTGCAGGCCGAGCAACAGCAGTTTCCACAGGCGGTAGCTCTGTCTGTAGTGCTTGAACGCAGCCGCCACGGGCACATGGGTATAGATATAGCCCGGCACCAGACCCGTGACAAGCAGCACGACGATGCACGTCGTGACAATCACCCACACGTTGCTGCCCGTGGTCAGCAGCACCGCCAACGGAGCGCCCACCAGTTCCTCTACCGTGTCCTTGGCCAGGAGCAGCAACAGGGCTGCCAGAGCCAGCGACAGCAGCAGATGGACTGTGCTCTCGGCTACCACCTTATGATATATATGGCGCGCCTCAGCACCGTAGCACATGTGAACAGCCATCTCGCGCGCCCTGCGGCTGATGCCGCCAATGACGAGCAGGAGATAATTGAGTACGGCACAGCCAATGAGCACGGTGGCCAGCAGCGAGAGAATCCACGTCATGCGGCGTGTGCCCTCGTCGTTCTTATGGTAATCGCGCAGTGGACGCACGGAGAAGCCGAGGTCCACACCAGCCTTCTTCAGCTGGTCCTCAGGCATGTTGTCGTGCTGCATCTTCTCTATCTGAGGCTTCAGGTCATCGGGCGCGATACCCTCGGCCAGACGGACGTAGGCCATATAGCGGTCGTTGCCCACCCAGTTGTCACGACCGTCATATATCACTTCTGTAATAGTGGGCATCGACACCATCACCTCCAGGCCATGCAGTCGTGAATTCAGGGGCACGTCTTCATAAATGCCGCCTATGGTCAGCGCCCAACCGCCTCGCTTGTTATAGAACACCTTTTTGCCTACAAGTTCGAGGGGGTTGGCAGCCCCCGCCAGTTTCTCGGCCAGCGAAAGGGGAATCATGCAGCACTCTACCTGACTGAGCACCTTCTTCGCATTACCCGCCAGCACACGGAAGGGAAACACATCGAAGAAACAACTGTCCACAAGGCTAAAGTTGGTGCGCACCCGCTTGTCGTCGTCGGTTACCAAGGGCATGTCCCACGCAAAGCCTGTATAGCGTGTGGCAGCCTCCACTTGCGGACAGTAGCGCTTCAGCCCAGGCGCCACAGCTCCAGGCGTCTGTGAGTAGTACAGGTATTCGCCATTACGGATAATATCCTCATAGACCACGTAGATGCGGTCGCTCGTCGGGAAGAAGTTGTCCCACGACTGTTCGAACCCAGCCTTGCCTATCAGTACGATGCCCGTGGCCAGCCCGGTGGCCAGACAGAGAATCTTAATCCAGTTATGCTGGCCGCGCTGATGGAGTGATTTCAATACGTTCATATACTTATTCTGTTTTTCTATTTCTTGATGCAAAGTTACCCCATAAAAACGAATCCGCCAAGGTTTTTCACCCCGGCGGAAGCAGATTGTCTAATAATTAGACAGTTCAGCGTATGATTCTTTGACACTGTGTAGCTTTACCGAAGGAAGTGCGATAGATAATAGTCCGTGTTGGCAGGGTGGTGCTCTACGGCCATCGTCCATGCCAGTTCCAGGGGGCTGTTCTTGTGATGCCGATAGTAGCAGGCCACGCCGGCCACTTCATCGTTGGCCAGCAGCGTATAAGTCATCTGTCCGAGAGGGAGGTCGAAGTCCGATCTCTTGCTGTTCCAACGGCTGTACTCCACGGCGTAGCGTCCGTCGTTGAGCGTATAGTCAAGCTTCCCGTAGCACTGCCATTCCCCTCCGCGCCATTCAAACTTGGTGCGACTGGCCAGTGTTCCGTCAGCGTGATAAGCATAGTGGTAGCGCAGGATGGGAATCAGGTTCAGGTCGCCTTTGCCACGAGGCACGTTCCTATAGACATTCTGGGCGATGATGCAGCCATTGTCGTCATATTCTGCGTTATAGACAAACCCATTGCTGGCATCGGCAGACACTTCCTCGTACACCTTCTTAATAGAGGCAGAGGTGATAACTTGTGCCTCGGAGGCCAGAGCCATCAGGCACATCATTGAGCAAACAAATAACCTTTTCATAATCGTAACTTTTTAATCGCTGTTTGACATGTTTTATTTTTCACAATGCAAAGTTACGTTCATCTCTCGTTGCTCGCAAGTTTTTCAGCCCCCCGTCAGGCCGTTTGTCTAAAGATTAGACACAACTCCGTATGATTCTTTGACACCGCCCCCCAGTTCGTAAACGTTTTCAAGCAAAAAAAACCGCAATTGCTTGCACCATTGAATTATTATTAGTACCTTTGCCCGCAATCAGAGAATCTGAAACATTATAATTACTAATTTAAACTAATAAACAAATGAAAAAACTCTTTACTTTATTGATGCTCATGGTCTGTGCCATAGGGACGGCATGGGCAGGAGACGTTTACAAGCTACAGTTAAACGGTAAGAATGTTGAGATCGTGAATGGCGAAACGTCAAGTTCGCTGACATTCTTCTCTTACAACTCTGCTAAGCACAATTTTAATACGAAGTTTAATGGTGCAACTTATGATGGTGTGGACTATACCAGTGGCTTGAAGATGGAAGGCGCAACCAGTGTTTCCTGGTCTTCTTCCGCTTCTTCCACAGTTACTATCGTGCAGTCAACGTGGAGTTCAAATACAATAAAATTTGATGGCGTAGAACTTGCTGTTGCTGATGCTGAATCAGGAACAAATTGCAGAGTCTACACTATTACTGGTGTCAACGCTGGCGAGCATTCTATGACAAGAGGTTCAGGTGAGAGTGGTGTGTTTGCTATTACTGTAGAGTACACGGGCGCCACGATGACCCAACTTTCTGCCCCCGAAATAACAATTAACACTACAAATGGTGAGGTAACAATCGGTTCGGTTGAGAATGCTTCGAAGGTAACTTATACTACCGATGGTACAGATCCAACGGCGGAAAGCACCGAGTACACGGCTGCTTTCACAGTGGAGGATGGTGTTACCGTGAAGGCTATTGCCGTTGGTGACAATGAGAGCTACATAAACTCTATTGTTGCCTCGAAGCTGGCTATCCTTGAGGGTGTAACTATTGCTTCTCCCGTCATCAAGCAGTTCAATGGAACAGTGGGCATCACTTGTGAGACGGCAGGTACAACGATAGAGTACAGCTTAGACGGCAGCACTTATAACACTTACACCCGTGCCTTTACGCTGACTGAGGATGGCACTGTTTATGCACGTGCAAAGCGCGGTGAGACAACGTCAGAAGTTGTTACTGAGAGTGTGGCAACGATTTCGAAGGGAGACGCCAACAAGACTATTTGGATGGGGATAGGCTCATTTACGGATAACGACAAGAACGTTATGACAGGTGCTGCTGGAGACGATGCAGCGGGCATTGTACTTGCTATTACAGGTAATACGGAGAAGAAGTGGTCGTCAGGTACTTCTGTGATTAAGATTGGGGATATTGAACGGACTTCAATAAAACTTTCAAATGGTGCACAGAATACCATGACGCTCCCCGATGGTATGAGGGCAACCCGTATCACATTCTATAGCTTTATCAATAGTTCTGAGGCACGTTCTTCGTATTGGAAGGAGTTTAATGGGACGGAGATAGACGGCGACGTTCCTATGGGAGCTTGGAATACAGTTACCGACCGTCTGACTAATCCTGACGTACGTGTGTTCCCGCTGAATGGTGAAAGTAGCTTTACGTTTACTAATGCAGGTGAGCAGCTCTGCTTCATCATTGCCCTCGACGTCATTGAGGCAGAAGATCCTGTACTGAACGTTAGTGCCGAGGAGCTGACTTTCAAGACCTCTCCCTATAGCAAGACCTCTACTGCTACTGTCAAACTGACAGGTTCTTATTTGAATGATGGTGATTACAACATTGAACTGCCCAGCATTAGCGGCTTGAGCATTGAACCGACATCGTTTACCGTTACTGACGGAGCTGTAAGTCAGGAGTTCACCCTGACATACGCTCCTGAGACTGGTGAGACTACAACAGCAAAACTGTCATTTGGTACATCAGATGCTTCAGCCGAGGTTTCTCTGGTATTCGAGAGTCGTGCAGAGGCTTACGAGCAGGCCGTCGTCAGCGAAGCTGCCACTTGGAACTGGAAAGCTTTGACAGCCGAACTTGAACTCAAAGCAGAAACAACGCCGGCCATCAATGACGAATTTGTGTTAGCCGAACTTGAGGATCAGATTGAATTCGTGGAAAGTTTCGGCGATCCTAAGGCTATTGTAATGAAAGGCATGCAGTACCCGTCGCGCAATAAGAAAGCACAAGGTAACGGTGTGATTAAGATTAAAACTTCTGTGGCAGGCTCAATTCAGGTAGTATATAGTAACACAGGAGGTAGCAATAACAACCGTTGGCCGACAATCAATGGTCAGACCTTTGGTGATGAAGCAGTTGGAACAGCTGAAACCACAGCAAATACTCCTGTGCTTCCTGCTGGTGAAATAGAGATTGGTAGCACTGGTGCTCTCCGCTGGTACTCTATTACTTTCACTCCCGCCGACGCTCCGACGATTACCGCAGAGATTACCAGTGCCGGCTATGCTACGTTCAGCAGCCTGTTCGAGGTTGAGATTCCTGATGGCGTGGAAGCTTACTACGCCAGTGCCAGCGAAGGTACTACTGTGACGATGACCTCTATCGACGGTGGCGTGATCCCCGCTGGTACAGGTGTTGTCCTGAAGGGCGCAGAAGGCAGTTACACGATGGCTGTCAGCAATACTGGTGCTACTCTTGATGCTACGAACCTGCTGAAGGCCAACATTGCCGACCGCACTCCCGGTGAGGCCGAGTACTACACGCTTGCTGCTGGACCGAAGTTCAGCAAGTCCACCGGTGGTGTGCTTGCTGCTGGCAAGGCTTATCTGGTAATCCCTGGTGGAAGTGCCCGTACCATGACGATGAAGTTCAGCGGCGAAGCTACTGGCATCAGCGAACTGAAGTCCGTAGCTGAGGAAGGTGCGCTCTACAACCTGAGCGGTGCCCGCGTCAGCAAACCCACAAAGGGCCTTTACATCCAGAACGGCAAGAAGCTGATTGTAAAGTAATCCAAATGACAGTTATAAACGATAATAAAAGAAAACAGATTATGAAAAAGTATATTGTGCCTGAGACGGAAGTCATCATTTTGACTGAAGAGCAGAACCTGCTGACGGAGTCTACTTTTACCATTGAAGGTGAGCAGGGTAACGAAAGCGCCCTTTCGAGGGAGATCCTGCCGTTTGAACTTATCGACGAATAATTCCCAACGGGAATATAGCAAAGAAAGAGGGGGATGCACCGCACATGGTGCATCCCCCTTCTTGATGATTGTTTCTTATAGTAGCTCGGGCAGCTGGTAGAGGCGGGTGCTGTTCGAGCCCTTGATGAGGATGTGGTAGCCTTGGGGCTGGTTAGCCTGGATGGCAGCCTTCACCTCGTCGACGTCGGCGAATTTGCGATAGTGGCAGTCGATGGCCTGGAATTCGGGGCCGACGAGCCATACCTCGTCAAGACCGATTTCACCGATGAAATCGACGATTTTCTGGTGCTCCTTGCGGCTCGACTTGCCCAGTTCGCCCATCATGCCGAGGATGGCCATCTTGGGGCTGCCGTCCATCAGCCGGAAGTTCTCCAGGGCGGCACGCATGCTGGTGGGGTTGGCGTTGTAGGCATCTACGACGAGGCTGTTATGCTCGGTGACGGTCAGCTGCGAGCGGTTGTTCGACGGCTTGTAGGCGGCCAGCGCGCGGTTGATGTCGGCAGGGTCGACGCCGAAGTTCAGTCCTACGGCGATGGCGGCCAGCATGTTGTCGATGTTGTAGGCACCGATGAGCTGCGTCTGCACCTCGTACCACTGCGGCTCCTCGCCACGGTCCTCGAGGTTTGAGTCGCTCTCGCGCCAGCGGAAGCGCAGGAAGGGGTCGCAGGCAATGACCTCGCCCGTGGTGCAGTCGCCGGCGTTCTCAGGGTTGGCGCTGTAGGGAGCCACCCATACCGTGTCGGGCAGAATGTCCATCAGCCGCTCGTTGTCGGCGTTGATGAAGACCAGGCTCTCGCCGCGGCGGCCGAGAAAGTCATAGAGCTCGCCCTTAGTCTTCACGACGTTACGGAACGAGCCGAAGCCCTCGAGGTGGGCACGGCCCACGTTGGTGATCAGTCCGCAGGTAGGCTCGGCGGTCTCGGCCAGTGTGCGGATGTCGCCGGGGTGGCTGGCCCCCATCTCGATGACGGCGATGTCATGGTCGCTGGTCAGGCGCAGCAGTGTCTTGGGCACGCCCACGTCGTTGTTAAAGTTGCCCTGGGTATAGAGCACGTTATACTTCTGGCTGAGCACGGTGGCTACGAGCTCTTTCGTAGTGGTCTTGCCGTTGGTGCCGGTGATGCCGATGACGGGAATCTGGAACTGGCGGCGGTGCTCGCGTGCCAGGTCCTTGAAGGTCTGGAGGCAGTCATCGACGAGGATGAGGCGGTCCTGCAGCGGCGGCGCCGCTGCACAGCTGACAGAAGGGTCGTCGACGATGGCGTAGGCGCAGCCCTGCTCGAGGGCTTTGAGGGCGAACTGGTTGCCGTCGAAGCGGTCGCCTTTCAAGGCGAGGAAGATGCTGCCCTCGGGGCAGTCGCGGCTGTCGGTAGTGATACACGGGTGCTCCTGATAGAGCTTGTATAGTTCCTTGATAGTCATAATAGAGATGAATTTTGCTGCAAAGTTACAAAAAAATGAGAAATGAGCGGTGAGAAAAGAGTTTTTTTTGTATCTTTGCACCGCAATGGACTATACAATCAATGTCAAGGGTCGGCTGTTGGACTTCTCGGAGCCGCGGGTAATGGGTATTTTGAACGTGACGCCCGACTCGTTCTACGCCGACAGCCGTGCCGCCACGAAGCAAGCCGTTGTCGAGCGGGCACGCCAGATTGTTGCCGAGGGTGGCACCATCATCGACGTGGGAGCATGCTCTACACGGCCAGGCAGCATGCCCGTGTCGCAGGAAGAGGAGACGGCCCGGTTGCGTATGGCCTTGCGTCTGGTGCGGCAGGAAATGCCCGAGGCAGTGGTTTCGGTCGACACGTTCCGCCCTGAGGTGGCTGGTATGACCATTGAGGAGTTTGGCGTCGACATCATCAACGATATCAGCGGTGGTTCACCGGCCATGTACCGTATGGTCAGCCGTCTGCGCGTACCCTATATATTAACCTCGCAGCAGCCAACGATGCGCGACATCCTGCTCGACTTTGCCGACAAGGTGCAGCAGTTGCGCAACTTGGGCCAGCAGGACATCATCCTTGACCCAGGCTTCGGCTTTGGCAAGACCGTCGAACAGAATTACGAGGTGCTGAGCCAGCTGGAGCAGCTGCAGGTCATGGCGCTGCCCGTACTGGTGGGCGTGTCGCGCAAGTCCATGATTTACAAGGCGCTGGACGTAACCCCTGACGAGGCGCTCAATGGGACAACGGTGCTCAACACCGTTGCGTTGGCGAAGGGTGCCTCCGTACTGCGTGTCCACGACGTCCGCCAGGCCGTTGAGTGTGTCCAGTTGTCAAATCGTTTAACTGTCTAACCGTCAGAATATGCTCTTCGACATAGGCCTGAAAGATATCATCGACATCCTGTTGGTAGCGCTTATGCTCTACTACATCTACCGACTGATGCGCGACTCACGTTCGCTGAACGTGTTTATCGGCATTATGGTGTTTATTGTAGTATGGGTCTTCGTCTCGCAGGTTCTTGAGATGCGCCTCTTGGGAACCATTCTCGACAAGCTGGTCTCGGTCGGTGTCATCGCCCTTATCGTGCTGTTTCAGGAAGACATCCGCAAGGTGCTCTACAACCTTGGAGCCCATCAGCGCATGCGCCGTCTGGCCGAGTTCTTCACTTCGAAGAAGACCCGCGAGAAGAAGAAGGGTAATGTCATGCAGGACATTATGCCCGTGGTCATGGCCTGCATGAACATGAGCCGTGCCAAGGTGGGCGCCCTCATCGTTTTTGAGCGCACCATGCCCTTGGACGACATTGTCTCAACGGGCGACCGCATCGATGCCAACATCAATCAGCGGCTCATCGAGAACATTTTCTTCAAGAACTCGCCGCTCCACGACGGAGCCATGATTATCTCCGAGCACCGCGTCAAGGCCGCCGGCTGCATCCTGCCTGTGAGCCACGACCAACATATTCCCAAGGAGTTAGGGCTTCGTCACCGTTCGGCCATGGGCGTCTCTCAGGAGAGCGATGCGCTGGCCATTGTTGTCAGCGAGGAAACGGGTGGTATTTCCGTTGCCATCCATGGCGAATTCCGCCTTCGCCTGTCGGCTGAAGAGCTTGAGAGCATTCTGACAAAGACGATAGGCTAAAAAAGCCTTTTTTGAGCATTTTTAGCATCTGAAAGCACTGAGAAGTCGCTTTTTTTTTGTACCTTTGCATCCAAATTGCAAAACAAGAGAAATGACTGACGAATTACAGCAAGAACAAGAGAATTATTCCGCGAGTAATATTCAGGTGCTCGAGGGTTTGGAGGCCGTGCGCAAGCGTCCGGCCATGTACATTGGCGACATCAGCGAGAAGGGTCTGCACCACCTGGTGAACGAGACCGTCGACAACTCCATCGACGAGGCGATGGCCGGCTATTGTACGCATATTGAAGTGACCATCAACGAAGACAATTCTATTACCGTCATGGACAACGGCCGAGGCATACCCGTCGACGAGCACGAGAAGATGCACAAGTCGGCCCTCGAGGTCGTCATGACCGTGCTCCATGCCGGTGGTAAGTTCGACAAGGGCTCCTACAAGGTCTCCGGCGGTCTGCACGGCGTCGGTGTGTCGTGCGTCAACGCCCTGTCGACCCACATGATGTCGCAGGTGTTCCGCAACGGACACATCTACCAGCAGGAATATGAGAAGGGCAAGCCCCTTTACGACGTGAAGATAGTCGGCGACACCGAGTTGACGGGTACGCGCCAGCAGTTCTGGCCCGACCCCACCATCTTCACCACCACCGAATACAAGTACGACATCATCGCCCGCCGTATGCGCGAGCTGGCCTATCTGAATGCCGGCATCACCATTACGCTCAGCGACCTGCGCCCCGACGAGGAAGGCAAGTTGCGCGAGCCCGAGGTGTTCCACGCCAAGGACGGCCTGAAGGAGTTCGTGCGCTACGTCGACCGTCACCGCACGCACCTTGTCGACGACGTCATCTACCTGAAGACTGAGAAGCAGGGCATACCCATCGAGGTGGCCGTGATGTACAATACTGACTACTCGGAGAACATCCACTCCTACGTCAACAACATCAATACGATAGAGGGAGGTACCCACCTTGCCGGTTTCCGCGCCGCCCTCACCCGTACCCTGAAGAAGTACGCCGACAACGACCCGCAAATCTCCAAGCAGATTGAGAAGGCCAAGATCGAGATAGCCCCCGAGGACTTCCGCGAGGGACTGACTGCCGTCATCTCGATCAAGGTGGCTGAGCCGCAGTTCGAGGGCCAGACCAAGACCAAGCTCGGTAACTCGGAGGTTGCCGGAGCCGTTCAGCAGGCCGTCGGCGAGGCCCTGGCCAACTACCTGGAGGAACATCCCAAGGAGGCCAAGATGATCTGCGACAAGGTCGTTCTGGCCGCCACCGCCCGCATCGCCGCCCGCAAGGCCCGCGAGAGCGTGCAGCGCAAGAACCCCATGACCGGCGGCGGACTGCCCGGCAAGCTTGCCGACTGCTCGAACAAGGACCCGAAGGACTGCGAGATCTTCCTCGTCGAGGGTGACTCCGCAGGCGGCTCGGCCAAGCAGGGCCGCGACCGCCACTTCCAGGCCATCTTGCCGCTGCGCGGTAAGATTCTGAACGTCGAGAAGGTACAGTGGCACCGCGTCTTCGAGGCCGAGTCGGTGATGAACATCATCCAGTCGATCGGCGTCCGCTTCGGCGTCGACGGCGAGGGCGACCGCGAGGCCAATGTCGACAAGCTGCGCTACGACAAGATCATCATCATGACCGACGCCGACGTCGATGGCTCCCACATCGACACGCTCATCATGACACTCTTCTACCGCTTCATGCCGAAGGTCATCCAGGAGGGACATCTCTACATCGCCACGCCACCTCTTTATAAATGTACGTACAAGAAGAACTCCGAGTACTGCTACACCGAGCAGCAGCGCCAGGCCTTCATCGACAAGTACGTGGCCGGCGACAGCGACGACAAGGCCCTTCACACCCAGCGCTATAAAGGTCTGGGCGAGATGAACCCCGAGCAGCTCTGGGAGACGACCATGAACCCCGAGAACCGCCTGCTCAAGCAGGTGACTATCGAGAACGCCGCCGAGGCCGACGAGATTTTCTCGATGCTCATGGGCGACGACGTCGAGCCGCGCCGACAGTTCATCGAGAAGAACGCCACCTACGCCAACATCGACGCTTAAGCGTATACGGCTTCAGAAACCGCTGACAATCAAACCTTTATAACTCTATGATTCCGCCAGCCGCAGGCAAATGCTTGTGGCTGGTCTTTTTTTGCCGTACCTTTGTCGTCGCATTTGAGATGCAACGGCGAGTGAAGCCTGCGGCTCAGCATAGCTCGAGCGAGCTCGGCTCTGCGTTCGCCTTGCACTTCACTAGCGTATTTTTCTCATAAGCATAATGCGTTTGATGATTCTGACGGCAAAGATACGAAATAAATCTGTATTGACGTAACTTTTGTCAAGAAAACTTGCCTAAAAAAGTATCGTTGCGAATCTGCAATCTGGGAGAAGGATAGGGTTGGGAACGGCCTCTTTGTAAAGAAAACGGAGGCTGTCGGGAGTTTACCGGCACCTTTCTATGAGTTAGGTGGCGCCTTTCGGGGCGTAAGGTGCCGCCTTACTGACGGCAAAAAGGCCTGTTTTCGAGTGAATAACAGGCCTTTTCTGACGATTCTAAGCGGTTTTTCGGGCTTTCCCGAGGGCACAATTTTATAAGCCTCAGAGCGTCAAACGATTACGAAATCGGGCATAACTTCGGTATTCTGCAGCCACTCGCCCGTTGCTGACTTCCGCAAGAGTTATGAGCATCGGTTTGTCAATATTTATACACCTAGGGAGGGGAGAGCGGCAGCGGGCTTTCTGCGGTTCTCCCTGGTGGGAGCTGGGTGTAGCGAAGCTGGCGGCAGGCTGTCGCCGGTGGGCGTTCGGGTAGGAAAAAGGAAACTTATAAAAGACTAAAGAGTGCAAAAAGCCACGGGGATTGAAGCGTGTTGTCACAAAGATTCCCTATCTTTGCCCCCGTGAGACAGATACGTTATTGACAGATGAAGAGGAAATGGCTCTGCTTGATGTTCTTGATGTCAGTCCGGCTGATGCCCGTATTGGCTGCTGATGCTGACAGTATTCCCGCGTATGGCCGCCTGTCGATAGGCTTGGGGAACGACAGCGTGAAGTGCGTCGACGTCGGGCTTATCGGTATCGTCCCGTCGCTGAAGGGGTTCCAGTTTGGCATCGCAGGCGGAGGCGTTCTCAACAGTATGAGTGGGGTGGGTATCTACGGCCTCATTGGGATGACGCCGGACGATGTCAATGGCGTAAAGATTGCCGGCTTCAATTATATAGGTGGGCACCTGCGCGGCGTGGCCATTGGAGGGATCAACCTTGCGGGTGAGGGCATGCACGGCTTGCAGATTGGCGCGGTGAATGGTTCTTCAATCGAGACGAAAGGCGTACAACTTGGCATCTTCAATGGTGCGGACTCGGGCTTGAGAGTCGGAGCATTTAATTTGTCTGAAAGAGGAGTCAGCGTCGGTTTTGCAAATATGGCAGACACGCTGCTCGGTTTCCATATAGGCGTTATTAACCACTGTTGTAGCAATCCGGGCGGTACGCAGGTTGGTATTATCAATGTCAGTGAAGACGAAGGCCGACAAATCGGACTGCTAAACTTCAACAAGCGAAGCCGGCTGCAGATGCTCGTTGCTGCCGGGAGCTACAGTCCTGTCAATCTGGCACTGAGGGTGCGTAATCGCCACACTTACAACGTCATAGGCTTCGGGATGGGGCAGAAGGGCTGGGATGACTATCTATACGGCTCCGTATACTATCGCATTGGACAGTATCTTACCTTATTGCCGCGTTTTACAGTCAGCGCTGACGTTGGTATCGCTGATGTGGCTGTTATGCGCAAGGGCACTGATGCGCCTGATATGTTTGCTCTCGAAGGTAGGCTGAATGTCGAGTATGAAGTGCATCCGAAGGCGTCGCTCTTTGCGACTGTTGGCTATGCCTCCACCCGCTATGTCGCCAGCGGCAAGTCGTTCCGGCGGAAACCCTTTGTCGAGTTGGGCGTTGCCCTGTTCTGAGTTGACGATTAAAATATACCACCGTAGCCATCTCTCTTGGCATTGGCTACGCGCTGTGACGATTTTTCTTCGTCTATTATTTGGAGAGTTGCGGTTTTGTTAGTATCTTTGCAACCGTAAACCCTACTACGAACCGAAAAATGGACGAGGACAACGACTTCCTGCCGCAAGACCACAACTACCGCTCGCTGAAAGCGCTGACCACTATACTATTGTGGCTTGCCGCTACCGCCGCCACGGCGCAGACGTTCGAGCTGCGGCGCGAGCACGACAGCCTGTACTGGCTGGGCGACTGGCGGCTGCCGTACCCTGTGTACCGGTTCCAGACGGGCGATGTCGACGGCGACGGACGGGAGGACGCCATGGTGGGCGTGGTGAAAGGGACGCGCTTCTACCCCGAGCCGGCGCGCCGGCTCTTCATCTTCAAGTCGGTGAAAGGCAAGGCGCGGCCCCTGTGGCTCGGCTCGAAACTGGGCGGACGGCTTGAGGACTTCCGCTTCCGCAACGGGCGCATCCGGGCACTTGAGACCACCGCCGACTCGCTGTGGGTGGTCTCCGACTACCGCTGGAGCGGCTTCGGCATGGCCTTCGAGCGGTTCATCGTAAAAGGCGTGGACAAAAAAACAGCAACCAAATATTTCTGCCTATGAAGAAGTTATTATTTGTGGCTGGCATGGCGGCTCTGGCGGTCGCGTGCAGCCAAAAACAAGGAGTGGTGGAGACGGCAATGCCGGTATCGACCATCAACGTGGAGTCGCTGAAGGACAGTCTGGATCTCAACATGGACATCACCGGGCTGCAGCTCGGCGACCTGCGCGTGCTGCGCAACGCACCGGCGGCGCGCCAGGGATTCCCCTTCAAGGATGCCTACATTCGTGGCATCTACGAGGGCACAACGTGGTATGACTCGCTGATGTGGGATTTCGACGGGAGGACCGACTTCAGCAGTGTGGAGGAGAAGGAAGGCGAAGAATGGCGCGACTACTACTACCGGGCCTCCGAGGAGACGGGCATCCTGAAATACACCGCCGAGGAGCTCGACTTCATGAAGCGCGTGAAGGCGCGAGAGGAGGAACTGCTGAAGCTGAACTTCGAGGTGGAGAAGGGACTGAAGGTGAACATGCAGAACCTGGCCAACCCGAGGCAGTTCACGGAGTTTGACCCGCAGCTGGCCGGACTGCTGGCGCGCGACGGCTTTGCCATCGTGCCTGCCGACCACGAACAGCTGTTCCATGTCTACGAGCAGAACGACTACCAGTGCTTCCCGTCGTTCGTAACCACCGACATCTACCTGCAGCTCTATCATGTCTACTTCGACTGCATGCTGCGCGAGATTGAGGAGCACAAGCTGACGGGGCTGATGACCGACCTGAGCAAGCGACTGTATGAAGCTATGCACCGTCAGGCTGAGAATGCCGCCGACGAGGAGATGCAGCAGCTGGCCCACCACAACGCCGTCTACTTTGCCGTGGCCTACGAGCTGCTGACGGGCAAGCAGATAGCCGACGCCACAGAGCAGGTCGAGGCCAAGGCCGAGATAGAGCGCGTGATGAAGTCGGAGAATAGCAGGACGCCGTTCATGGCCGACTATAACGAGATATCATTCCCCTACAGCCTGTTCCGCCCCCGTGGCCACTACACGCGCAACGAGACGCTGCAGCGCTACTTCCGCGGCATGATGTGGCTGCAGACGGTGCCCTTCGGCCTGGAGGATGCCAACGAGGTGAAGGAGGCCGTGATGGTAGCCTATGCCCTGCAGGAGGACAAGGTGGCCCAGAAGAATTACGACGTGGTGAACCTGCTGCTGACCCACATGATGGGACTGCCCGACAACCTCTCGATTCTGCAGGTGCAGCAGGAGGTCAGAAAGCGCGGACTGCTGCAGAGCGAGCTGCTGACCAGCGCACCGGGCATGGCCGACCTGACCGAAGCCCTGAACGAAATAGGTAACACGCAGACGCGCATACGCCCGAAGTTCGAGCGCACGAGCCACAACAAGATTTGCCTGATGCCGCAGCGCTACCAGCCCGACGCCGAGGTGCTGCAGGAGATGGTTGACTACGACGGCGACCCCACCGAGCGCGCCACGCCGCAGGGCCTCGACTTCATGGCCGCCATGGGCGTGAGTGCCGCCGAGAAGGTCCTGATAGAGGAGGGCCAGAAGTGGAAGGACTTCAAGCCGATGCTGGAGAAGATGAAGAAGCGCATGGGCGAAATCAACTGGCAGAAGAGTCTCGCCACACAGTGGATGCAGACGGTGAAGACCGTCAACGAGAAAGACAAGGGTGTGCCCTACTTCATGGTCGGCGACGGCTGGGACCTCAAGAACCTGAACGCCGCCCTCAGCTCGTGGGCCGAGCTGAAGCACGACGCCATCCTCTACGCCAAGCAGCCTATGGGTGCCGAGTGTGGTGGCGGCGGACCGCCCGACCCCGTGGTGAAGGGCTATGTTGAGCCGAACGTGACGTTCTGGAAGAAGGCCATAGAGCTGCTCGACAACACTGCCAACCTGCTGAATGAGCACAACATGATGACCGAGAAGGTGAAGGAGGCCACGGAGCGCATCGGCGAGGAGGTGGGCTTCCTGCTGCGCATCAGCGAGAAGGAACTGGCGGGAAAAACGCTGACCGACGAGGAGTACGACCAGATAAAGTGCATCGGTGCGACGTTCGAGAACATATCGCTCGACCTGCTGCGCCAGCCTGACCAATACCTGATGGGCTGGAGCGACGTGGAGGGCAGTGACCGCAAGATGGCCCTGGTGGCCGACGTCTATACGGCCAACTCCGACAACAACCCCAATAAGTCGATACTCTACGAGGCCGTCGGACTGGGCGACGAAATCTACGTTGTCGTCGAGATTGGCGGCTACCTGTACCTGATGCGCGGTGCCGTCTTCTCGTACCGTGAGTTCACGGAGCCGATGGATAAGCAGCGGCTGAACGACGAGGAGTGGCAGCAGGAGCTGGAGAAGAACCCGCGTAAGGGCGTACCCGAGTGGATGGAGCCCATTACGGTGCCTTTGGAGCAGAAGCCGGAGCCGAATGAGGAGATTTTCTATAGCTCTGGCTGTTAGTCTGGGATGGTCGTTATGGGCTGCCGCCTCCGACACGCTGACCGTCGTTCTGACGGGCGACATCCTGCTCGACCGCGGCGTGCGGCGTGCCATTGAGCAGCGGGGGCCTGACTGCATGTTCTCGCGGGGCGTAGACGCTGTGCTGCGCAAGGCGAAGGTGGCCGTGGGTAATCTGGAGTGTCCGGCCACCAAGATTAAGGCGCCCGTACAGAAACTGTATATTTTCCGTGGCGAGCCGGAGTGGCTGAACACGCTCCGCCGCCACGGCTTTACACACCTGAACTTAGCCAACAACCACTCGATAGACCAGGGCCGCGAGGGACTGATGGACACGCGCCGCAACATCAAGGCGGCAGGCATGGTGCCCATCGGTGCGGGGCAGAACATGGACGAGGCGGTACAGCCCGTGCTGCTGGCCAGTCAGCCCCGCAGGGTGTGGCTTGTGGCCTCGCTGCGCCTGGCCCTTGAGAACTACGCCTACCTGACCGACCGCCCCTGCGTCAGTCAGGAGCCGATGGACTCGCTGCTGAGCCGCGTCAACCGACTACGGCGCGCCGACCCGAAGGCCGTCATCATCGTGTCGCTGCACTGGGGCGGAGAGCACACGCTGCGGCCCGTGCCCCGTCAGCGCATGGAGGCGCACCGCCTGATAGACGCCGGCGCCGACGTGCTGGTGTGCCACCACACGCACACGCTGCAGACCATCGAGGACTATCGCGGAAAGAAGATTTACTACAGCATCGGCAACTTCATCTTCGACCAGCCTAAGCCGCTGAACAGCCGAGCCTGCATGGTGAGGCTCAGCGTGACGAAGGAGAGCCTCCGCACGGAGACTATTCCAGTAGAGATACGTCAGTGCACGCCCTTCGTCGACAAAGCGCCGTAAGGCAGAAGAACGCTTTTCTCTTAAAAAAAGCAAAAAAACACATATATAATAAGGTGTAAGCGAAAAGTTTGCGTACTTTTGCACCCCACAATTGCAAAAGTAAGAAGAAAGTATGCAGAAAAATCTGGTTATCGTTGAGTCGCCTGCCAAGGCGAAAACCATTGAGAAGTTCTTAGGCAAGGACTTCAAAGTGATGTCGAGCTACGGCCACATCCGCGACTTGAAGAAAAAAGAACTGAGTATAGACGACACATCGCTGGAACCCGAGTACGAGATTCCCGACGAGAAGAAAAAACTGGTCAGCGAACTGAAGAAGCAAGCCAAGGAGGCCGAGAAGGTGTGGCTGGCGTCCGATGAAGACCGTGAGGGAGAGGCCATCTCCTGGCACCTCTGCGAGGTGTTGGGACTGGACGAAGAGAAGACCAACCGCATCGTGTTCCACGAAATTACAAAGCCCGCCATCCTGGAGGCCATTGAGCATCCGCGCCACCTGGACATGAACCTGGTGAACGCCCAGCAGGCCCGCCGCGTGCTCGACCGTCTGGTTGGCTTCAAGCTGTCGCCCGTGCTGTGGCGCAAGGTGAAGCCGGCCCTGTCGGCTGGTCGTGTGCAGAGCGTGGCCGTCAGACTGATTGTAGAGCGTGAGCGCGAGCTGCAGGCCTTCAAGACTGAGGCTTACTACAGCGTGAACGCCATCTTCGGCGTTACCAACGACGACGGCTCGCAGTCGGAGGTGAGAGCCATGCTGGCCACGCGCCTGAAGACCCATGAAGAGGTAGAGCAGTTCCTTGAAGCTTGCAAGGAGGCGCGGTTCGTCGTCAGCAGCATACAGCAGAAACCCGTGAAGCGAGCTCCGGCACCGCCTTTCACAACGTCGACGCTGCAGCAGGAAGCTGCTCGCAAGCTGGGCTTCACCGTGAGTCAGACCATGATGGTGGCGCAGCGTCTGTATGAGAGTGGACGCATTACCTATATGCGTACCGACTCGGTGAACCTGTCGAAGCTCTGCTTAGGTGCCTCGAAAGAGGAGATTACCAATCTTTACGGTGAGAATTACTCCAAGCCGCGTCAGTATCATACCAGTTCGAAGGGAGCCCAGGAGGCTCACGAGGCCATCCGCCCGACCTATATGAACCAGCAGGCCATTGAGGGCACAGCCCAGGAGAAGAAATTGTATGACCTCATCTGGAAGCGCACTATCGCATCGCAGATGGCCGACGCTGAGATGGAGAAGACGACAGCAGAAATTAATATAGAGAATCCAAATGTCAACCTTCAGAACTCAACCTTCATCGCTCAGGGCGAGGTCGTGAAATTCGACGGTTTCCTGAAGGTATATCGTGAGTCGAGCGACGACGAGGACCAGCAGCAGGACGAGTTCAGCCACGTGCTGCCCCCGCTGAAAAAGGGAACGGAACTGACGCGCCGCGAGATTGCCGCCGTCGAACGGTTCAGCCAGGGACCGCAGCGCTATACGGAGGCATCTTTGGTGCATAAGCTTGAGGAGTTGGGTATTGGCCGTCCGTCGACCTACGCCCCCACCATCTCGACCATCCAGCAGCGTGAGTATGTGGCCAAGGGTGACAAGAAGGGTGAGGAGCGCGTGTACACTGTCGATACCCTCAAGGGCAAGCAGGTAACGCAGAAAGTGCGCCGCGAGCTGGCCGGTTCGGACAAGGGCAAGCTCATGCCTACGGATATCGGCATTGTGGTGAACGACTACCTGATGGAGAACTTCCCGGGCATTATGGACTATAACTTCACGGCTAAGGTGGAGCAGGACTTCGATAAGATTGCTGAAGGCGACGAGGCCTGGACAAAGATGCTGAAGACCTTCGACAAGAGTTTTGAACCCACCGTCGACAAGGCTATGAACAGCCGTAATGAGCACAAGGCCGGCGAGCGCCAGTTGGGCATCGACCCGAAGTCGGGTAAACCCGTTTTTGTCAAGATCGGCCGCTTCGGTCCAGTGGTGCAGATAGGCTCTGCCGAAGACAAGGAGAAACCGCAGTTTGCCCAGTTGCCCAAGAAGATGAGCATGGAGAGCGTCAGTCTGGAGGAGGCTCTGGAACTGTTCAAGCTGCCTCGCGACATTGGCCAGTATGAAGGCAAGACAGTAACCATCGGTGCCGGGCGTTTCGGACCTTACGTGATGCACGCCGGCAAATACACGTCGATGCCCAAGGATACCGACCCCATGGCTATTACCCTGGAGGAGGCGGTCAAACTGATTGAGGAGAAGCGCAAGGCAGACACTCAGAAGCATTTGAAGATCTTTACCGAGGACGAAAAACTCGAAGTACTGAACGGCCGCTATGGTCCCTACCTGGCTTACGACGGAAAGAACTACCGGCTGCCTAAGGCCCTCCACGAGAAGGCTGCACAACTGACCTACGACGAGTGTATGGCCATAATCAACAAGGGATGAAGAGAATAGTCCTGATAGGCTACATGGGGTCGGGGAAGACGACCGTCGGCAAGGCACTGGCCAAGGAAATCGGTTTGCCGTTCTACGACCTGGACTGGTACATCGAGAGCCGCATGCGCAAGAAGGTGAGCCAAATCTTTGCCGAGCGAGGCGAGGAGGGTTTCCGGCAGATTGAGCGCAACATGCTGCATGAGGTGGCAGAGTTTGAGGACATCGTCGTCAGCTGTGGCGGCGGCACGCCCTGCTTCTTCGACAACATGGACTACCTGAACCAGCAGGCACAGGTGGTCTACCTGCGCTGCGAGCCCGAGGTGCTGCGCCAGCACCTGCTGATGGGCAAGGGTGACCGCCCGCTGCTGAAGGGAAAGACGCCTGAGGAACTGATTGGCTATATCAGCGAGCAGGTGGCTTATCGCGAACAGTTCTACACCAAGGCCCGATACATGCTCGACGTGAGCCTGATGGACAACTACGAGAAAATCAAAATAACAATAGAGAAACTGAAAGAACTACTCGACCTGTAAATGAAGAAATGGACTACTGAAGACGCCCGCGAACTGTACAACATCGGCGGTTGGGGCACCTCGTATTTCGGCATTAACGACGAAGGCAACGTCTACGTCACGCCGTGTAAGGACTCGACGCAGATTGACCTGCGCGAAGTGATGGACGAACTGGCGCTGCGCGACGTCACAGCGCCAGTGCTGCTCAGATTTCCCGACATTCTCGACAACCGTATCGAGAAGACGTGGAGCTGCTTCAAGAAGGCGGCCAAAGAGTACGACTATAAGGGTGAAAACTACGTCATCTACCCCATTAAGGTGAACCAGATGCAGCCCGTGGTCGAGGAGATTATCTCGCACGGCCGGAAGTTCAACCTCGGTCTGGAGGCTGGCTCTAAGCCTGAGCTGCACGCCGTCATAGCTATGCAGTGCCAGAGCGATTCGGTCATCGTCTGCAACGGCTATAAGGACCAGTCGTACATCGAGCTGGCCCTGCTGGCGCAAAAGATGGGCAAGCGCATCTTCATCGTTGTGGAGAAGCTAAACGAACTGGACCTCATTGCCAAGATTGCCAAGAAACTCGACGTCAGGCCCAATATCGGCATCCGCATCAAGCTGGCCTCGTCGGGCAGCGGCAAGTGGGAGGAGAGCGGCGGCGACGCCTCGAAGTTCGGACTGACCAGTGCCGAACTGCTGGAAGCTCTCGAGACGCTTGACAAGAAGGATATGCGTGACTGCCTGAAGCTCATCCATTTTCACATCGGTTCGCAGATAACGAAGATACGCCGCATACAGACCGCCCTGCGCGAAGCCTCGCAGTTCTACATTCAGCTGCACAAGATGGGTTACAGCGTAGAGTTTGTCGACTGCGGCGGCGGACTGGGTGTTGACTACGACGGCACACGTTCGCCGTCGAGTGAAAGTAGTGTCAACTACTCTATTCAGGAATATGTGAACGACTGCATCTATACATTCGTTGAGGCAGCCAATAAGAACGGCCTGCCCCATCCGAACATCATTACCGAGAGCGGCCGCTCGCTGGCTGCCCACCATTCGGTGCTGGTCATCAATGTTCTGGAGACGGCTTCGCTGCCTGAGATGCCCGAGGAGTTTGAGCCCGATGAGAACTCGCACCAGTTGGTGAAGGACTTGTACGAGATTTGGGACAATCTTTCGCCGCGCAACGTCCTGGAGGATTGGCACGACGCCGAGCAGATACGTGAGGAAGTGCTCGACCTATTCAGCCACGGCATCGTTGATCTAAAGACGCGTGCCGAGATTGAGGCGATGTACTGGAGCGTCTGTCATGAGATTCACGCCCTGGCCAAAACGCTGAAGCACGTGCCCGAGGAGCTGATGAGTATCGACAAGCTGCTGGCCGACAAGTACTTCTGCAACTTCTCGCTGTTCCAGAGCCTTAGTGACTCGTGGGCCATCGACCAGGTGTTTCCGATCATGCCCATCCAGCGCCTGAACGAGCGGCCGACTCGCAATGCCACGATACAAGACATCACCTGCGACTCTGACGGCAAGATAGCAAACTTCGTGACCAACCGCCACAACTCGCACTCGCTGCCCGTCCACTCGCTGAAGAAGAACGAGAATTACTACCTCGGGGTGTTTCTCGTGGGTGCCTACCAGGAAATTCTCGGCGACATGCACAACCTCTTTGGCGACACTACGGCCGTACACATTTCGGTAAAGGACAATGGCTACCACATTGACCAGATTATCGATGGTGAGACCGTGGAGGAGGTTCTGGAGTACGTGCAGTACAACCCGAAGAAGCTTGTCCGCCAGTTGGAAATATGGGTGACCAAGAGCGTGAAGGATGGCAAGATTTCTCTGGAGGAGGGTAAGGAGTTCCTGTCGACTTATCGCAGTGGGCTCTACGGCTATACTTACTTGGAATGATGAAAGAGAAACTGACAATAGTAAAGGTTGGGGGAGCTGTAGTCGAGGACGAACTGCAGCTCACTCAGTTATTACGTGACTTTGCTGCCATCGACGGCGCGAAGATACTGGTACACGGCGGTGGCAGGCGCGCAACGAAGGTGGCGGCCGCCTTGGGTATTGAGACAAAGATGGTAGACGGGCGACGCATAACAGACGCAGCGATGCTTGAAGTGGTGACGATGGTCTACGGTGGTTTGGTAAACAAGCACGTCGTGGCTGGTCTGCAGGCGCTCGGCGTTGATGCCATCGGCCTCTGCGGAGCTGACGGAGACATTATTCGTTCAGTGAAGCGTCCGCTCAAGAATGGCATCGATTATGGTTATGTGGGCGACGTAAAGAAAGCCGACGGTGTAAAAATTGCCCATTTCATCGGAAAAGATATGGTTCCTGTCATCGCTCCGCTCACACACGATGGACAGGGTAACATACTGAATACCAACGCCGACACGATGGCATCGGAAACGGCTAAGGCTATGGCTGAACTCTACGACGTGACGCTGATTTTCGCCTTTGAGAAACCTGGGGTTCTGCGGAATCCCGATGACGACAGTTCGGTGATCCCCGTTATCAATCGGGCCGACTTCGAGCGCTACAAGGCGGATGGTACTATCAGCGGTGGCATGCTGCCCAAGATAGAGAATGCATTAGGGGCCGTGGAGGCAGGCGTTAATCAGGTAATTATCACTTTGGCGACGGCTATTGACGGCCAGCACGGAACGATTATAAAATATTGCCACTTATTGTAACTTTTCCTGTTCTGAATCGTCTTTAATATATAGAGAGGTGAATAAAGTCAGTTTCCGAAACGATGTCCTGCCGCTGAAGAACGAACTCTACAGACTGGCACTCCGCATAACTCTCAATCCTGCGGAAGCTGAGGATGTCGTACAGGAGACAATGATAAAAGTCTGGAACAGGCGCGAGCAATGGGAACAGATTGAGTCGATGGAAGCCTTTTGTCTGACAATCTGCCGTAATTTGGCACTTGACAAGACACGGAAAATGGGATTCTTGGACCAGAGCCTTGAAACTGACGAGCATGATGCTCCGGACTACAGCCATACGGCAAACCCTGAGGAGCAGGCTATACAGCAGGACCGGATAAGGCTGGTAAGACGTATCATCGACAACCTGCCTGAGAAACAACGAAGCGTGATGCAGTTGCGCGATTTCGAAGGAAAGAGCTACAAGGAGATAGCTGCCATTCTGGAAATCAGCGAGGAACAGGTTAAGATTAACATCTACAGGGCTCGCCAAGTGATAAAACAGAAATATATTGAAGCAGAAAAATATGGACTATAAATATATCGAACAGTTGCTGGAACGCTACTTTCAGTGTGAGACCACGCTGAAAGAAGAGGAAATACTGCGTGCTTTCTTTACGCAGGAGGACGTTCCCGTGTGGCTGGCGAAGTACAAGACGCTCTTTGTCTATGAAGCCCAGAGGGAAGAATCTCTTGGCAACGATTTCGATGAGCGCATCTTGGAGATGGTGGAGCAGCAGGAGCCTGTAAAAGCCCGCGTGCTGACTCTGACACAACGTCTGATGCCACTGTTCAAGGCTGCCGCTGTGGTTGCCATTGTCCTGACTCTCGGAAATGCAGCTCAGGCCCCGTGGGATCGGGGTTGGGATAATCCTCAGGAGGAGTATGCCAAGTATCACCAGCAGCAGAAAGACTCCGTTGACGTGCTGGGACCGATTCAGGCTGAGAATCTCTTGGAAGACTCCACAAATGTTGCTGTGAATCCCGCATCACCGAAGTACTGACAAAAAGGAAAAGATATTTATCTAAGCTTTCTCTATAAACAATCATTTCAATTAAAACAAAAATGAAGCCGTGAGGCTTCGATTCTCTCAAATTTTCATAACATACTTTGAAGCACAAACAAGGTAAGGGCCACCACCGGGATGCCGGGGTGGCCCATTTCATTTATTTTGCCTTGTGCAGTCGCAGGTTCAATTGGTAGAGAGCTGGCAGCAGAATCAACAACGAGAACAGCACGGCGGCCGCCACTGTGCGCTGACTGCCAAACAAATCGATAAGCTTCATCTGCGGATCGGGATAGAAGTTATAAACGACGTAGGCAATGCTGTTGTTCACCCAGTGATAGACAATGCCCGGCACGATGCTGTCCGTCCGGTAGTAGAGCCAGCCTAACAGCAAGCCAACGAGGAAGGCGTGGGGCATTTGGATAGGATTTGCGTGGATAAGTGCAAATAATAGGGCAGAGATGGCAATGGCCAACCAGTGGCGGGGCGTCCATCGGAGTAAGGCGCGCAAAACGGCACCGCGAAACACCAGTTCTTCGCATACTGGCGCCAACAGGCCTATGGCGAAATAGCCCCATCGGTCGCGAAGTATCATGTCGAACTCCTCCTCCACGATATTCGGTAACTCGGGCATCAATTCCTGAAGGCAGCTTGAAGGAATGATGGCTCCCATTGCCGCTAAGGCGCACCAAAAGAGTGTGGCCCATGGACGGGAACGTACATAACTGCGCGACACTTCAGCCCAGCGGAAGAAAAGGAATAGCACCAAAACGATGATACTACTCGCAGTCATGGCTATAATCATGTTTGTGGCATTCTGTTGGCTGACCTCCATGCCTATCAACCGTTGGACGGCTTTCATTAAGGGAAGCATCAATGCCTGAATAACTGCAAAAATAAGGGTGTAGAAAATAGCTTTTATCATAATTCAGATTCTTTATTTAGTGCTGCTTCGGCCTGACGCAAGTCTGATTCCAACTGTGACATCAGCGCCTCGCGGCTGTCAAACTTTGTTTCAGAACGTAAACGGCTGACAAACGATACGGTCATCTGCTGACCGTAGATGTTACTATCGAAGTGGAAAAGGTGGGTCTCAAGCGTCTGGCAATGTCCGCCGAATGTCGGCCGGCTGCCAATATTCATCATGCCGTGGTAAAGATCTGGTAATCCTTCCAGCTTTACCTTGACGGCATATACCCCAGAACCTGGAACAAGTTTCCCGTCTTCCGCCAACTGCAGGTTGGCCGTAGGAAAACCAATCTCCGTGCCAATATGCTCGCCACTGACAACTCTCCCCGATAACATATAGGGTCGCCCTAGACATTCAGCGGCCTGTTCTACCTGTCCCTCTGCCAATAGTCTGCGGATTTTGGAAGAGCTGACCCTGAGACTGCCCACTTCGATAGGATCACCCTGAACAACAGACATCCCCATCTCATGGCCATAGTTTACATAGTCGTCAAACCCTTCCGTGCGGTTGTGGCCGAAACGGTTATCGTAGCCAATTACCAAAACTTTGACATCTAACTGCTGCCGTAAGATGTCGTGCATGAAGTCACGCGCTGACAGCGATGCCATAGCCTCGTCGAACTGCAGTACCACTAAATAGTCAATGCCCGTCTGCGAAAGCAGTTCTACCTTCTCGTCAAGCGTCGACAGTAGCTGTGGGCACCAATCAGAATGAAGCACCTGACGGGGGTGACGCTCAAAGGTAACAACCATGGAGGCCAGTCCTTCACGGCGTGCCATCTCCGCCACCTTACTTATAATATATCGATGGCCAAGGTGAACACCGTCGAAAAAACCGATGGTTGCCACACAAGGAATGGGCCTTTCCACTTGTCTGTTCAGGTATATCGTCTTCATTTGCGCCACAAAGGTAAGAATAATTTGCTATTTTAGCAAAAAAATTTGGAGATTTGATTATTTTAATGT